>NZ_PJJU01000047.1:0-80495 GCF_002929635.1 Cryobacterium sp. M25 | reverse complement strand
CGTCGACGCGGCCGAGAACATCGTCACCGCCCTCGACCAGGTCGCGGCCCGGGTCGCGCCCGACGACCTCGGCACCGCCGAACGTGCCCTGGTGGCCAGCGCGACCGGCGCCGTCACCGACGAAACCCGCGGCCTGCCCGGGGAGGGGTTCGCGTTTCCTGCGGACCTGGTGCGGGGTATGGCGGGGCAGTGGCAGGCTCGCCTCGATCCCGACGGCACCGCCCCGAACGAGCCCGTCGCCGAGGCCCGCAGCACTGTGGGCTTCGGGCTCTTCCGCGACGGCCTCTACCCGCTCCGCGGCGGCGTCACGCCGGAGCTCCGCGGCATCATGAACGCCATCTTCGACACCTATCTCTCCGCTCACGCGGCGCCGGCATTCCCCACGGCCAAGGAACAGGCGCGCATGGCGGCCGGGCAGCTGATCCCGGGCGCCGAGGCCGCGGCCCTCAGCGACGACCGTAACGGTGGTCAGAAGCGCGCCGACATCCTCCGTGGTGTGTTCGAGGCCGCCACCCGTGACGCGGGAACCCCGACCATGGGCGGCGCCGCCCCCACCGTCATGATCCACGTCAACCAGGCCGACCTGGCCGCGGGCCGTGGGGTGGGCTGGATCGACGGCGTCGAAGCGCCGATCTCGCTGACAAGTGTGAAGCAGGCGCTCTGCGCCGGCGGATTTCAGGAGATCGTGTTCGGCCTGAGGAACGAGGTCCTCAGCCTCAGCACCGAGAATCGTTTCTTCAACCGGGCCCAACGCCGCGCCATCGCCGCCCGCGACGGCGGCTGCACCATCCCCGGCTGCACCGTGCCCGCCGCCTGGTGCGAAGTACACCACGTCATCCCCTGGCACCGCGGCGGCAAAACCGAGATCACCAACGGGGTACTCCTCTGCTGGTACCACCACCACAGCATCGACACCTCCGGCTGGAACATCCGCATGATCCGCGGCAAACCCCAAGTCCGGCCACCCTACTGCTACGACCCCACCCGCACCTGGCGGTCTGGGGGAGGGAACCGGTTGGGGGCTCGACAGGCTCAACCAACGTTGGCGTGATTTTTCGGGATCGGGTCACCAAATGGCTCAGACACGGACGTTGGTTAGAGCCTCCGGAATCAAGTCACAGGTGCGTTCCGGGACAGAAAAACCCCCGCACCCAGTGAGAAAAACCGGGATGCGGAGGAACGAGAAGCGCGGAGACGGTGGGATTTGAACCCACGGTACCCCGTGAAGGGTACTCCACCTTAGCAGGGTGGTGCACTAAGCCGTACTATGCGACGTCTCCATGGTGTCTGCAGCGCAAACACACGTAGATAAGCATAACGGTATTGACGGCATCCGCACGAACCAAGGACTGCGGGCGCCGCCCGGAGGCTACTGGTCCTCGAGCGACCGGCCTGCAGAGCAGGTGACGTCTCCGGCGGTCTGGCCCTGGACTGAATCGGAAAGCACTGCGGTCGGGGGCGTCGCGGCCGGATCCGGGACCGGTGCGGCCGGATCGGTCGTGGCATCGGGATCCGGGATCGCAGCCGGGTCCTCCGCAGCCGGGTCTTCGGCCAGTTGGAGCGAGTCGTCATCTTCGACGGCGGTGAACAGGTCGTCGAAGTCCGGCTGGATCGGTTCCACGCCGCCGTCAACATTGCCGGTCGGGGCCTGCACGAAGACCACCTTGCTGAGGTCGATGTCCTTCAGGGCCACGGCGATCGACGCCAGGGTGGAGACGTCGTTGAGACTCGTGGACAGGTTCATGTTGGCCGTGACGGCCTTGGCCAGCGAGTACACCTTGACGGGATCGGAGAGTGTGGACGCACTCTTCACGGTTCGCACGAGGGAGGACAGGAACACCTGCTGGTTGCTGATCCGCGTCAGGTCGCTGCCGTCGCCGACGCCGTGGCGGGTGCGCAGGAACTGCAGCGCCTCCAGACCCTCGAGCGTGTGCATTCCGGCCGGAAGGTAGGTGTTCGTGTACTCGTCTTCGATGTCTTCGGCGACACAGACCGGCACGCCGCCGACGGCCGTCGACATGGCCATGACGCCGTCGAACTGCACCTCTGCCGCATAGGGGATGCTCAAACCGGTGAGCTTCTCGACCGTGAGCACGGTGCAAGCCAGGCCACCGTAGGTGAGCGTGGTGTTGATTTTCTGGCTGCTCATCGCGTCGAAGGTGCCGCCGGCAGGGTCCGGGCACTCGGGGATGGGAACATACATGTCCCGGGGGAAGCTGATCACGGAGGCGTTGGTGTGGTCTTCGGAGATGTGCAGCAGCATGGTGACATCGTTGAGGTCGCCGGTGGAATCCTCCGGCCCGAACGAGGCATCCTGCCCCTTTCGGCTGTCGCTGCCGACAATCAGCAGGTTCACGCCGCCCGGGATCGCATCAATCTTGGGGGCGGGACCCTCGGTCTCGTTGGCCAGGGGCACGCTCTCCTGCACACTCGACGCGACATCGTAGGTCGCGATCGCGGCGACGGATGCGCCACTCACGAGCAGCACGGCCAGTGACGCGGCGAGCACCTTGGCCAAGGTCACGAACGGGTTGGAGCGGCGCAGCCGGCCATGGCGGGCGATGGTACTGAGCTTCTTCGATCGTGTCGAGCGGGGGCGTAATTCGTCGCTCACTCAGGTCCCTTCGTTAGTGCAGGCCGTGCAGAATCGAGGTGCGGAGGGCGTGGGATTCGAACCCACGAGACATCTCTGCCCACCAGTTTTCAAGACTGGCTCCATCGGCCGCTCGGACAGCCCTCCCGGTTCGCTGCCCGCGGCGCTGGTGGAACACGCGGTCGCGGACTATCGAATACCGACCGATTCTAGCCGCTTGCAGACTCACCACAGTGCCAGAGGATGCTGGCAGCGGGCTGGGCACCGCCTACAGGCTGCTCAGAACGAGCGCGAGCCCATCTTCGTGAACGGCGCCGGTAATCTCGCCGGCCGCCGCGAGCACCTCGTGCGGAGCCTGCCCCATGGCCACTCCCCGACCCTGAACCGACGCCCACTGCAGCATCTCGATGTCGTTGCGCCCGTCGCCGACGGCCATCACGCGACTCCGCGGAATCCCGAACTCGGCGCGCACCCGCTCCATGGCGGTGGCCTTGTTCACGCCGTCGGGGGCGATATCGAGCCAGGCAGTCCAGCCGATCGCGTAGCTCACCCGGTTCAGTCCCATCCGGTCGACGATCTGAAGAAAATCCTCCATGTCGTGGTCAGGCGAGATGACGACCACCCGGGTGGCGTCCTGGCGCAGCAGATCGTCGAACTCGACGTGCTCGCTATCCAGCCCGATCGTGGCATCCGGGAACGGCTCGGTGTAGCGGTAGAAGCCGCGCTCGTCTTCGACGGCATACCTGGCACCGACCAGGTGCGAGCGGATCTGCAGCAACACATCGGTCGGATCGAAGGTCTCGACCCATTCGCGCCGGTACCCGGCGGGGGAAGCCGGGTCGCGGTGCAGGGTGATCGCACCGTTCGAGCAGACCACGAAGCGCGGGGTGATGTCCAGGCGCTCGAGCACGGGGAGCGTGGTGGCGGACGAGCGCCCGGTGGCGAGCATGACCTCATGACCGGCCGCGGCGAGCCGCCGCACCTGGTCGAGGACGCCGTCGCTGATCGTGCCATTCTCGTGCATGGTGGTGCCGTCGATGTCCAGGGCCACCAGCCAGGGGGCATCCGTCGGCGTCGTCATGCGCCCACCGGCCGAATGACGTCGAGGCCGCCCAGCCAGGGGCGCAGCGCCTCGGGGATGAGTACCGAGCCATCCGCCTGTTGGTGCGTTTCGAGCAGGGCCACAATCCAGCGGGTCGTCGCCAGGGTGCCGTTGAGGGTTGCGACCGGCGCGGTCTTCCCCGACTCAGTGCGGTAACGGATATCGAGCCGGCGCGCCTGGTAGGTCGTGCAGTTGCTCGTGCTGGTCAGTTCGCGGTAGGCGTTCTGGGTGGGGACCCACGCCTCGATGTCGAACTTGCGGGCGGCGCTGGAGCCGAGGTCGCCGGCGGCCACGTCGATGACGCGGTAGCTGAGGCCGAGCGCCTGGAGCATGTCCTCCTGCAGGGCGACGAGGCGGTCGTGCTCGGCCTCGGCATTCTCCGGCAGCACGTAGGTGAACATCTCCAGCTTGTTGAACTGGTGCACCCGGATGATGCCGCGGGTGTCCTTGCCGCCCGAACCGGCCTCGCGCCGGTAGCAGGTGGACCAGCCAGCGTAGCGGAGCGGTCCGCCGGACAGGTCCAGGATCTCGTCCGAGTGGTAGCCGGCGAGCGCGACCTCGCTGGTGCCGGTGAGGTAGAGGTCGTCGGCGGGGAGGAAGTAGACCTCGTCGGCGTGCTCGCCGAGGAACCCGGTGCCGTCCATGATCTCGGGCCGCACCAGGGTGGGCGTGATCAAGGGGATGAAGCCGGCCGCCAGCGCCCGGTCGAGCGCCATGTTCATCAGCGCGATCTCGAGGCGGGCGCCGATGCCGCGCAGGAAGTAGAACCGGGCGCCGGACACCTTGGCCCCTCGGGCCATGTCGATGGCGCCGAGCAGTTCGCCCAGCTCGAGGTGGTCGCGCGGCTCGAAGTCGAAGGCGGGCATGGCGCCGTGGGTGCGGAGGGTGACGAAGTTCTCTTCACCGCCGGCCGGTACGCCGTCGATGACGGGGTTCGCGAGGGTGCGCACGACTGCGGTGAACAGCGCCTCGGCCTCGCCCGAGGCGGCCGCGGCGGACTTGACGTCGGCAGCGAGGCTCTGCGCCTGGGCGACGAGGGCCTTCTTCTCCGCGGGAGGCGCGGAGGCCACCTGCTTGCCGAACTGGTTCTGGGCGGCACGCAGCGCCTCAAACGCCCGGATAGTGGCGCGACGCTCCGCGTCGGCGGCGAGCGCGTCGTCGACCGCCTCGACCGACGCACCGCGCACTTTCTGCGAACGCTTGATAAGGTCAGGATTCTCTCGCAGCAGCACAGGATCAATCACCGAATCAGTCTACAAGCGCATGGTCCGGCACCTTGCTAGCCTTACCGCGTGGATACTCCCGATCAACCGACAGTTGTTCGGCGGGCGGCAATCGTCTACAACCCCACCAAAGTCGACCTGGACCGCCTGCGGGCGAGCGTGGCCCGCGCGGAGACCGCGTCAGGCTGGGCCGGCTCGCTCTGGCTCCCGACCGCCGCGGACGACGCCGGCAGGCAGTCCGCCCGGCTCGCCCTGGCGCAGGGTGCGTCCCTGGTGCTCGTGGCGGGCGGCGACGGCACGATTCGCGCGATCGCCGACGTGCTCCGTGGCTCCGGTGTGCCCCTGGCCATCGTGCCCCTCGGCACCGGCAATCTGCTGGCCCGCAACCTGGGCCTGCCGCTGTCGAACCTTGACGAGGCCACCATGGTTGCCTTCACGGGCGGAAACAAGCCGATCGACGTGGGTGTGGCATCCGTGCGCACCGACGACGGCGCCCTGGCCGACCACGTCTTCCTCGTGATGGCGGGCATCGGCATCGACGCCCAGATGGTCGTGAGCACGCGGCCCGAACTGAAGCGGGCGGTGGGCTGGCTGGCCTACGTCGACGCCGTGGCGCGCGTGCTCCCCCGGGTCAAGCCGTTCCAGATCCGGTACAGCCTGAACGGGCGCCCGCACCGGCCGGCGCACGTGAGCACCATCCTGATCGGCAATTGCGGCCTGCTGCCGGGAAATATCCAGATTCTGCCGGATGCCCGCCTCGACGACGGCATCCTCGACATCGCCATGCTGCAGCCCAAGGGCGTGCTCGGCTGGCTCACAATCTGGCGCCGGGTGACGTGGGAGAACGGCGTTCTGCGCCGCTCGGCGGCCGGGCGTCGCATCATCGAGCGAACCGAATCGACCACTGCACGGGTGATGACGACGCTGCACGCCGCCGATATCCGGATCGTGCTGGTCGAGGCGCAGGAGTTCGAGGTGGACGGCGACGCGCTCGGCCCGGTGCGCTCGGTGTCCCTGCGCACCGACCCTGCCGCCCTCGTCCTGCGGGTTCCCGTCGCGGCCTGAGGGCCGCGCTGGACTGGGCCGGGCTGGGCCGGGCTGGGCTGGGCTGGGCTGGGCTGGTGGGACCGTCAGACCGCGGGCTCGCCGAGCAGGCCGCGCAGCCAGGCGCGCGCACCGATGAAGACGTTGTCGTTGTAGCGCGAGGTGAACTCGATCGGCTGCTTGTCGGCCCGCGGGTACGAGCCGAGGAAGATCACCTGGGGGCTGAACCGGCGCAGGCCGAGCAGCGCGTCGGCCACGCGTTCGTCGTGGATATGACCGTCGGCGTCGATCACGAACCGGTAGCGCCCCAGGGCGTCGCCGATGGGGCGCGACTGGATCAGGCTGAGGTTGACGCCCCGGGTGGCGAACTGCTCGAGCATCTCGAGCAGGGCGCCTGAGCGGTCTTCGGGCAGCTCCACGATCAGGCTGGTCTTGTCGGCGCCAGTGCGGGGCGGCACGGTGGTGGTTCGGCTGACGAGCACGAAGCGGGTGACCGCGTTGGCATTGTCGCCGATACTGCGGGCGAGCACGACCACATCGTGGTGCTTCTCGATGCCGGGCGGGGCGATGGCGGCATCCGCCTGCCCTGATTCGACCAGCGACGCGGCGGCGGCCACGTTGCTCGACGCCGGAAGGTGGCCGTGGTGCGGCAGATTGGATGCCAGCCAGCGGCGGCACTGCGCATAGGCGACCGGATGCGCGTTGATGGTCTTCACATCGGCCAGCGCGGTGCCCGGGCGAGCCACCAGGACGAAGTTCACCGAAACCAGGTACTCGCCGATGATGCGCAGGTCGGGCACGCTCGCGAGGGCATCCTGCGTGGCGGACACGCCACCGTCGACGGAGTTCTCGATCGCGATCATCGCGGCCACGCTGCGGCCGGACACGACGTCGTCGAACGCCTCGCCGACATTGTTCACGGCCCGCCACGGCTTGCCCTGGGCTTCGACGACCTGGGTGAGGGCTGTCTCGGTGAAGGTGCCCGTCGGCCCGAGGAAGCTGTAGCTGACATTGCGCGACTCGGACATGCAGATCAGCCTAGTTGCAGTGCAAGACTGGACACCATGAACGAACGCGCGGGCACAGCGGCCCTGGAATCTGACCTTGTCGATGTCGAAGCGCTGGTGAAGGCGTACTACGACCTGAAACCGGATGTCACGGTGCCCGGCCAGCGAGTGGCCTTCGGCACCTCCGGTCACCGAGGGAGCTCCCTCAACACGGCCTTCAATGAAGACCACATTATCGCGACCACGCAGGCGATCGTTGAATTCCGCGCCATGCAGGGCATCACCGGGCCGCTCTTCATCGGCACCGACCCGCACGCCCTGAGCGCGCCAGCCTATACGACCGCCCTCGAAGTGCTCGTCGCGAACGGCGTGCGCGTGCTGGTCGACGAGTTCGACGACTATGTGCCTACTCCGGCCCTCTCTCACGCGATCCTGGCCTACAACCGGGCCGGGAACAACGACGAGGCCGATGGGATCGTGGTCACCCCGAGCCACAACCCGCCCTCCGACGGCGGCTTCAAATACAACCCGCCGCACGGCGGACCGGCCGACAGCGACGCCACCTCGTGGATCGCCGCCCGGGCCAACGAACTCATCGCCGCCGGGCTCAATGATGTCAAAAAAAGCGAGCCCAACGCAGTCGAGACCTACGACTTCCGCGGTGGGTACGTGAATGACCTTGAGAACATCATCGACATGGCCGCCATCAAGGCCAGCGGCATTCGTATCGGAGCCGACCCGCTCGGCGGCGCGAGCGTGGGCTACTGGGGTGCGATTCGCGACCGCTACGAGCTCAACCTGACCGTGATCAACCCCCACGTCGATCCCACCTGGCGCTTCATGACCCTGGACTGGGACGGCAAGATCCGGATGGATCCGTCGAGCCCGTCCGTGATGGCATCCGTCGCCGCCCACAAGGACGAGTTCGACATCGTCACCGGCAACGACGCCGATGCCGACCGGCACGGTATCGTCACCCCCGACGGCGGGCTGATGAACCCGAACCACTTCCTGGCCGTGGCTATCGACTACCTGTACAGCCACCGCGAAGGCTGGCGGGCGGATGCCGCGATCGGCAAGACGCTCGTCTCCTCCACCATGATCGACCGCGTCGCGGGTTTCCTCGGCCGCGACCTCTGGGAGGTGCCGGTCGGATTCAAGTGGTTCGTTCCGGGCCTGATCGACGGCTCGGTCGCCTTCGGCGGCGAGGAGAGCGCCGGCGCCAGCTTCGTGCGCTTCGACGGAACCGTCTGGACCACCGATAAGGACGGTATCCTGCTGGCCCTGCTCGCCTCGGAGATTCTTGCCGTGACCGGCAAGACGCCCAGCCAACGCTACGCCGAGCTGGCCGAGCACTTCGGCGACCCGGCCTACGCTCGCGTGGACGCGGCCGCGACGCCCGCCCAGAAGGCGCAGCTGTCCAAGCTCGACGGAGCCGCCATCACGGCCACCGAACTCGCCGGCGAGAAGATCATCGCCAAGATGAGTCACGCTCCCGGCAACGGTGCGGCAATCGGCGGCGTCAAGGTCGTCACCGAGAACGCCTGGTTCGCGGCCCGGCCGAGTGGCACCGAGGACGTTTACAAGATCTACGCCGAGTCCTTCACGGGCCCGGAACACCTGAAGCAGGTGCAGATCGAGGCAAAGGCCATCGTCGACGGCGCCATCGCCTGACGCGTCTGATCCGGACCGGCTTGACCACCGCGGCGGTCGAGCCTGTCGGGACCGGAGATCAGCAGTAGGGAGTGCTTCGGTACCTAGGGAATGCTCCAGTAGTACGCCGTGGCGCCCGGGTGCTTCTCGGTGATCGCGTAGTCGACCGACCGGAAGTCGGTGTCGTCGGTGTGGCCGGCATAGTAGATCTGGATGTCGTCGCCCGACCCCTCGATCCGGGTGACGACCCCGGTGTGGTCGCGGTCCCCGGAGTTGTCCCAGTCGAACTGCGCGACGTCGCCGAGCTTGACCTGGTCGCGCTGGTCATCCGTCAGGGCGGTGGCGCGGCCGGACTGCGCGACGTAGTCCCGGAACGCGGTTGAGCTGATCCACGGTGACGAGGTGTCGAAGTCGGAGCCGGTTCCCTCTGCGTACCACTGGTCGTCCATGGTCCAGCCCCGCTCGATCAGGGATTGGCTGGTGAAATTGACGCAGTCGTTGTCGGTGATGACGCCGTAGTCATCCGTGTTGTAGTCGGTCCAGTGGGCGAGCATGTAACTCACCTGCGCCTGCACCTGGGCGTCGATGGGAACCGGCTCTGCGGCCTCCGCGGGGGCGACCCGATCTGGGGCCGTCGCGTCAGACTCGACCGCATCGGCCTTCGGCGCCGTTTGCGTGGAGTCAGCAGCCGGGGTCGGAGTCGCCGAGACGACGGCTTCGTCCCCAGTCACCCCGGCCACGGCGGCCGTTCCGGCCACGAGGCCGCCCAGAACGAGTACGGCAGCGACGATGCGGAAGCGTCGGGTCAGAACCACAGATTTCTCTCTTCGTTCGGGGTGCCACCGGGGGGGTGTGGCAGACACGCCCCGTTCGGGGGACGGTTTCTAGATAATCACACTTATCCGGGAAATGCCCGGGTGGACGACACACCGGCCCTGCGCCGATCAGGAAACGGGATCGGGGAACGGGATCAGTGGTAGCCGGGAGCCGCCGGGAGCCCGAAAAACTCCTCGAGGGTGGCGGTGCCGGTGGCGTGCATCTCCGTGGCCAGTTCCGTTCCGATGTAGCGGAAGTGCCAGGGCTCGTAGCCGTAGCCGGTGATGGCCACCTTGTCGGCCGGGTAGCGCAGCAGGAACCCGAAACGCCAGGCATTCCCGGCAAGCCACTGCCCCTGTGGGGTGTCGCCGAAGCAGGCATCCAGCGAACAGATCCCGGGCAGTGCGCTGATGTCGATGGCCAGACCGGTCTGGTGCTCGCTGGTTCCCGGCCGGGCCGTGCTGGTGTCGGCGAACGCCTGTCCGTTCGCGGCGACATCCGCGTCGTAGACCATCACCTGGGCCGCGAAGCTCCGGTAGGCGCTGTGGGACTGCAGCTTCAGCCCGGTCTCCGCCTCGAACGCGGAGAACAGGGCCACGGTTGCGTCCGACGCCTCCCGGCGAAGTTGCGGGCTCCAGACGTGAGCCACCGGGACGTCGACGAGGTCGGTCGGAGCGTAGTCGAAGGGGTTCAGCGGGCGGGTCTTGTCAACGACGACCCAGAGGCTCGCCGGGTCGTCGAGTGAGCGGGCGGAACGGTCAAAGGTAGGCATCACGGCCGGCTCCGGGGAACCTGTCGGGGCGGCCCGAGGCGGGGTGGGGGTGGGGCTCGGTTCGGCACGGGCAATCAGCGTCGGAGCGACGGCGGAACCGACGACGGGCGGCGCGGTTTCCCCGGTCAGGGCTCCGGCCGCCACCGCACCGGCGGCGAGTCCAGAGATGACGATGGACAGCACGACGATACGCCTCCGCCGGAACGGATGCGCGACCCCCACTGCCCGATCTGCCCACACGATGCTGAGCCTAGACCGGAGCGGGCTCCCCCAGCCTCCGACGGCCCGCAGCCGCTTGAAGATTGTTTGCCCATCGTGTAACTTTGCGCACAATGCAAACTTCTCCCTCTCTCGCCGCCCCGCCGC
Source organism: Cryobacterium sp. M25 (assembly GCF_002929635.1). NCBI lineage: Bacteria > Bacillati > Actinomycetota > Actinomycetes > Micrococcales > Microbacteriaceae > Cryobacterium > Cryobacterium sp. M25. Next base: position 69,919 of record NZ_PJJU01000047.1, on the reverse strand, counting down.
TGATGTCCCACCGGCAGATTCTCTTCGTCATCTTCGGACTGATGGCCGGAATGTTCCTCTCCGCCCTCGATCAGACCATTGTCGGAACATCGATGCGCACCATCGCCGACGACCTCGACGGCATGGCGCTGCAGGCCTGGGTGACGACCGCCTACCTGATCGTGTCGTGCATCAGCACGCCGATCTACGGCAAACTCAGCGACATTTTCGGGCGCCGCCCGCTGTTCCTGATCGCGATCACGATCTTCCTCATCGGCTCGCTCCTGGCCGGCCTGGCGAACTCGATGTACGAGCTCGCGATCTTCCGGGCCATCCAGGGGCTCGGCGCCGGCGGCCTGATGGCTCTCCCCCTGACGATCATGGGCGACATGCTGGCACCCCGGGAGCGGGCGAAATACCAGGGGTACTTCCTGGCCGTCTTCGGGGTCTCCAGCGTGATCGGCCCGCTCATCGGCGGCGTCCTGTCGGGCTCGGACACGATCCTCGGAATCACGGGCTGGCGGTGGGTCTTCCTGATCAACCTTCCGATCGGCATCATCGCCCTCGCAATCGTGCTGAAGTTTCTACACGTTCCCCACTTCGCCCGGCCCGTTCGCATCGACTGGTGGGGAGCGGTGACCGTGATCCTTGCTGCCGCGCCGCTGCTGCTCGTGGCCGAGCAGGGCCGCACCTGGGGCTGGGGTTCGATCCCCTCGATCGCCTGCTACGTGATCGGACTCTTCAGCATCGCGGCCTTCATCCTCGCCGAGCGGCTGATGGGCGACGACGCGCTCATCCCGCTGAAACTGTTCCGTTCGTCCACGTTCAGGATGGCGACCATCCTGGGCGTCTTCGTCGGCTTCGGCATGTTCGGCGCCATGATGACGGTGCCGCTCTACCTGCAGCTCGTGAACGGGGCCACCCCGACGGAGAGCGGCTTCCTGATGCTGCCGATGATCGCGGGCCTGATGATCTCCTCCATTGTGAGCGGCCAGCTGATCGCCCGTACCGGGCGCTACAAGATGTTCCCCACCATCGGCACTGCCTTCATGTCGGCAGGCTTCCTGCTCTTCACATTCGCCACCGCCGACAAGCCGGTCGGATTCATGATGGCCGGGATGCTCCTGATCGGCCTCGGCCTCGGCCAGCTGATGCAGACGCTCACCATCGCCAGCCAGAATTCGGTCGGCCCTCGGGATATCGGCGTGGCCACATCCGCCTCGACGTTTTTCCGCCAGATCGGCGGCACGCTCGGCACCGCCGTGCTCTTTTCGGTGCTGTTCACCCGCATCCCCGACACGATCGGCGCGGCCTTCGACAACCCGACCATCGTCTCCGGGGTCAGGGACGCTGCAACGGACCCGGCCGTGCAGGCCGACCCGGCGAACACCGGCATCCTGGCACTGTTGGCCAACCCGGGCAGCGTGGGCGGCGCCCTCGACGGCGACACCTCGTTCCTCAACACGGCCGACCCGCGGCTCGCGGAGCCGTTCCTCGTCGGCTTCAACGACGCATCCGTCACCGTCTTCTGGGTGAGCCTGGCCGTCGTGCTGGTCGCATTCGTACTGAGCTTCTTCCTCACGGCGCCGCCGCTGCGCAACACCTCCGCCCTGCAGGAGGCCGCGGACGAGAACGCGGCCGAGCTGACCGCGCAGGCCGAGCTGACCCGGGACGCGCAGCGGGCCGCCGACAGGATGGGCGCCCTGGTCGAGCCGGGGATCGACGTCGACGAGTTCGAGCGCGAGGCCCGCACCCAGCCCCGCTAGCACCCGAACGAATTCGACGGAGATTTTGCTCCTACCGCCCCGTTTAGGCCTCAAATCGTCACTTTGTGGCAAAATCTCCGTCGAATGCGCACAGGGCGCGCAGTCACGGATGGCCCGGTCCGGGCGTGGGGAATTGTGGGGGCCGTCGGGGCGTTGTACCGGTAATGCGCATTGTTATTGCAGGTGGACATGGAAAAATCGCTCGGCAGCTCACGCGGGAGCTCACGAAGAATGGCCACGAGGTCCTCGGGCTGATCCGCTCGGAGGAACAGAGGGCGGACCTCGTCGCTGACGGAGCCGTTCCGGTGGTGATCGACCTCGAAAAGACCTCATCGGCCGAGGTGGCGCACCTCTTGGCCGGTGCCGACGTCGCGGTGTTCGCCGCGGGCGCCGGAGCCGACGGCAGCGAGGAGCGCCGTCAGGCCGTCGACTTCGGCGGCTCCGTGCGACTGGCCGACGCGGCCGAGTCCGCCGGCGTGGGGCGCTTCATCCAGATCTCGTCGACCGGCACCGAGAAGGTGCGGGACGGTCATACCCCGGCGGATGTCCCGGCGGACTTCCTGGGCTACCTGCAGGCCAAACTGGCGGCCGAGGAAGACCTGATCGCTCGGTCCCTGGCCTGGACGATCGTTCGCCCCGGCGGCCTCGTCGACGACGCAGGAACCGGACTGGTGCGCCTGAACCCGGCCGGCCCCGGCCTGCCGGAAGATCGCGCGACTGTGCCCCGCGCGGACGTCGCGGCCGTGCTGGCCGCACTCATCGAGACCGGCGCCGCCGAGCGCCGGGTGCTGCACCTGGTCTCCGGCGACGAACCCGTCGCTGTCGCCGTAGCCGCGTTCGCCTAAGGCTTCGGCCGCCAGGCGGGCCCCCGCCGGTCGACCCGGTGCACCTTCAGCCGACACAGCGCCGGCCCTCCGCACAACACCGCGGAGGGCCGGCGCTTGAATGCGCGGTAGATGTCTGGCAGTCTGTGAGAGCGCTCTCATTAGTGAGATGGTGGAGCACTCGCCGGCCGGAACATCCGCCGGAGTGAATTCAATGGAGGATCGCATGCCCCTCGAGACCATCATTCAGCCCACCGTCCGGGGCGAGATGCCGTTCGACCCCGTAGAGGGCACTGACCCTGCGGAGGGCACCGTCCGGGGCGGACCGGTCGATCTGGACGGACGCCGGTTCTACCGGATCGAGGCCTACGACCAGATGCCGCCGTTCTTCATGACCCTCGTCGGCGCGAGCAACGTCTGGCTCTTCATCTCGAGCACGGGCGGCCTGACGGCAGGACGGGTCGACGCCGATCGGGCCCTGTTCCCGTATTACACCGACGACAAGGTCACCGAGAGCGGCGGCCGAACCGGTGGGCTCAGCGTGCTGCTCGTTCGACACCCCGACGGGACCGGGATTCACTGGCAGCCGTTCGCGGAGGTGCGTCCCGGCGATCAGGCCGTGCAGCGCACGCTGTACAAGGACGCCCTCGGCACCACCCTGGTCTTCGAGGAGACCCGCCCGGATCTCGGCCTGCGCCTGCGCGTGACCTGGCAGACGAGTGCCCGCTTCGGCGTCGTGCGCAGCTGCGCCCTGACCTCGCTCGGCGAAACGCTCGACGTCGACCTCCTCGACGGCCTGGTGAACATCCTTCCCGCCGGAGCCCTCAAGAAGACGCAGAACGAGCTGAGCGTGCTGCTGGACGCCTACAAGCGGGCCGAACTCGACTCTTCGACGGGCCTCGGGCTGCTGACACTGAACGCGACGCTCTCCGACCTCGCCGAGCCCAGCGAGTCGCTGCAGGCCAACGTGGCCTGGCAGGTCGGGCTGGGCAACGCCGAGTACCTGCTCTCGATCAGCCAGGTGGCTGCCTTCGCCCGGGGCCGGGGCATCACCGCCGAGACGGATGTCCGCGGCCAGCGCGGCGCTTACCTCGTGCACGCGCGGATCACGCTGGCCCCCGGAAGCACGCAGCGCTGGCAGATCGTCGCCGACGTCAACCAGGACGCGGCCGATGTCGTCGCCCTGCGCGAGAAGCTGCGAGATCCTGCCGGGCTCGCCGAGGAGCTCGCGGCCGACATCGTCGGCACCCGGTCCGACCTGGAGACGATCCTCGCGGCCACCGACGCCGCCCAGCACAGCGGCGACGAGCTCGCGACCATCCACCACACCGCCAACGTGCTTTTCAACACGATGCGCGGCGGCGTTCCGGCCGAGGGCTACACGGTGGAGTCGAGCGACGTGCGGGCGTTCATCATGCAGCGGAGTCAGTCGACCGCCCAGCGCTGCGCCGGCGTGCTGGCGGCGCTGCCCGAGCGGCTGCGCGCCGACGAACTCATCGCCATCACCCAGGAGCACGGCGACGTAGACCTGTGGCGCCTCGCCACGGAATACCTGCCGCTCACGTTCAGCCGCCGGCACGGCGATCCGAGCCGGCCGTGGAATCAGTTCCGGATCGTTCTGAAAGACGAGAGCGGCATCCGTCGCCTGGAATACCAAGGCAACTGGCGGGACATCTTCCAGAACTGGGAGGCGCTGGCCTGGTCATTCCCCGAATTCGTGGAGTCGATGGTCACGATCTTCCTTGACGCCACGACCGCCGACGGCTACAACCCGTACCGGATCTCTCGCGAGGGCATCGACTGGGAGGTCCCCGAGCCCGAAGACCCCTGGGCCAACATCGGTTACTGGAGCGACCACCAGATCATCTACCTGCTCAAGTTGCTCGAGACCTCCCGCCGCTTCCACCCGGGGCGCCTCGACGCGCTCATCAACCGGGCGGCCTTCACCCACGCCGACGTGCCGTACCGGATCGCCGCCTATGCGGACATCCTCACGGACCCGTACAACACCATCACCTTCGACGACGAGCGGCAGCGCACGATCACGCGGCGGGTCGCCGAGGAGGGCTCGGACGGTCGGCTCGTGCACGGTGCCGACGGCGACCTCGTGCGGGTAACGCTGGCCGAGAAGGTGCTGCTGCTCCTGCTGGCCAAGCTCGTCAATCTGGTGCCGGACGGCGGCATCTGGATGACGACCCAGCGCCCGGAATGGAACGACGCCAACAACGCGCTCGTCGGCCGTGGCCTGTCGGTGGTCACCCTCGCCTATCTGCGCCGCTACCTCGTCTTCGTGCAGGACCTCCTGACCGTCGACGTCGAGCTCTCGAGCGAGCTCGCCGGACTGCTCACCGCGGTGCGCGACGTGCTCTTCGAGCATGCGGATGGCCTGGCCGGCGGGTTCGATTCCACTCGCCGCCGGGCCGTGATGGACGGCCTGGGCGAGGCAGGGACCGCCTATCGCGAGCGGGTCTACGCCGGGTTCGGTGGGGAGCGGTCGACGGTCGCCGCGGGAGACGTCGCCGAACTGCTCGATCTGGCTCGACGCTTCATAGAGTCCGGCCTGCACGCCAACCGGCGGGACGACGGGCTCGTGCACTCCTACAACGTGCTGGAGTTCGGGGACGATGGGGCCGATGTGCGACGGCTCGCGGAGATGCTCGAGGGCCAGGTCGCCATCCTTTCCTCCGGCCTGCTCGGCCCGGAAGAGACGCTGGACCTGCTCGGTGCCCTGCGCACGAGCCGGCTGTACCGCGCCGACCAGCACAGCTACATCCTCTATCCCGACAAGGACCTTTCGTCCTTCCTCGCCCGCAACACCTTCAGTGCGGCACGGGCCGCCGACTGCCCTCTCGCCCTGCGCCTCATCGCTGCCGGCGACCGCAGCATCGTTGTGCGCGATGTTCAGGGCGACCTGCACTTCGCCGCCCACATCCGAAACGCCAGGGGCGTTTCGGAGGCGCTCGACCGGCTCAGCGCCGACCCGGCGCTGCAGGGCGCCGTGGAACAGGACCGGGCGGAACTGCTCACCATCTTCGAGGAAGTCTTCCGGCATGCGGAATTCACCGGGCGCTCCGGCTCGTTCTTCGCCTATGAGGGCCTCGGCAGCATCTACTGGCACATGGTCGCGAAGCTGCTGCTCGCGGTGCAGGAGACACTCGACCGGGCCGTCGCCGAGCAGGCGGATGAAACTTCGATCCAGGGGCTGATGGCGGCGTACGAGGACGTGCGTGCCGGCATCGGCTACCGCAAGGATCCGCTCACCTACGGTGCGTTCCCCACCGATCCTTACTCGCACACGCCCGCCGGCCAGGGCGCCCGGCAGCCGGGGATGACCGGGCAGGTCAAGGAGGAGGTGCTCACCCGCCTGGGCGAGCTCGGCCTGCGGGTCGAAGACGGTCGCATCCGTTTGCGGCCCACCCTGCTGCGGGCCGGCGAGTGGACCACGGCTCCCGGCACGTTCGCCTACCGGGATGTCCTCGGCGAGCAGCACAGCGTCGAGCTGCCCGCGGACACGCTCGCGTTCACGTTCTGTCAGGTCCCGGTCGTGTTCCACCGCGGCGGCCCGCTCGAGATGGTCGCGCACCTCACCGACGGCGCCCAGGTGCCCGGTCCTGGCGGCACGCTCGACGCCGACGTGAGCGCGAGCGTCTTCCGCCGCGACGGCCGGGTGCGCTCCCTCACGGTGACCGTACCGGACCACGACGGACTCTGACCGCCGCACCAGGAGAGAGCGCTCTCTTGACAAACCACCGATGCGCGCACTAACGTAAGCACCACCACGTGAGAGCGCTCTCACGGCACCATGAGAGCGGCCTTGCATCCACCCATCAGCACGCACACAAGGGAGTGACCGTGAAGCGTTTCCCGCGCACCACACTTGCAGTAACAGTCGCCGGAGCAGCATCCTTCGCACTGGTTCTATCCGGTTGTTCAGCGAACGCCGGCGGAGAGCAGTCGACCGACGAAAACGTCAAACTGACCGTCGCGACGTTCAACGAATTCGGCTATGACGACCTGTTCGCCGAGTACGAGAAGGCCAACCCGAACGTCACCATCACGCACAAGAAGGCCGCCACCTCCAACGAGGCCCGCGACAACCTCACGACCCGTCTCGCCGCAGGCAGCGGCCTGAGCGACGTCGAGGCCATCGAGGTCGACTGGCTGCCGGAACTGCTCCAATACTCCGACCAGTTCATCGACCTCGCCTCTGACGACGTCGACGAGCGCTGGCTCGATTGGAAGACCGAGGCCGCGACGGATGCCGACGGCCGCCTGATCGCCTACGGCACCGACATCGGTCCGGAAGCCGTCTGCTACCGCTCCGACCTGTTCGCCGCCGCCGGTCTTCCGACCGACCGCGCCGAGGTCGCCGCACTCCTCGGCACCAGCTGGGAGAGCTACTACGCAGCCGGTGAGAAGTTCGCTGCTGCCGGCACGAACGTGCCGTGGTTCGACTCTGCCGGAGCCACCTGGCAGGGCGTCGTCAACCAGATCCCCAACGCCTATGAAGAAGAAGACGGCACCATCATCGCCACCGGGAACCCGGAGGTGAAGAAGGCCTACACGAGCGTGCTCGAGGCCAGCAGCACACTGTCCGCGCACCTCGGACAGTGGAGCGACGACTGGACCGCCAGCTTCCAGAACGACGGCTTCGCCACGATGCTCTGCCCGGGCTGGATGCTCGGCGTGATCTCCGGCAACGCTGAAGGCGTCGCCGGCTGGGACATCGCCGACACGTTCCCCGGCGGCGGCGGCAACTGGGGCGGCTCGTACCTGACCGTTCCCGAGCAATCCAAGAACCAGGCCGAGGCCCAGAAGCTCGCTTCCTGGCTGACCGCCCCGGAGCAGCAGCTCAAGGCGTTCGCGTCCAAGGGCACGTTTCCGAGCCAGCTCGAAGCCCTCGAGAGCGACAAACTCCTCGGCGCCACGAACGAGTTCTTCAACAACGCGCCGACCGGTGAGATCCTTGCCAACCGCGCCGCCGCTGTCGACGTGACCCCGTACAAGGGCGAGTTCTACTTCGCGATCAACGACGCCATGCAGCAGGCGCTCACCCGCGTCGAAGACGGCACCATGACGGCTGACGAGTCGTGGGCTCAGTGGGTCACCGACGTCGAGTCGCTCGGCTAACCAGCACCACCCCGCCGGTCGGGCCGGTCGAGACCACCTGGTCCCGGCCGGCCGACCTCGGTCTCGACCGGCTCACCCGGGCCTCGACAAGCTCAACCACCGAAGGACTTTCATGACTACCGTTGCCGCTGTCGAGGTGAATGCCCGCAGCATCCGCCGCATCGCCCTCAGCCACACACTGAGCCGCTGGGATGTGCGCTTCTCGCCCTACCTCTACATCTCCCCCTTCTTCCTCGTCTTCGCCGTCATGGGCCTCTTCCCGCTGCTGTACACGGCGTGGGTGTCGGTGCACGACTGGAACCTCATCGGCGGCCAGGGCGACTTCGTCGGCCTGGAGAACTTCGTCACGGTGCTGAGCCAGGGATACTTCTGGAACTCCCTGCGCAACACCTTCAGCATCTTCCTGCTCTCGAGCATCCCCCAGATCATCGTCGCGCTCGGCATCGCCGCCGTGCTCGACTTCAACCTGCGCGGAAAGACCTTCTGGCGCATGGGCGTGCTCCTCCCCTACGTCGTGGCCCCGGTCGCCGTCGCACTCATCTTCAACGACCTCTTCGGCGACAAGTTCGGCTTGATCAACAGCGCGATCATGAGCCTGGGCCTCGAGCCCGTGCGCTGGCACGTCGACGTGATCCCCAGCCACCTCGCCATCGCCACAATGGTGAACTTCCGCTGGACCGGGTACAACGCCCTCATCTTCCTCGCCGCCATGCAGGCCGTCCCGCGCGACTACTACGAGGCCGCCATCATCGACGGCGCCAACCGCTGGCGCACCTTCGGGTCGATCACCCTGCCGCTGCTGCGACCGATCATCATCTTCGTCATCCTGACCTCGACGATCGGCGGGCTGCAGATCTTCGACGAGGCGCGCATGTTCGACAACGTCGGCCAGGGCGGAGCCAGTCGCCAGTGGCAGACGCTCACCCTGTACATCTACGAACTCGGCTGGAACCAGCGCAACTTCGGCCGGGCGTCCGCCGTGGCCTGGCTCCTGTTCCTGATCATCATCCTCATCGCTGTCATCAACTTCCTCATCACCCGTCGCATCGCGGGCACCGGCGACCGCAAGCTGCGCGTCCGCGCGAAAGGCATCTCATGAGCAAGACCATCATCGGCGGGCACGACCGTCGGCCGTCCCTCTGGGTCTACGGCATTCTGATCGCGGTTCTCCTCGGCTCGGCCTTCCCGATCTGGTGGTCGTTCCTGATCGGCAGCCAGGATGCCTCCGCGCTGAACCAGAACGGGATGATGTGGATCCCGGGCGGTAACTTCATCGCCAACGCGGCCACGGTCATCGACAGCATCCCGTTCTGGACGGCGCTCGGCAACAGCATCATCGTGTCGTCCGTGGTGTCGCTCAGCGTCGTGATGTTCTCGACGCTCGCCGGCTACGCCTTCGCCAAGCTGAAGTTCCGCGGCCGGGAAGGTCTGCTCATCTTCGTGATCGCGACCATGGCCGTGCCGACCCAGCTCGGCGTCGTGCCCCTGTTCATCGTCATGTCGAGGCTCGGCTGGACCGGCAGCCTCTGGGCCGTCATCGCGCCCGCCATGGTGACCGCGTTCGGCGTGTTCTGGATGACCCAGTACCTGCGCGACGCACTGCCCGACGAGCTGATCGAGGCGGTGCGCATGGACGGAGCGTCGATGATCCGCAGCTTCTGGCACATCGGTCTCCCGGCCGCCCGCCCGGCCGCGGCGATGCTCGCCCTGTTCACGTTCATCGGCACCTGGACCAACTTCTTCTGGCCGTTCATCGTGCTCGGCCCCGGCAACCCGACCCTCCCGGTTGCACTGCAGCAGCTGCAGGCCGCCTTCTACGTCGACTACTCGCTCGTGCTGGCCGGCGTGGTGCTCTCGATCATCCCGCTGATCCTGGTCTTCATCTTCCTGGGTAAGCAGCTCGTGGCCGGAATCATGCAGGGCGCGGTCAAGGGATGACCTCGTTCGAAACACTCGAAACAATCACCGAGAATATGGGTATGACCTCACACGTACGTTCCTTCCCGCCCGAGTTCCTCTTCGGGGCGGCGACGGCCGCCTACCAGATCGAGGGCGCCGCCCATGAGGACGGCCGCACGGATTCCATCTGGGACACGTTCAGCCGCGTGCCGGGTGCTGTCCTCAAGGCCGACAACGGCGACGTCGCCTGCGACCACTACCACCGCTATCAGGGCGACGTCGCCCTGATGAAGGACCTGGGGCTGCAGACCTACCGCTTCTCCACCTCCTGGGCCCGGGTGCGTCCCGACGGCGGGCCGGTCAACCCGAAGGGCGTGGACTTCTACTCCCGCCTGGTCGACGAGCTCCTCGGCGCCGGCATCAAGCCGTGGCTGACCCTCTACCACTGGGACCTGCCGCAGGCCCTCGAGGAGAAGGGCGGCTGGACCAACCGCGAGACCGCCGCACGCTTCCGGGACTACGCCCTCACCGTGCACGACACCCTCGGCGACCGCGTGGGCGTGTGGACCACTCTTAACGAGCCGTGGTGCTCCTCCTTCCTCAGCTACACCGGCGGCGCCCACGCGCCCGGGCGGCAGAGCCCCCGGGACGGCCTGGCCGCCGCACACCACCTGCTCCTGGGGCACGGCCTCGCCGTCGAGGCGCTACGCGAACGCGACTCGAAGCTCGAGCTCGGCATCACGCTCAACCTCACCGTCGCCAAGCCGGTCGATCCGACGCATGCGGGCGACGTGGATGCCGCGCGCCGCATCGACGGGCAGTTCAACCGGATCTTCCTCGACCCGGTCTTCCGCGGCTTCTACCCGGAGGATGTGCTCCAGGACGTGGCCGAGTACGGGCTCACCGATTTCATCCACGAGGGAGACCTTGCCCAGATCAACCAGCCGATCGACACCCTCGGCGTGAACTACTACCACGGCGACCTGGTCAGTGATCGCCCGGCCGAACATCCGTTGCTCGCCCAGGCCCCGACCGACCGCCCCACCCGGTCGCCGTTCCCGGCGGCCGACGGCGTCTACGACCACCCGCAGGGGCTGCCGCTGACCGCCATGGAGTGGGAGGTGCAGCCCGACGGGCTGCGCGAACTGCTCGTTCGCGTGAACACCGACTACGCCGCCCCGACCGGCACGAGCCTCTACGTCACCGAGAACGGCGCGGCGTTCGACGACGTCGTCGCCGCGGACGGCAGTGTTCCGGATACCCGGCGCACCGAATTCCTGACCGACCACCTGGGCGCCATCCTCGACGCGATCGATGAGGGAGTCGACGTCAAGGGCTACTTCTACTGGTCGCTGATGGACAACTACGAGTGGGCCTGGGGCTACGAGAAGCGCTTCGGCATCGTGCGGGTCGATTACGAAACCCAGGAGCGCACCGTCAAGGACAGCGGTCGAGCTTACGCCGAGATCATCCGCAACCGCGCCCTCTCCTGAACCGGAACCGCGAGGGATGCGGGCAAAATATAATGGCGTCATGATAACGAGTGTGCGCCAGGTCCGTCCTTCGCAGCCCACCCTGGAAATGGTGGCCGAGGTGGCCGGGGTTTCCCGGGCCACGGTGAGCCGGGTCGTGAACGGGTCCACCAGGGTCAGCCCGGAGATCGTCGCCTCGGTGACGGAGGCCATCAACCAGCTCAACTATGTTCCGAACCGGGCGGCCCGCTCGCTCGCGAGCCGGCAGACCGAGGCCGTGGCCCTGGTCGTGCCTGAGGATATGACGCGGTTCTTCGGTGACCCCTACTTCGCCGCGGTCGTGCAGGGCATCACCCGCCGACTCGACCAAAGTGATTACACGCTCAACCTGCTCGTCGCGTCGAGCGACCCACGGCACAAGACTCTGCGCTACCTGCGCTCGGGCAACGTCGACGGGGCGCTCATCATCTCGCACCACACCGGCGACGACTTCGTGGCCGAACTCGAGAAGACCATGCCGGTGGTCTTCGGCGGCCGGCCGTCGAACGCGGACAACCTCGCCGCCTACTTCGTTGACGTCGACAACGCAGCGGGTGCCGAGACGGGCACCCAGCACCTCGTCGACATCGGGCGCCGCCGCATCGGCTCGATCGCCGGCGCGGTGGACATGCCGGCCGGCATCGACCGCCTCACCGGGTTCGAGCGCACGCTGGAGCGGGCCGGGCTGCCCACGGATGCCGTCGAACTCGCCGACTTCACGGCCGCCGGTGGCGCGGCAGCCACCCGCCGGCTGCTGGAGCGGTGCCCCGACATCGACGGCCTCTTCGTGGCGAGCGACCTGATGGCCACCGGGGCGGTGGATGTGCTGCGTGAGCTCGGCCGCTCTGTGCCCGGCAACGTGGCCATCGTCGGGTTCGACGACAGCCCGGCCGCGACGAGCGGCCCGGTGCCGCTGACCACGGTGAGCCAGCCCTCCGAGGAAATGGGCTACGCGATGGCGGACATCCTGCTGCGCCGGCTCGCCGCCGACGAGAGCATGCCGCACCGCACCCTCATGCCGACCCGTTTGGTGCTACGCGAGTCGGCGTGACACGCGCGGCTTCCCCGGTACGGGTGCTGCGCCGTTGCGCGCGTGGCGCGCCGGCAGCGTAGCGGCGCAGCACCCGCGCACCGGCAATACCGGCGGGACGGGCAGGGCGGTCAGGCCAGCTGAGGCATGACCTCGCGGGCGATGAAGTCCAAGTGGTCGAGGTCGGACAGGTCCATGATCTGCAGGTAGACGCACTCGACCCCGTCGTGGGCGAGGGCGCCGAGGCGGTCCACGACCTCGGACGCCGTGCCGGCCACGCCGTGCGCCCGCAGCTCGGCCGGTTCCCGGCCCACGGCCGCGGCCCGGCGAATGAAGTCGGCCTCGTCCGCGCCCGCGACGGCGATCAGCGCCGCCGAGTACACCAGCTCACGGGGATCGCGACCGATGGCCGCGCATGCAGCGCGCACGCCGGCGAACTTGGCCGGGACATCCGCGAAATCCGGGAACGGCAGGTTGAACTCGGTGGCGAAGCGGGCAGCCAGGGCCGGGGTACGCCTGGCGCCGCCACCGCCCACGATCACCGGGATGCGGGCCTGCACTGGCTTGGGCAGGGCGGGCGAGTCGACGAGCGTGTAATGCTCGCCGGCGAAGCTGTAGCGGTCGCCGACCGGGGTCTCCCAGAGCCCGGTCACGATCTCCAGCTGCTCCTCGAGCATGCCGAACCGCCTGGCCGGGAACGGGATGCCGTAGGCCAGGTGTTCCTGCTCGAACCAGCCGGTGCCGAGGCCGAGCTCGACCCGCCCGCCCGACATCTGGTCGACCTGCGCCACCTGGATCGCGAGGATCCCCGGCGGACGGTAGGTCACCGACGAGACCAAAGTGCCCAGGCGGATGCGCCGGGTCTCCCATCGCGAGGTAGTGGTCGGAGCGGAAGAACGCGTCGAAGCCGAGCGTCTCCGTGGCCTGGGCCACGGCGAGGATGTCGTCGTAGGAGGCACCCTGCTGCGGTTCGGTGAAAATGCGAAGTCTCATGCTCCCAGCCTTGCCCCGGGCCGGTCGGCGCCGAAATCGAACAGCGCCGGCTGGGCCGGCTCCGGCGCGGCCGGCTCGGGCGCGGCCGGCTCGGGCGCGGCCGGCTCGAATCCGCCGGGCAGGAACTCCACCGCGGGCAGCAGCGCGAAGCGCGTGCGCATGACCTGGATCGACTCGGGGTTCTGGTCCACCAGCACGAAGCGGCGGCCGAGGGCCGCGGCAACCGCGCCCGTCGTGCCGCTGCCGGCGAAGAAGTCGAGCACCCAGTCCCCCTCGCGGCTGGACGCCTGGATCATACGGCGCAGGATGCCGACGGGCTTCTGGGTGGGATAACCGGTCTTTTCCTTGCCGGTGGGCGACACGATCGTGTGCCACCAGACATCCGTCGGCAGCTTGCCCTTCGCGACCTTCTCGGGGGTGACCAGACCGGGCGCCATATAGGGCTCGCGGTCGACCGTGGTCGAGTCGAAGTAGTACCGGGCCGGGTTCTTCACGTAGACCAGGATCGTGTCGTGCTTGGTCGGCCAGCGGTTCTTCGACTTCGCGCCGTAATCGTAGGCCCAGATCAGCTCGTTCAGGAAGCAGTCCCGGCCGAAGAGGGCGTCGAGCAACACCTTGGCATAGTGCGCCTCGCGGTAATCGAGGTGCAGGTAGAGGGTGCCGTCATCGGACAGGAGGCGCCAGGCCTCGATCAGGCGCGGCTCGAGGAAGGCCCAATAGTCCTCGAACTGGTCGTCGTAGCCGAGCAGGTCACCCTTGATCCGCTCGTACCGCTGGCCCTTGAAACCAGTGATGATGCCCGCGGCGTCCGCACCCAGGGCGACGGATACCGGGCTCGCCGGTGCGCGCACCGACGTCGTGGTCTGCCGGTTCTGCTTGCGCCCCGTGTTGAACGGCGGGTCCAGGTAGATCAGCGTGAAGGCCGCGTCGGGCAGCTGCGGCAGAACCTCGAGGTTGTTCGCGTGGACGACACGGCTGGGGGAGGAGGGAGACCACGCGATCGGCATTCCTTCATTGTGTCAGGCAGCCTACGCTGAGGGGATGACACCAGATGCAGCATCCCCGGAAACGACCGGGGAATCCGACTCGGTCGTATTCCGCCACGAACCGGCCCTGGCCCGGTACACGCTCGAGCTCGCCGGCACCACCGTGGGCTTCGCCGACTACGAGGTCGCCGGCCAGGATGTGCTGTTCACCCACGTCGAGGTGGACCCGGCGCACCGGGGCGAAGGGCTGGCGGGCATCCTCGTCGAGCAGGCGCTCGACGATGTTCGCACCCGCACCACGCTCACGGTCGTGCCGGTGTGCCCCTACGTTGTGCGCTGGATCGACCTGCACGCCGAGTACCAGGACCTGCTCACGCGCGGACGGTAGCCCGCGTATTGACGGCCCGTGGCCTAGGGAACCCGCCCGATCCACTCCTCGGTGCCGAACTTGGTCTCTACCAGCTCGGTCGCCCTGGCATATTCCGCTTCGGTGATCTCACCGGCGACGGCGCCATAGAGCCCGGTGAAGGTCGCCTTCATCCGGTCGATGATCGCATCCCGGCTGAGGCCGGTCTGGCTGCGCAGCGGGTCGACGCGCTTCGCGGCGCTCGTGATGCCCTTGTCGCTGAGTTTCTCCCGGCCGATGCGGAGCACCTGCACCATCTTGTCGCCGTCCATGTCGTAGCTCATGGTGACGTGGTGCAGCACGGCGCCGCTGCCGAGACGTTTCTGCGCGGCCCCGCCGATCTTGCCCTTGGGGCTCGTGATGTCGTTCAGCGGCTGGTAGTAAGCGTCGATGCCGAGGGATTTGAGCGCCGTGAGCACCCACTCGTCGAGGAATGCATAGGAGTCAGCGAACGTCATGCCCTGAACGAGGTCGGTCGGTGCGTAGATCGAGTAGGTGATGACCGAGCCGGCTTCCATGAACATGGCGCCGCCGCCGCTGATCCGGCGCACGACGGTGAAGCCGTGCTTGGCGGCCTGGACCGGGTCGACCTCGTTCTTCAGGGACTGGAAGCTGCCGATGACGACGGCCGGCTCCGTCCATTCCCAGATCCGCAGCGTGGGGTTGCGGCGCCCCTCGCCGACCTCGATCGCGAGCACCTCGTCAAGCGCCATCTGCATGACGGGAGCGACAGCCTTGGTGTGGATCAGCTGCCACTCGTAGTCGCGCCAGCCGCTGGCCTGGGCGAGGGAGCGACGGATGGCCACCGCCACCGATTCGGGCGAGAACCCGAGCAGCGTGGCATGAGCCGGGAGCGCGGCGCGCACTGCGGCGGCGATGCTGACCGCGTCGCTGTCGGCGGACAGGCCGTTCACGGCCGCGTTGATGTCGCCGAGCGCACTATCGGGTTCGAGGAAGAAATCACCGGCCAGCCGGAAGTCGACGATCGTGTTGTCGACGACATCGAGATCGACGACGACGAGCTTGCCGCCTGGAACTTTATATTCACCGTGCATGACGCCAGCCTAATCGGCGCGCACGGCAAAACGTTTGGCCAGCCACCCGATCAGGTCGTCGAAGACATCCTCACGGTTCGTCTCGTTGAACACCTCGTGACGGGCACCGGGGTAGGTGATGACCCGGATGTCCCGAAGTCCCGACCGCCCGGAATAGGCCCGAACCAGCCTGCGAGCGCTGCGCTCCCCGCCCACGATGTCGTCACCGCCGACCAGGATGAGCAGCGGCAGGCCCGGCGGCAGGTCGCGGCCCGGCCTGCCGAAGAGGCGCGCCGCCTCTCGCAGCCCGAACAGCTTGGCCAGCGGGGTCGTGGTCGTGAGCGGGTCGGCGATGAAAGCGCGGGCCACCTCTGGATCGCGGCTGAGCCACTCCACCCCGGTGTCGCCGAGGTGCTTGTGTCGGCGGTTGAGGTCGCCGCTGTCCAGGTAGCCGGGCATCCGGTAGGCCGTGCCGCTGAGCACGACCGCGTCGTAGTCGGCGGCGTGCGCGTTGACGATCATCTGCACCATGAAGGACCCCCAGCTGTGGCCGAGCAGCACGAGCGGCAGGTCAGGGTGAGTGGCGCGGATGATCCCACTCAGCTGGCGTACGCCGGCCACTGCCGCGCGCAGTCCGCCGGGGCCGAGGCGGCCGAGGCGGGACAGGTCGCCGTCATACTGGTGCACTCCGGTCTGGCCGTGGCCGCGGTGATCGTCGGCGTAGACCGTGTAGCCGGCCGTGTTCAGTCGGGTGGCGAGCTCCGCATACCGCTGCGCATGCTCACCGACCCCGTGAGCGAGCTGCACGATGGCCCGCGGGCGATCGACCGGCCAGGTGAAATACGTGATCGAGACGCCAAAGTCATCCGTGTAGGTAGGCACGAGGCCAGTCTGGCAGGACTCGCCCCGCGCGTCTCTGGATTCCGGTTCTTTGCCGTCGATCCTGAACTAGGCTGCGAGCAGGGAATACTTAGCGAGGCTAAGTGGTTAGGGTGGGTAGCTATGGAATCTTCACCGACATCTCACGTGCTTGTGCCGGAGGTCTCCCCTGGTCGACGTGCGACGGTAGCCGAGCTGAGTCACGATTTCCGGCTGGCCAACGGCCGGCTGGCCCGCCGCCTGCGGCAGGAGAAGGCCGACAATGAGCTCAGCTCGAGCCAGTTCTCGGCACTCGGCACCCTGTTTTTCCATGGCCCGTTCACCCTCCGCGAGCTCAGCGAACGCGAGCGGGTCACGCCGCCGTCGATGAACCGCACGGTCAACGCGCTGGTCGAGGCTGGCCTCGTGAACCGGGCCGGCTCTGCCGACGACGGCCGCAAGGTGGTGCTCACGGTGACCGACCAGGGGCGCACCCTGATGCGGGAGACGCGCAAACGCCGGGATGCCTGGCTCGCCCAGCGCATCGTCACGCTCAGCCCCGACCAGCACCGGATCCTCACCGAGGCCGTCGACATCATGAAGGAACTCGCCAACAGTTGAACAACATGTTCCGCTCCCTGAGCATCCCGAACTATCGAATCTGGTTCGCGGGGGCCCTCGTGTCGAACATCGGAACCTGGATGCAGCGCACGGCCCAGGACTGGATCGTGCTGACCGAACTGACCGATTACAACGCCACCGCGGTGGGCATCGTGATGGCTTTGCAATTCGGGCCCCAGCTCGTGCTGATGCCCTGGTCCGGCCTCATCGCGGACCGGTTCAACCGGCGCAGACTGCTCATCCTGACGCAGACCCTGATGGGCCTGCTCGCCCTCGGCCTCGGTGTGATCACCGTCACCGGCGTCGCGGAGCTGTGGCACGTCTACCTCTTCGCCCTGGGCCTCGGGATCGTCGCGGCGATCGACGCCCCCGCTCGCCAGACCTTCGTGTCGGAGCTGGTCTCCGACAACGACCTCCCGAACGCCGTGGCCCTCAACTCCGCATCGTTCAACGGCGCCCGGCTGATCGGGCCGGCCGCCGCGGGGCTGCTCACGGTCGCCGTCGGCGCCGGCTGGGTCTTCATGATCAACTCGGCGACGTTCGCGGCGACGGTGCTCGCGATGACTCTTCTGCGCACCGTTCAGCTGAGGCCGCAGCCGCGGGCCTCCCGCGAGCGGGGACAGCTGATGGCTGGCTTCCGGTACGTGTCCCGCCGGCCAGACATCATCGTCGTGTTGATCACCGTCTTCCTGGTGGGCACCTTCGGCTTCAACTTCGCGATCTTCACGGCGACGATGGCCACGGTCGAGTTCGGCATGGGTGCCAGCGAGTTCGGGCTGCTCAGTTCGATCATGGCCATCGGCTCCGTCGCGGGGGCGCTGATGGCCGCCCGTCGCGGCCGGCCGCGGCTGCGTCTGGTCATCGTCGGATCCTTCGCGTTCGGCCTGTCCTGCGCTGTGGCCGCGGTGATGCCCAACTACCTGACCTTCGCGATCTCCCTGACCTTCGTCGGCCTGTCCTCGCTGACCCTGATGACCACCGCGAACGCCTACGTGCAGACCACGACGCGGCCGGCCATGCGCGGCCGGGTGATGGCGCTCTACATGGCGATCTTCGCCGGCGGCACGCCACTCGGGGCGCCCCTGGTGGGCTGGGTAGCCGACCAGTTCGGCCCGCGCTGGGCGCTCGGCGTGGCCGCGCTCTCGGGCCTCCTCGCGGCAGGGGCGGTGCTCTTCTGGATGGTGCGCTACCGCAGCCTGCGGGTACGGTTCCGCCGGGGCGTGACCCCACGAGTGCGGGTGCACCACGACGGAGACGGCCGCACCGCCGAGACCGCCACCCGCGAAATCGCGATCGTCGAGGCCACGGCGACGCGCTAGCGGAGTGAGACCTGACGAGCCTGGCGGCAGTTCTCCCCGAACGAATTCGACGGAGATTCTGCCCAAATCGTTGCCATAAGGCCCGAAAAAGCAGGTTTCGCTCAGATTCTCCGTCGAATTGGTTCAACACCGGACACCGCCCCCCCCTGCTGAACAGAGTCCGCGCGGTGCAGCCAGCTCTGAACCTGTGGGGCGCAACACAACGAATCGCTTGGCACCCACTCGGCTGACGGATGCCGGTCAGCGCACGCCGTTCATCAGCCGCAGGATCGGTCGGGCGATCAGTGCGAGCAACAGCCCGAGCACGATCGCGACCCCGCCGATCACGCTGAAGTAGACCGTCTCCGACACCGATGTGTACCACTCGGCGAGCCAGCCGGACACCGCGGTGCCCAGGGCGATCGAGAGGAAGAACAGCGCGACCATCTGGGTCTTGAAGAGTTCCGGGGCGAGCCGCGTCGTGACGGCCAGGCCGACCGGCCCGATCAGAAGCTCCGCCACCGTGAGCACGAACAGGATCGCGATCATCGCGATCAGTGGCGTCGAATTCGCGCCGCCGTCGACGAACGGGAGGAACAGCAGGAACGCGGAACCCATCAGCACGGTGCCGAACGCGAACTTGACCGGGGTGGACGGCTGACGCGAACCCCAGCGCGTCCACAGCGCGGCGAAGGCACCCGAGAGCAGGATGATGAAGACCGGGTTGAACGACTGCACCCACGACACCGGCAGCTCCCAGCCGAACACGTCGCGGTTGAGCCGTTCGTCGGCGTAGATGGTCACCACCGTGAACTGCTGCTGGGAGAGGGACCAGAACGCGGCACTGGCCACGAACAGCGGCATGAACGCGTAGACGCGCTTGCGCTCGAGGGCGGTGATCTGACGGTTACGCAGGATGACCACGAAGTAGGAGACCGTGGCGATCAGGGTCAGCGCGATAACGATGGTGACCAGGCCGGATGCCGTGATCACGCCGAGCAGGACCAGCACCACGATCACGACGATCGTTACGATCGCGGCCCAGAGGTAGCCGGCGTGGCGCGACGCCGGCAGCGGGTTCGGCACCTCGTGCACGATGGCCGGCAGGCGCTTGCGGCCGAAGGAGTACTGCACCAGGCCGATCGCCATTCCCACGGCGGCGAGCCCGAACCCGTAGTGGAAGCCGAGGGTCGTCTGCAGCAGGCCGGTCAGGACCGGCCCGAAGAAGGCACCCAGGTTGATGCCGAGGTAGAAGAGCGAGAAGCCCGCGTCGAGCCGAGGATCGTCCTTGGCGTAGAGCGCGCCCACGACGCTGGTCGCGTTGGCCTTGAGCCCGCCGCTGCCCAGCGCGATCAGGATGAGCCCGGTCGCCACGCCGCCGAGGCCCGGCAGGAGCGCGAGCGCCACGTGCCCCACCGCGATCACGATGGCGCTGAAGAAGAGCACCCGCTCCGAGCCCACCAGGCGGTCGGCCACCCAGGCTCCCAGGATGGTCGACAGGTAGACGCCGCCGCCGTAGGCCCCCACGATGCCTGCCGCGGTGGCCTGCGGGATCCCGAGGCCGCCGTCGGCCGCGGAGTAGTACAAATAGAGCAGCAGGATGCCCTGCATCCCGTAGAACGAAAACCGCTCCCACATCTCGACGCCGAACACGTTGGCGAGGGCGCGAGGCTGTCCGAGGAAGCTTCGGTCGTCGCGGGTGGGGGATTGTTCAACAGCCGAGCTCATTGCTTGACCTTACCGTGTGCCCCCAGACCTGGGGGCATCGGCCGGGTCGCGGCATCCGGTCCGGTGGCGCGGTACGATTTTGCCCGTACCGTTACGACGACCGGGAAGGGGCCACGTGGACGCCTACTCGCTCATTTCCCTCCTCAGCGAGGTGCTGACCCTGGTCGGCCTGGCCGTCGGCGGGGCGCTCTTCGCGGCCGGTCTCGTCGCGCGCGGCGTGAAGGGTCGCTGGGTACTGACGGATGGCGTCATCGCGTCCTCCCGGGCCGGAACGGTCATCCGCTGGTTCGACCGTGACGGCGAGGTGCACGAGTGCCCGGCGAACACACACGAGACGCACGGGCTCGCGCCCGGCGACGACGTGCCGGTCTGGTTCAGCCTCCGCACCCCCTCCCGGTGCCGCACCCACACCCCGGAGGCCGAGGGCCGGGCACTGCGCCTGACCGGCCTGATCCTGCTCGGCATCGGTGCCGCGTCCGGCGTGCTCGGCATCGTGCTGCTCTTCATCTGAGATCCTCTGCGTTCGCACGGAGCCCGCCGCCGTGACCAGGCCCGGTCAGCGCTCGGAACGACCTCTCCACCCCGGCCACGTCCGGTTTACAGCGTGGAGAACCGGAGGCAGACTGCCGCCGGTTCACGCAACTCCAGGGGAACCACGCAATGTGCACAATCCTGATCTCGGCGGCCGCCGCCGCCGTCCTCGCCGGGGCCGTCACCGGGACGTTCGGGGCCTCGCCGGCCCGGGCCGCTCCCTCCGATCCGGGCACGCCGGCCGCCACAACCGCCGATCCGTCCGGCTCCGAAACGACCGGCACGGTGAACGCCCTTCGGTCCAACCAGCGCAATGGATCATTCGATCTGCAGTCGCACCGCGGTGGCCGCGGCCAGTGGACCGAGGAATCACTGACCGCCTTCGCCGGGTCTCTCGAGTTGGGTGTGAGCACACTCGAGCTGGACACCCATTCGTCCAGTGACAACCAGGTGGTGGTGTGGCACGACGACGTGATGACGTCCAGCAAATGCGCCGACGCCGCGCCCGCGTTCCCCGGCGACCCGGCCTTTCCCTATGCCGACGACCGGGTGCGCGACCTGAGCCTGGCCGAAATCCGCACCCTGGACTGCGGCTACCAGCAGTTGCCGGGCTTCCCTGAGCAGGCGAACACCCCCGGCAGTCGGATCGGTCAGTCCTGCAGAGCTTCGACTGGGCGTCACTGAACCTCACCCGGCAAATCGCCCCGGATCTGACCCTGGGGGCCCGATCGAGCGGGGATTCCTGGCCGAGCGTCGGGCAGCCCGGATCCAGCCCGAACCTGGGCGGCATCGGCCTCCCGGTCGTCCCGTGGACGGCGAACGAGACCGCGAACTTGACCACCCTGATGGAGGAGGGAGTGGACGGCATCATCACCGACTACCCCGACCGCCTCCGCACGGTCCTCGAGGAGCGCGGCCTGAAGGTGCCGGCGGCGTACACCCGGTGCCGGATGCGCCCCGGGCGCTGGTGCGCACCGGGCGCGTCGTGTAGCGTGTGGTCAGACCACACCGCCCGACGCGTGATCCCCGTCGGGCACACCGCATGCCACCCCAACGTCGAGGAGGAGCCCGTGAGCATTGAACGCCGTGCCTGGGAAGTCGTGTTGCAGAGCATCGAGCTGGATCTCCTCAGTGGACGACTACGCCCGGGTGACCATCTTCCGCCCGAGCGGGCCCTCGCCGCCGAGCTGGGCGTCGGACGGTCCAGCGTGCGCGAGGCCATCCGGGTGCTCGAAGTGCTCGGGCTGCTTCGCACGTCCGCCGGGTCGGGGCCCACGGCGGGTGCGATCATCGTGGCCCTGCCCGGCGGCGGCATGTCGGCGCTGATGCGTCTGCAGGTGGCGGCGCAGGGGTTCCCCGTCGCTGACGTGGTCAAGACCCGGCTGGTGCTCGAGGCCTCGGTCGTGACCGAGCTGGCGGAGGCATCCGCCCAGGCCAGTTCCACCATGGACGCCAACGCCTCCCTGCACCCCGACCTGACGACGCCCGAGCTGCTGCTCTGCGCCATGGAGTCTCCCGCGCTGACCGAGGGGGAATTCCTGGCCCTCGACGCCGCGTTCCACCTGGCCCTGGCCACCGCATCGGGCAACCAGGTCGTGACCGCCACGATGGCGGGGCTGCGCAGTGCCATCGAGGGTTATGTGCGGGCGGGCGCGACCAGCCTCGCTTCCTGGCCCGACACCTCCGCCCGGCTCCGCACCGAACACCGCGCGATTCTCGGCGCGATCGAGGCCGGCGATCCCCCGGCCGCCCGCAGCCTCGTGCAGTCCCATATCGCCAGTTACTACGCCGAAACCCACCTTGCCAACCACCTGCCCGACCTCTTCGCCAACGACCACACGGATGCCAACGGGCACCCGGTGGCCCGATAGAAAGGACCCTTCGACCATGGTTCAACGACGCATCCCGAAGATCAAAGACCTTGCCCCGCTGATGCACTTCAAGACCCCCGAGCTGAACGCGAAGAGGCGCCGCCTCGAGGGCGCGCTCACCATCTACGACCTGCGCGACATCGCCAAGAAGCGCACCCCCAAGGCCGCGTTCGACTACACCGACGGCGCCGCCGAGGCCGAGCTGTCGCTGGGCCGTGCCCGCCAGGCCTTCGAGGACATCGAGTTCAACCCGTCGATCCTGCGGGACGTGTCGGCCGTGTCGACGGGCTGGGACGTGCTCGGCGCCCCCGTGGCCCAGCCCTTCGGAATCGCCCCGACCGGGTTCACCCGGATGATGCAGACCGAGGGTGAGATCGCGGGCGCCCACGTCGCGGCCCGGGCCGGCATCCCCTTCTCCCTGTCGACCATGGGCACCACGTCGATCGAGGACGTCAAGGCCGCGAACCCCCACGGGCGCAACTGGTTCCAGCTCTACATGTGGAAGGACCGCGACCGCTCGATGGCGCTCGTGGACCGGGCCGCGAAGGCCGGCTACGACACCCTGCTGGTGACTGTGGACGTGCCCGTGGCGGGCGCGCGCCTGCGCGACAAGCGCAACGGTTTCTCGATCCCGCCGGCCCTGACCGCCGGAACGGTCATCAACGCACTGCCGCGGCCGGAATGGTGGATCAACTTCCTCACCACCGAACCGCTCGCCTTCGCCAGCCTCGACCGCTGGAGCGGCACAGTCGCCGACCTGCTCGACACCATGTTCGACCCCACCGTCACCTTCGAGGACCTGGCCTGGATCAAGGCGCAGTGGCCCGGCAAGATCGTCGTCAAGGGCGTACAGAGCCTGGCGGATGCGCGCACGCTCGCCGACCTCGGCGTGGACGGCATCATCCTCTCCAACCACGGCGGGCGCCAGCTCGACCGCGCCCCGATCCCGTTCCACCTGCTGCCGAACGTCGTGCGCGAGGTCGGCAGCGAATACGAGGTGCATCTGGACACGGGCATCATGAGCGGCGCCGACATCGTCGCGTCCGTCGCCCTCGGTGCCCGCTTCACCCTGGTCGGCCGCGCCTACCTCTACGGCCTGATGGCCGGCGGCGAGGCCGGCGTCGACCGGGCCGTCCAGATCCTCTCCGAGCAGGTCTCCCGCACCATGCGACTGCTCGGCGTGAACAGCCTGGAGGAGCTCGAGCCGGGCCACGTCACCCAGCTCGCACGCCTCGGCCGCATCGCGCAGCCGGTGGCGGCATCCGTCGGCGTGTAGCGCCGTGGCCGCCCGGCCGGTCGGACCTCGCCGAGTGTCGCCGTTTGTGCCGAGCTGACCCGTTCCAACGGGTCAACTCGGCACAAACGGGACAACTCGGCGGCTCGGCTACGTGGCGGCGAGCTCCGCGAGCACGGCGGCCAATTGCTCGACCGCCCAGTCGAGGTCGGCCTCGGAGACCACGATCGGCGGGGCCAACCGGATGGTGAAGCCGTGGGTGTCCTTCGCGAGCACGCCGCGGGCCAGGAGGGCCTCGCAGACCACCCGGCCGGGGGCGAGCGTCGGGTCGATGTCGATGCCGGCCCAGAGGCCGGCGCCACGCACGGCCACGACGCCCTGGCCGATCAACCCGGTCAGACCGTTGTGCAGGCGGGCGCCGAGAACGCGCGCGCGCTCCTGCTGCTCGCCGGTGGCCAGCAGTTTCACCACGGCGAGGCCGACGGCCGCCGCCAGCGGGTTGCCGCCGAAGGTCGAGCCGTGCTCGCCGGGGCGGAGCACGCCGAGGATGTCCCGATTGCCGACGACCGCCGAGACCGGCACGATGCCGCCGCCGAGTGCCTTGCCGAGCAGGTAGAGGTCAGGAACGACGCCCACCAGGTCGCAAGCGAAGGTCGCTCCCGTGCGGCCGAGGCCGGACTGGATCTCGTCGGCGATGAACAGCACATTGTGGCGGTTCGTGATCTCGCGCACGGCCGGCAGGTAGTCGGCCGGCGGCACGACGATGCCGGCCTCGCCCTGGATGGGCTCGAGCAGCACCGCGACCGTGTTCGCGTCGATCGCAGCCTCGAGGGCCGCGGCGTCTCCGTAGGGAACCGTGCGGAACCCCGGCGTGAACGGCCCGAAATCCTTACGGGCCGACTCGTCGTCGGAGAAGCTGATGATCGTGGTGGTGCGGCCGTGGAAGTTCTCCCCGGCCACGATGATGTTCGCCATCCCGGCGGCGACGCCCTTGACCCGATAGCCCCAGGCGCGGGCCACCTTGATGCCGGACTCCACCGCCTCGGCGCCCGTGTTCATCGGCAGGACCATGTCCTTGCCGGAGAGCTCGGCGAGCGCGGTCACGAACGGGCCGAGCTGGTCGTTGTGGAAGGCGCGGCTGGTGAGCGTGATGCGGCCCAGTTGCTCGCGAGCGGCGTCCAACAGGAGCGGGTTGGAGTGGCCGAAGTTGACCGCGGAGTACGCGGCCAGACAGTCCAGGTAGCGGCGGCCGTCGACATCCGTCACCCAGGCGCCGTCGCCGGACGCGACGACCACGGGCAGCGGATGGTAGTTGTGGGCCGCGTGCTCGTCTTCCAGCGCGATATACGCGGCCTGTCCGAGCGCGACAACCGGGGCGGTGGCCCGGTCGGTCATCGGGTCGGTCATCGGCGCAGCTCCAGGGTGCAGCACTTCACGCCTCCTCCACCGAGCAGCAGCTCGGACAGGTCGACCCCGATCGGGTTGAAGCCGCGGGCGCGCAGTTGGGCCTCGAAGCCCTTCGCCCGCGCGGCGATGACCACGTTGTAGCCGTCGGAATAGGAGTTGAGGCCGAGGATGGCCGCGTCCTTCTCGGCGACGATGATGGCGTCCGGGAATCGCTCGCGCAGGATGGCCAGGCTCGGCTCGTCGAACGCGCTCGGCAGGTAGGCGATCTCGCCGTTGCCCGTGGCCGGCGACGCGTCGAGCACGGCGATGGCCGTGTCGAGGTGGTAGAAGCTCGGATTGATCAGGTTGAGCGTGATCACGGGGCGGCCGTAGATCGCCGACACCTCTTCATGGCTGTTCGAGGCGCTGCGGAACCCGGTGCCCGCGAGGATCACGTCGCCCACGAGCAGGAAGTCGCCCTCGCCCTCGTTGATCTCCGCCGGCACGCGCACGTCGAATCCGTTGGCGCCGAACCAGTCCATGTAGGCCGGACCTTCCGGCTGGCGTTCGGCGTAGGTGAAGGCCGCGCCGTAGGAGATGTTGTCGATGACGAATCCGCCATTGGCCGCGTAGACCATGTCCGGCAGGCCGTCGACGGGGTCGATCAGGTGCACGTCGAAGCCGAGGCCGACATAGGTGTCGTGAAGCGTTTGCCACTGGGCGACGGCGAGCGCGGTGTCCGTCGGGATGGCGGGATCCATCCAGGGGTTGATGCGATAGACGACGGAGAAGAAGTCGGGCTTGCACATCAGCACGGTGCGCTTGACGGGCGTGCGCACGGGGAGGGCCGGCGAGACGAGCTCGTCCAGGTTCGGGGCGGTGAGGTTGGTCGACATGGTGACTCCTTTGGCGGCCATCCGCCCCCTTCGGGTGAGGTCGGCTGGCGGGGTGGATGGCGGACCAGGTCACTCACGAGAGCTCTGCCGGCACGAAACGCCTGGGCAGAGACGCCATCTTTAGTCTCACACAGCACGAATCGGATGTGCACCCCACTCTGCGCCGAAAACGTGCGCGCGTCCGGCCCCTCACGCAGTTTTCCGCCACAACGGGCGATGACGGATGCCGCACGTCCGCCCGTTGGTCCGCTCGCCACGGCGCAGCTATCCAGTGAATTGCGCTATCGTGCGCGGGTTTTCTGCGTTCATGAGTGCGCCAGCGCAACGATGCCCCTTAGACTCTCGGCATGGACAACCTCGACCGTGGCATTCTCGACCTGCTCCGCCAGAACGCCCGGGCGGGCTACGGCGATATCGGCTCGGTCGTCGGACTCTCGGCGTCGGCCGTGAAACGCCGGGTCGACCGGCTCGTGGCCGACCGCGTCATCCGCGGTTTCACCATCCAGGTGGATCCGGCCATCGACGGCATGAGCACCGAGGCCTACGTCGAGCTGTTCTGCCGCGGCACCGTTGCGCCCGAGGAATTGCTGCGCATCCTGTCCGGGGTGCCGGAGGTCGTGGACGCCGGAACCGTCACGGGCAGCGCCGACGCCATCGTGCACATCCGGGCCCGGGACATCCCCGGTCTGGAGGCGGCGCTGGAAAAGGTGCGTTTGGCACCCAACGTGGACCACACCCGCAGCGCGATCGTGCTCTCCCGGCTGATTCACCGCTCCGCCGAGTAGCCGCCCGGCTCCCAGCAGGATCGGACCGGCCGGCGCCGAGGACATCAGCGCGGCGCGTGTCGCTAGCCCGGCACCGGGACGGGGCGCCGGGTCACGGGGGCGAGCAGGTGGATCAGGGCGACCGCCGCGATCGATCCGGCGCAGAGGATGCCGGCAAGCACCACGATCTGGAACCTCCCTGCCTCGAGCGGAGAGGCTCCACCGAAAATCGCTCCCACGAAGGCTCCGGGCAGCGTGACCAGCCCGGTGGTCTTCGTCTGGTCGGTCGAGGGGATCAGGGCGAAGTACACCGCGCGGCAGGCCAGTTCCCGGGTGGACTGTCGCGGGGTGGCGCCGAGGGCCAGCCAGCCCTCGACCTCCTCCCAGTGCTCGGTCACGCCCTCGGTGAAGCGCCGGCCGGAGAGCGTGGCGATCGACATGGCGTTGCCGATGATGATGCCGCCGAACGACAACACGTAGCGCGGCGTGAACTCGAGCGCGCCGGTGCCGAAGACCACGAGGAGGGTGACCATCACGCCCAGGCCCATCGAGGCGGCCACCCAGGTCGCGTGCCGCCGGGTGGCGCCGATCCGGCGGGTGACCGTGCCGACCGCAGCGGTGAACATGACCGCCAGACCCACGCCGACCCAGAACGGGTCGGAGATGATGCCGCTGAGGATCAGGCTGATCGCGGCGAGCTGCAGGGCGCCGCGCAGCACGGCGAGGGCCGGTGCGAACGGATGCGGCACCCGGTAGCCGTGCAGCACCAGCGTGACGATCGCGATGAGCAGCGCGATCCCGAGCAGGGTCGGCGCCAGTCCGGCCAGCTGGGCGGGGAGGTCGCGGGGCCAGGTCACGTAACGAGCCTAGCGAGCCGCCGCGCCCGGCAGGCCTCGGTGATCGGAATCCGTCAACGACTGGGCTCCGTCAGCACGCGGAAGGGGCGCTGGCGATCGCACGGACGGCCCTGGGCATCCGTTGAGGCCGCCAGTGCCCGAGAAAGCTAGCCGTCGTACGAGGCGGCGAGGCGGCGGAAGCCCTCATCGAGGCTCACCACGGGCGTCCACCGCAGCTCGGACCGGGTGCGGCGCTGGTCGAACCAGTGCGCGGTCGAGAGCTGCTCGGCCAGGAACCGGGTCATCGGCGGCTCGTCGGCGCCCGGACGGATGCGCCAGGCCGCCTCGATCAGCGCCCCCGCACCGCGGGCAACCCCGGCCGGGACCCGCCAGGCCGGCGCCGGCTCGCCGGCGGCCCGGCACATGCCCGCGAGCAGTTCGGCGACCGGCCGCGGCTCCCCGTTCGTGATCACGTAGGAGCGGCCGTGCACGGCGTCGGCCTGATAGAGGGCTGCCGCGATGGCCGTGGCAGCGTTGTCGATGTAGGTGGTGTCGATCAGGGCGGCGCCGTGGCCGAGCAGCGGCAGGCGTCCGGCGCGGGCGCGCTCGACGATCCGGGCCACGAGCTGGGTGTCTCCCGGGCCCCAGACCAGGTGCGGCCGCACGGCGACCACGCGCAGGGCGGCCGAATCCGCGGCGAGGGCGACCAGTTCGGCCTCGGCCTTGGTGCGGGCGTAGGGACCGCGGGCCCCGGCCGGGTCGGCCGGCTCGGCGTCGCTGCCGACAATGGATGCCCCGGCGTGGGCGACCGAGGGCGACGACACGAAGACGAAGCGGGAGGCTCCGGCATCCGTGGCCGCGGCCAGCAGGGTGCGCGTGCCGCCCACGTTCACGGCGGCGAACTCGGCCGGGCTGCCGGCCAGGGACACCTTGGCGGCCAGGTGCACGACCGCGTCCATTCCGGCGACGGCGCGCCGGGCCTCGGCGGGCGCGGTGACCGAGCCGAGCAGGTCGGTCACGCCGGGCACGCCCGACGGGCGCCGCTGGAAGGCGCGCACCTCGTGTCCGGCGGCCGCGATCTCGGCCGCGACGGCGCGGCCGAGGAAGCCGCTGGCCCCGGTGACAAGCACCCTCACGGCAGCACCGTCGGCGAAAATGCGCTGCGCGGGTGCTGCGCCGCTGCGCGCGTGGCCTGCCGGCAGCGGAGGGGCGCAGCCTGCGCGTGACGCGAGAGGCGCCTCACGGGCGGGTCATCCGCGCGCCGGATAGGATGCCGCCGGCCCAGCGCCCCAGCCGGGTGCGGTCGATCTTCGAGTTGTGACGGATGTCCGTGGGCAGATGCGGCACGACCAGCACCGCGGCCAGCGGCAGCCCCGCGACGGCACGCACGGCGGCGGCCAGCCCGGGGTCGGCCAGCGCGACCCGGCGGGTCGGCGTGCGGGTCTCGACCACGGCGACCACCTGCTGGGTGCCGGTCGGCCCAACCCCGACGACGGCGGCCCGGGCCACCGCTGCGACGGACTCGATGCGCTGCTCGGGACCGACCGGGGTCACGACGCCGGTCGCCGTCGTGATCACGTGCGGCAGGCGCCCTTCCACCCAGAGGCGTCCGGCGGCGTCGAAGTGCCCGACGTCGCCCGTGCGGTGCCAGCGTTCACCGGGCACGGCGCCGCTGCGGGCGGCCCGGTCGGTCAGCCACAGGCGGTCGTAGTGGTCCTCGACGTGCGGCGCGGAGACCACGATCTCGCCGGTGACCCCGGCGGCCTCCGACAGCTCGCCGGTGGCGTGCCCCTGGGCGTCGAGGGCGCTCGTGCGGATGCGCGTGGTCGCCGTCGCGCGGCCGACGCAGACCCCGCCGGGGCCGGCCGGGGCATCCGTCGCCGTCGCGGCAGAGGACAAGGCAGACGGCGAGACCCCCGGCGTGGTCGCCGTGGCCATCGCCTCGCGGATGCCGTCGAGCGAGATGTCGGCCATCAGCAGCCCCTCGGTCATGCCGTAGGGCGTGTGTGCGGAGGCCGACGGCATCAGCCGGGCCGCGGCCGCGAGCAGCGGCTCGGAGACGGGGGCACCGGCGGAGAGAAAGCTCGACACGCCGGCGAGGCTGACATGGTCGGCGGCGGTCAGGCTGCCGGCGGTGGCAACGACGTTGGCCAGCGCGGCCGGCGACAGGAATACCACGGTCGCGTCGATGGCGGCGACCGCGGCGGCGACGGATGCGGCGGTCAGGGTCTTCGGCTTCGTCACGTCCATGTCCGGGGTCACCGAGCGGGCGCCGAGGGCCGGGCCGAGCAGCGCGAACGGGGCGAAGCCGGCCACCAGGCCGGTGCCGCGGCCCACGCCGTACTGCGCGAACAGCGCGTGGCTGACCGCGGCGAGCTGGCCGTGCGTGTAGACGACGCCCTTGGCCGGCCCGGTCGAGCCGGAGGTGAACAGCACGGCGGCAGTGTCTCCGGGTTCCGGCGGCGGCGGAAGCTGCTCGTCCACGCCGAGCGCGATCAGCTCGGCGAGGGTGGCGGAGATGTCGAGGGCGCGCATGGCGGCGCGGGGAAACCGCGCCACGGAGATCTTCTGGCCGGGCCAGTCGAGGGCCCGGGCGGCGAGCAGCCCGGGGGCGGCGCCGATCACGTGGTCGGGGCGCGCGCCGCGCACGGCGCGGGTCAGCCCGCGTAGGCCGAGGCCGGCATCCGCGACCACCACGATCGCGCCGATCCGCACGCAGGCGTAGAGCACCGCGGTCAGGTCGGCGCCGGGTGGAACGAGCAGCGAGACCCGGTCGCCTTTCCGCACGCCGATACGATCGAGGCCGCAGGCGAGCTGCCGCACCCGCCGGGAGAGCAGACGCCAGCTGACGACGCGGGGTGCGCCGCCCCCGGGCGGGGCCATGTCGACCAGCGCGGTCTCGTCGCTGTTCTGCAGTTCGTCCAGGTAGTGCCAGAGCGGATGCCGCTCGCCGGCCGCCCAGCCGCCCACACCCTGTTCGACCGAAACGGCAACCTGAAGGGCAGCGGAGGAAGCGGCGGAGGCGACAGCAGCGATTGCAGCGGCAGGCACCGCGCGGTCGCCGAGCCAGGTCAGGGCGGCCGCGGCGTAGTCGACGTCTTCCATGACGAGATGCCCGGCACCCTCGAAGCGATGCACGTCCGCGTGCGGCAGGCGGTCCACGAGGTCGTCGAGGTAGCGATCGCTGAAGATCGGGTCGGTCGGGCCCCAGAGCATCAGGGCCGGTACGGTCAGGTCGCGGATGCCGCCGGAGATGCGGGCGATTTCGGCCGCGCTTTCGTGTGCGCCATGCACCGGGATGTCGGCGACGAACGCGCCGATCCCGCCGCGGCGGGCCGCGCCGCGGTAGGGCGCGCGATACGCCTGCTTCACCGCGGCCGGAAGCGGCGGGTGCGCCAGTGCCAGTGTCGTCTCCAGAAACGCCGGCGTGGCCACGGTGCCGGAGCCGAGCACGCTGCTCCGCAGGGCCAGCCGCAGCGGGGCCGGCACCGGCGCATCGCCCGGCTGGTGCACGGCCGTGTTCAGCAGCATGACCCCGGCGAGCACGTCCGGGTGGTCGACGGCCCAGCCGAGCGAGATCGACCCGCCCCAGTCATGACCGAAGGTGACCACCGGGCCGGCCAGGCCGAGGGTGTCGGTCAGCTCGCCCAGGTCCCGCACGCGCGTGGCGAGCGGGCGCACCGCGCCGCTTCGCTCGGAGAAGCCCATCTCGAGCTGGTCGACGGCGATGACGCGCCAGGCCTCACCGCCGTGACAGGCCGCATCCGTCGCCGCCGTGACGAACTCGCGCCACAGGTAGGACCAGGTGGGGTTACCGTGCACGCAGAGCACCGTGCCCACGGGGGTGACGCCCAGCTCGGCGAGACGCTCCGCGTTGTCGAGTAGGTGCCAGGTGCGGGTGACCGGATGCCCGGAGGCGGTCGACACGACCGGCACCAGGCGCGAGAACGCGGCATCGAGCCCCGACAGGCCGGCCGGCGGCAGGGACGCGGGCGCCGGCGTCGCCGCGGCGCGCGGGAGACGGTAGGACACGGGGGCAGAGCCGCGCTTCACCAGGCGAGTTCCATCATGGCCGTGTTCAGGCCACTGCCCACGCCCATCAGCAGCACCCGGTCGCCGGTCCTGAGCCGCGCGGCTTCCTCGGCCAGGGTGATCGGGATCGACGCGGGCCCCACATTGCCGTACAGCGGGTAGGTGAGCGGCACCCGGCTGCGGTCCAGCCCGGTCGCCTTCACGATCGCGTCGGTGTGCACGTCCGACACCTGGTGCAGGATGTACCGGTCCATGCCCGACCAGTTCCAGTCGCGTTTGGCCTCGGTCCAGGCCGAAACGACGAGCTCCATGCCGCCCTTGAGCAGCGCCTTGGCGTCGGTGAACATGCCGTCGACGCTGCCGACGCAGAGGCCGTTGAACTCGGTGGCGGCGCGGGTCACGCCGCCGAGGATGCGGTGCCCTTCCGGATGCGCGTCGGCCCGACCGAGCACGGCCGCGGCCGCGCCGGAGCCGAGCGTCAGGCTCGCGAACTCGCTCATGAAGTCCTTGCGGTTGATGTCCGGGCGGCCGAGGCGCTCGATCGTGTTGGTCTGGATCTCGTCGGCGTCCTCCCCGTCGATGATCACGGCGTACTGCACCTGGCCGGAGTCGATCAGCTGTGCGGCCAGGGTCATGCCGTTGACAAAACCGAGGCAGGCGTTCGCGATGTCGAAGTTCGTGGCCGAGGAGGGCAGGCCGAGGCCGTGGTGGATGCGCACGGCCACCGAGGGCTCGAGGTGCTTGCGGGTCACCGAGGTGTTGATCATCAGGCCGACCTGGCCCGGCTGGATGCCGGCGGCGGCCAGGGCGCGCGTGCCGGCCGCGACGGCCGCGTCGTCGAAGGCCTGGCCGGGCGCCCAGTTTCGGCGCTCGTGCACGCCCGCCACCCGCTGGAGCAGGCCGCTCGGCAGCTTCAGCCGTTTGAGGGCCGGCTGCAGGCGACGATCGATGTCCACCGAGGTCGTGACCTGCGGGGCGAGCTCGGTCGCCACCGACAGCAGGGCGACATTGCGGTGCGTCGTCGTTGCGTTACCGTCCAACTGTGGATCCCCTGTCGAATTGCAGCAGTGGTCAGCCGCGCCTCGATCATTGTGCACCAGAAGCCTGATCGTTGTCCGCACTCCTGCTGGTGCAGTCGACCGCAGACTGCGGCCACCAAAGGCCTATTTTAGCCTTGTGGTCGGCCGCCGTCGCACGGGACGCAGCCCGGCCCCTAGATGATCCCCTCGGAGAGTGTGCTCGGGTTGCCGAAGCGGTGCGCCGTGATCGAAATCGCCTGCTCGCGCAGGAACGGGAGCAGCTCGACCCGGCCGGCCTGGGTGACGGGGTGTGCGTACACCGCGATGTCCGGGCTGCCGCCGAGCGCGTGGGCCAGGCGGGAGGCCTCTGCCTGCGCCCCTGTCAGGCGGTCCCCGCCGATCAGGCGCACCCGGCTGGTGCGGATGCCACCGGCCTCGGCCCGCTGCAGCCATTCGTCGTCGCTCTCGACCGAGACCGCGATCTCGCGCTCGGCGAGCACGTTGCGCACCATCGGCGGCACCGGGATGGCGCTGGAGACCTCGAACGACGCCGTCGACAGGGTCGCGGCAATGATCACGCGCAGCAGGTCGGCGAGGGTGCCGGCCTCGGTCAGGCGCACGGTGACGGGCAGCGGGCGGTAGCGGAACAGGTTGCGTTCGAGACCGAGGTCTGAGACGTCCCTGACCGCGCCGAACTCGTCGCGCCAGGCCAGCGCGTCACTCAGCGCCGACCGGCGCAGCACGTCGAAGTCCGCGTAGTCGAGCACGGTCTGCGCCGCCTCTATCAGGGCGGTGACGGTTTGGTCGAGGCCGCGCAGGTGGAGCGTCGAGCTGTTGCGGCCGGCTTCGCTCACCCAGCTGCCGAACCCGTACAGGTAGTTCGGGCCGCCGGCCTTGGTGCCCGGTCCCACGGCCGAGCGCTTCCAGCCGCCGAAGGGCTGGCGCTGCACGATCGCGCCGGTGATGCCACGATTCACGTAGAGGTTGCCGGCCTCGATCGTGTCCAGCCATTCGGTCAGCTCGGCCGGGTCGAGCGAGTGCAGCCCCGAGGTGAGGCCGTAGTCGACCGCGTTCTGGAAACGGATGGCTTCCGCCAGGTTGCGGGCGTGCATCACTCCGAGCACGGGCCCGAAGAACTCGGTCAGGTGCACGTAGGAGCCGGGCAGCACCCCGGTGCGGATGCCCGGCGACCAGAGGGTGCCGGACTCGTCGAGCTGCTGGGGCTCGACCAGCCACTTTTCGCCGACGCCGAGCGTGGTGAGGGCGTGGCGCAGCTTGCCCTCGGCCGGCTCGATGATGGGGCCCATCTGGGTGACCGGGTCGGAGGGGCGGCCGACGCGCAGGGAGGTCGCGGCATCCGTCAACTGACTGATGAAGCGCTCCGATTTGGCGACCGATCCGACCAGGATGACCAGGCTCGCGGCCGAGCACTTCTGCCCGGCGTGCCCGAAGGCGCTCTTGATGACATCGGCGGCGGCGAGGTCGAGGTCGGCGGAGGGAGTGACGATGATGGCGTTCTTGCCGCTTGTCTCGGCCAGGAGGGGCAGGTCTTCGCGGAAGCTGCGGAACAGCTGCGCGGTCTCGTAGCCGCCGGTCAGGATGACGCGGTCGACGGCCGGGTGCGAGATCAGGCGGGTACCCAGTTCCCGGTCGGCGAGGTCCACGAGCACGAGCAGGTCGCGCGGCACGCCGGCTTCCCAGAGCGCCTCGACCATGACCGCGCCGGAACGCTGGGCGAGCTTGGCGGGCTTGACGATGACGCCGGAGCCGGCCGCGAGGGCGGCGAGCACGCCGCCGGCGGAGATGGCTACCGGGAAATTCCACGGCGGGGTGACCACGGTCAGCTTCGAGGGCACGAAGATCGCGCCCTGCACGGCGTCGAGGTCGCGGGCCCGTTCGGCGTAGTAGTGGGCGAAGTCGATCGCCTCGCTGACCTCGGGGTCACCCTCGGCGATGGTCTTACCGGTTTCGGCGGCCATCACCTCGATCAGGCGGTCGCGGTTCGCGGCGAGCGCGAGCCCGGCCCGGTGCACCACTGCGGCGCGCTCCGCTCCGGTGCGCTGCCCCCAGGCGGCGCCGCAGGCCGCCGCGGCCTCAATCAGGCGGTCCAGCTCGGCCGGGTCGCTGACCCGGGCGTCACGGATGGCGTCCAGCCCGAGCGTGGAGGTCTCGACCCGGCTCAGGATGTGACGACCCCAGGCCCGGTTCGCGGGCAGGGACGGGTCTGTGTCGGGTTCGTTGTGGAAACCGGGGTGCGGCAGGCTCTCGACCGAGCCGCGGGTGAGCCCGAGCACGGCTGCGGTGAGCCCGACGCCGGACTCGTCGCCGAATTCATCCTCGTCATCGCCGGATTCGCTTGCGGGTACCTCGCCGCGGCCGGCTGCATCGAGCTGGGTGACCTGGATACGGTCCTGGCGGCGGTTCGGCTGTGGGACGACCGCGTCGAGGCCCGCGAGAGAGGCCAGGAACCGCTCCTTCTCGCGGTCGAAGAGCTGCGGGGAACTCGTCAGCTCGAACACCGCCGACATGAAGTTGTCCTGGCTGGCGTTCTCCTCGAGGCGGCGGATCAGATAGCTGATGGCCACGTCGAATTCGGCCGGGTTCACGACGGGCGTGTAGAGCAGGAGGCGGCCGACGTCGCGGCTCACGGCCTCGGCCTGGCTGGTGGCCATGCCCAGCAGCATCTCGAACTCGACCCGGTCGTCCACGCCGCGCTTCGTGGCCAGGAGGTGGGCCCAGGCCACGTCGAAGAGGTTGTGGCCGGCGACGCCGATCTTGACGGCATCCGTGTTCTGCGGGGTGAAGGCCCAGTCGAGCACGCGCTTGTAGTTCGTGTCGCTGTCCTGCTTGGTGGAGTAGGTCGCCAGCGGCCAGTCGTGCACGGCCGAGTCGACGTGTTCCATGGCCAGGTTGGCGCCCTTGACGACACGCACCTTGATCGGGGCTCCGCCCGCGGCCCGGCGGCCCTGTGCCCAGTGGGTAAGACCCTGCAGGGCCCCGAGGGCGTCGGGCAGGTAGGCCTGCAGCACGATGCCGGCCTCCAAGTGCAGCAGCTGAGGCTGGTCGAGGATGCGCTCGAACACCGCGATGGTGAGGTCGAGGTCGCGGTACTCCTCCATGTCGAGGTTGATGAACTTGGCCCCGGTGGTGGAGCCGCCCCCGGTGGTCGAACCGCCCCCCGCCGCCAGCTCGTAGAGCGGGGTCAGGCGTTCGACGACGCGGTCGACGGCCTCGTCGAAGGACCACATCGACAGCTGGCTGGCGATGGAGGAGACCTTGATCGAGACGTAGTCCACGTCGTCGCGGGCCAGCAGGGCGCGGGTTCCCTCGAGGCGGCGCAGCGCCTCCTTCTCCCCGAGCACGGCCTCGCCGAGCAGGTTGATGTTGAGCCGGTTGCCGGACTCGCGCAGGTGGGCGATCGCCGGACCGAGCTTCTCGGGCGTGGCGTCCACGACCAGGTGCCCGACCATCTGGCGCAGCACCTTCCGCGCGGCGGGGATGACCACCCAGGGCACCACCGGGCCGAGCACGCCGCCGAGGCCGATGGCGCCGCGCAGGTAGGAGGGGAGGAAGCCGGGCGCCTGTTTCGCAACCTTCTGCAGGTTGTAGCCGGCGACCATGAGGTCTTCCGGGCGCATGACGCCGTCGACGAAGCCCACGGTGAAGTCGAGCCCGTTCGGGTCTTTCAGCACGCCGGCGAGGCGCTGGGCCGACAGGTCGGCGGGGATCGTGGCGCTCTCGGCGAGCCACTTCTGCACGAGGGCGACCACATCGGCGCTGAGATCGTGCTGCACGGATGGAGTGGAGTTGGTCATGGTCACGAGGCTAGTTCTTTCGTTCACGGCGGACGGCTGTTCTCAGTGTGAGGTTTTCGTTCCTTTAGCAAAAGCGAATCTTTATGATCGATATTGATTAGCATTTATGATCAGTATTGATACGATCGAGGAGGATGACGGATGCTGGATGTGCGCCGACTGCGTCTGCTGCGCGAGCTCAAGATCCGCGGCACCCTGGCGGGAGTCGCCGAAGCCCTCGCTTACAGCCCGTCCGCTGTGTCGCAGCAGCTCGCGCTACTGGAGAAAGAGGCCGGGGTTTCCCTGTTGCAGAAGGTCGGGCGCCGGGTGCGGCTCACCCCGCAGGCCGAGGTTCTGGTGCTGCACACGACCTACCTGCTCGAACGGCTGGAACTGGCCGAGGCGGAGATGACCGCGTCGCTGACGACCGTGTCCGGCACGGTGCGCGTGGCCCTGTTCCAGTCCGCGGCGCACGCCCTCATCCCTCAGGCCCTCACGTTGCTCGCCGAGGAGTTCCCCGAGCTGCGGGTCGAGGTCACCGAGCGCGAGCCGGAGCGCGGCCTGTTCGAGGTGTCTGCGCGCGATTTCGACCTCGTGCTCGCCGAACAGTATCCCGGGCACACCCGGGTGCACTGGCCTGACCTGGACCGTGTGAACCTGGCGACGGATGCGCTCCGGCTGGCCGTTCCGCCCTCGCGCGGCGGCCGCGCGGCGGCAGCGTCGCTCGCCGACGCCGCCGATCTGCCCTGGGTGATGGAGCCGGAGGGAACCGCCTCACGGCACTGGGCGACCCAGCTCTGCCGGTCGGCGGGATTCGAGCCCGACGTGAGGTTCGAGACGGCCGACCTGATCGCGCACATCCGCCTGATCGAATCCGGCAATGCCGTCGGCATCCTGCCGGACTTGATCTGGGCCGGGAAGATGCCGACCGTCCGCGGTGTCGAGCTGCCCGGCGGGCCGCTCCGCACCGTCTTCTCCTCGGCCCGGCGCTCGAGTGCCAGCCGACCGGGCGTGCTCGCCGTGCGCGACGCCCTGGCCCGCGCCGTGGAACTGGTCGCCGCCCCGGTGACAGGTTGACCTTCCCCTGCTTTGATCGTTGAACGGGCGCGTCCGGCGGCTCGCGTCGACACCCGTGAACGGAGCCCCACCATGACGAAGCCAACCGCTGTGCTCGCCTTCGCCGCCGTCGCCCTGGGCCTGACCGGATGCTCCACCGGCGCCGATAGCGCGGACGTGACGGGCACGTGGGGCACCCCCGACGCCAGCGGTACGCCCGGCCTCGAGCTGAAGGCCGACTCGTCCGTGACCGGCACCGACGGCTGCAACCGGCTCGTCGGCACCTGGTCGATGAGCGGCGACACCGTCGAGTTCGGCACGTTCGCGTCGACCCTGATGGCCTGTGAGGGCGTCGACACCTGGCTGGGCGGAGCGAGCACGGCCACCGTGGCCGGGTCGACCATGACCATCCAGGACGCCGACGGCGACGAGTTCGGCACGCTCGAACGTGCCGACTGACCCGGCCGGGCGGGCAAGCTGCGCGGGCCCGACGCCCCGGGCTGGTCTCGGTTCCTGAGTAGTCTCGGTGCATGAGCGAACCCACACACGATGTCGTGATCATCGGCGGCGGACACAACGGCCTGACGGCCGCCGCCTATCTGGCCCTGGCCGGCAAAAGCGTTCTCCTACTCGAGCAGGGCGAACACGTCGGAGGCGCGGCCATCTCAGCCCCGGCCTTCCCCGGCGTCGACGCGCGGCTCTCGCGCTACTCCTACCTGGTCAGCCTGCTGCCGCAGCGAATCATCGACGAGCTCGGTCTCGAGATCGGGCTGGCCCGGCGCCGGTACTCCTCGTACACCCCCGATCCGGCCGACACCCGAACCGGACTCCTGGTCGACCGCGGCGACGAGCCGGCCACCCGCGCCAGCTTCGACCGGGTCGGCGCGGCCGCCGATTTTTCCGCCTGGAATGCCTTCTACCGTGACACGGAGAGCGTTGCCCGGGCGCTCTTCCCCACCGTCTGCGAGCCGCTGCCCACGCGCTCGGAGGCCAGGACCCTGCTCGGAGACGACATGCTTTGGGAGCAGTTCTTCGAGCGGCCGCTCGGCGGCGCGCTCCGTGATCGCTTCCAGAACGACCTCGTGCGCGGGGTGGTCGCCACCGACGGCCTGATCGGCACCTTCACGTCGCTGGACAGCGCGGAGCTCGACGCGAACCGCTGCTTCCTGTACCACGTCATCGGCAACGGGACCGGGGACTGGGACGTGCCGGTCGGCGGCATGGGCGCCGTCTCCGGCGAGCTGGAGAAGGCCGCCCGGCAGGCCGGCGCCCGGATCGTGACGGAGGCCGAGGTCACCGGCGTCACGCCGGAGGGCGAGGTGAGCTACCGGCACGGCGGCGCCCTGCGGGTCGTTCAGGGCCGGCACGTGCTCGCCAACGTCGCCCCGTGGGTGCTGCGGGGTCTCCTCGGCGAGGCCGCGCCGGCATCCGTGCGCCCCGACGTCGAGCCGGGTGCCGGCCCGAGTGCCGGGCCGAGCGCGGGGCCCGACGCCAAACCGGAGGGCGCGCAGGTCAAGGTGAACCTGCTACTCCGCCGACTGCCGCTGCTGCGCGACGAGGACGTGTCCCCCGAGGCCGCGTTCGGCGGCACCTTCCACATCAACGAGACCCTGACCCAGCTGGAGAGCGCCTACAACCAGGCCGACCACGACGGCTTCCCCGAGCTGCTGCCCTGCGAGATCTACTGCCACTCGCTCAGCGACCCGAGCATCCTCTCCCCCGAGCTCGTCGCCGCCGGCGCGCAGACCCTCACGGTGTTCGCGCTGCACGCCCC
Source organism: Cryobacterium sp. M25 (assembly GCF_002929635.1). Classification (NCBI taxonomy): domain Bacteria; kingdom Bacillati; phylum Actinomycetota; class Actinomycetes; order Micrococcales; family Microbacteriaceae; genus Cryobacterium; species Cryobacterium sp. M25. The sequence continues at coordinate 30,663 of NZ_PJJU01000047.1, read as the reverse complement.
GCACCGCTGGCTCACCGAGGAGAACAACGACGTCAGCCGCGACCGGCTGCAAGCCGCCGTTCTGGCGTCGCTGAATTCCGTTCTGGCCGAACCCATCGAGGACCTCTTGCTGAGCGATGCCGCCGGCCGGCCCTGCATCGAGACGAAGACCACGCTCGACCTGGAGCACGCCCTCAACCTCCCCGGCGGCAACATCTTCCACGGTCCTCTGGAATGGCCGTTCCTCGAGGACGACGCGCCGCGATCCACCGCGGCCGAGCGTTGGGGGGTGGCGACGGAGCATCCGCGGATTCTGATCTGTGGGGCGGGCGCCAGACGCGGCGGCGGCGTCAGCGGCATCGGCGGTCACAATGCGGCGATGGCGGTGCTCGAGGGGTAGGCGCCGGGTCCCGGCCGGAGGGCGTGGCTGTTGATCCCCGCCCGGAGAAGGGCATAGTTTTGTACTGAGGCCCGTGCCTCACTCACCGTGGAGGTTCGCATGTCATTCAAGCCAACCGGACGCCTTGCCTATCGCGAAGACGGTCTGTACCTCATGCTCGACCGGCTCTTCAGCGCGTCGAAGGACGACGTGTGGGCTAGCGTGAGCCGGTCCGCCGGCCTCCAGGGCTGGATCGGAACCTACACGGGCGCTCCCGAGACCGGCGCCGTGCGATTCAAGTTGGACGAAGCGGATGCCGAGTGGGAGTACGTGAGCATCATCAAGTGCATCCCGCCGAAGCGGTTCACCGCCGACATCGGCGAGGGTGCCGCCGCCCGGCACGTGATCCTGCACCTCGTCGAGGGGGCGGGGATGACCACCCTCACCTTCGGCCAGCGCCTGCACTCCGCCGCGGAGGCCGCCACCGTCGGCCCGTTCTGGGACTACTACTTCGACCGTCTCGTTGCGGCGCGCACCGGCCAGCCGATACCCGCCCGGACCCACTACAAGCCCCACGTCGAGTACTACAGTGAGCTCATCCCGCCCAAGAAGGCCACCGAACCCACCGTCTAGTCCTGATCGATTGGTTGTGTCGCTCGCGGAGGATCAGAGCTGATCGCCCCGCGTGGACGCTGGTCGCCCGCGTGGACGCTGGTCAGCACAGGCGCCACGCCATGCCCGGCGTCGAACCAATTCGACGGAGATTCTCGGGCAAAACTGCATTTCCGTACTGTTTCGGGTTGATTCGGGCAGAATCTCCGTCGAATTCGTTCGGGCTACGGGCGGGGGTGCCGCAGGACCCCGGACTCGGCTGACACGGCAGACACGGCGCGTGGCGCTCCCACTCAGGTCCAGTGGCTGGGGGCGGCGGCGCGGGTGGCGGGCATCGCGACATCCGCGCTCCACTCGAGCAGCCAGGCCGGCACCGTCACGTCCTCGGGCACCGCGCCCACGGCGTCGACGAGCTCGTCGATGCCCACGACCCCTCCGCTGCGCTTCAGGAACCGTCCGCGGATGAAGCCCTGCGCGTAGATCTCCGGGGTTCCGTCGGCGTCCGGCCGCACGAACCGCTGCTCCACGTAGACGGCCTTCTCGTCGAAGCCCAGGATGCGCGACTCCACCGTGAACTTCTGGCCGAGGGTCAGCGACTTGCGGAAACTGATCGTCTCCGACACCACCACCGGGTACCAGCCGCGCTTCAGGAAGATCGCCCAGATGCCGGTACGGTGCAGCATGTCGAAGCGGGCGATGTCCATGATCGACAGGTATACGCCGTTGTTCATATGCCGAAGGATGTCCTGGTCGGTCGGCAAAGTGATGAACCGGGTGCTGGCCACGTCGTAGTGGCCCAGGCGCGGGCCGAAGCGGGAGAAGACGGAGTGCAGGAGGGTGCGCCAGAGCATGTGCATCTTGAGAGGCTAGCCACCGGCGGTGCCGGGGCGCATTCTGCTGCCGCGAGCCACAAGCATCCGGGCCCGCACGACCGGAACCTGCACGATTACCACAGTGCCTCCGGTTGAGCGTGCCCGTTCCGTGGGTCACTCTCGACCGGACCAGGCACACTCGCGACAGCGGATGCCCCGGCCTCCCGGCCGGGTTAACCTTTCGTATATGGTCCCGTTGCCCAACCTGCTGACGTTCGCGCTGGCATCCGTCGCCCTGATCGTGCTGCCCGGACCCACCGTGCTGTTCGTGATCGGGCGGTCCCTGGCGCTCGGACGCCTCGGCGGTCTGCTGAGCGTGCTCGGCAACGCCCTCGGGCTGATCCCGGTGGTCGCGGCCGTCGCGCTGGGCCTCGGCGCAATCGTGACCGGATCGATCGTGGTGTTCACGACGATCAAGTTCGCCGGCGCCGCGTACATCGTCTACCTCGGCGTGCAGGCCATCCGGCACCGGTACGCGGCCGCCCGGAGCCTCGGACTGAGCAGCGTGCCGAAGACGAAGTGGCGCCTGCTGGCCGAGGGATCGGTCGTGGGGATCAGCAACCCCAAGTCGATCGTGTTCTTCGTGGCCGTGCTGCCCCAGTTCGTGGACTACTCGGCCGGGGCCGTCCCGCTGCAGCTGCTGACTCTGGGCCTCGTGTTCGTGCTGCTTGCCCTGCTCGGCGACAGCGTGTGGGCCCTCGCGGCAGGCTCGGCCCGCGATTGGTTCGCCTCGTCCCCCCGCCGCATGGAGCACCTCTCCGCGGGCGGCGGTGTCATGATGATCGGCCTCGGCGGCGTGCTCGCCGCCACGGGCGCCCAAGCCTGACCTTGCCCCCGGTGGTCGACCGCGGTTCCGATATCGGCCCCGAAAGTCGGGCCTGTCGGACCCGGTGAGCCGATGTCCGAAGGTTTCTCTGCGGCCCGCATCCGTCGCGGCGCACCCGGTGGAAGCTGGCGGACCGTAGAACATGCGCCGGCTTCCACAGGGTGCGCCACGAACGTTCTAGGCGACGGTTGCGACGGCCGCGAGCGGCACCCCGGCGACGCGGCGCACGAAGGCACCCAGGCGGCGGTAGACCTCGTGCGATTCCGGATGCGCGGCGTCCTGCTGCCGGGTGTGGCGCGTGTTGGTCTGCTTCCGGTCGTAGATCAGCGCGTCGACCGCGATGGAGCGCCGGCGCAGCGCAGCGATGAAATTGAGGTTCGCCCGGTAGAAGTAGTCACGCTCCGAGGTGGTCACGAACACCGGCGGGAACCCGCGCTCGAGCCACTCGATCGGGGACATGAACCGGGCCGCGGTACGCAGCACGACCCCGCGGCCGCGCTCCGGCAGCAGCATCCGCAGAAAATTCAGGCTCAGCACGAATCCGTGCTCGAACATCACCGAGATGTCGGCGATCCCCGCCGAACTCCTCGATGTGGCGGGCCACCCAACGCAACACCTCGTTGCCGTCGTCCAACATGTGCTTCAGCTGGAAGCGCGTCGCCATCCGGTAGTTCGCGTTGACGACGATCATGCCGTCGACCGCCTGGCTGGCCGCGTACTCCGTCAGCGGCGCCTTGTCGCCCGAGGTCCAGCCGCCGCCGTGGAAGTAGACGTAGACCGGCAGCGGCCCCGGCGCGCGAATTGCGGGGCTGCGACGGGCCGTTCATCGGGTGGGGCTGCAGATCTGGATCACCCGAGAACCGGAGGAGAAACGCCCGTGGACAACCTGAGAAGACCTCGGCTCAGGGGTTGTGGGCGGCTCCTCCGTGCACACCCGTGGCCTCGAGCACCGCGCGCGCCAGGGTGTGGAAGTGCAGGTTGAACCCCAGCACGGCCGGCGTGGAGTCCGGGTCGATGTCGAGCCGGGCCACGTCGACCGCGTGCACGATGAACTGGTACCGGTGCGTGCCGGTGCCGGCCGGAGGGCTCGCGCCGACGAAAGCCGACTGACGGCCTTCATTGGGCAGGGTCACGGCACCCCTCGGCAGCAGCCGGCCGCCCGGAGCGCCGGCGTCTGCGGGCAGGGCCACGCAGTCGGCCGGCAGGTTGACGACCGCCCAATGCCAGAATCCGGACCCGGTCGGAGCGTCCGGGTCGTAAAGGGTCACCGCGAAACTCTTCGTGTCGGCCGGGAATCCCGACCACTCCAGGTGCGGGGACAGGTTCCGGCCGCCGGAGCCGGTGCCGTACTGCGCCGCGGTGAGGGGCACTCCGTCGGTCATGTCCGTGCTCGTCAGCGTGAATAGCGGTACAGCGCCGAACCGGGCGAGAGGATCGTTCTGGGCCATTGGGCCTCCAATTGGTTGCCAGAAGCTTAGCCAACCGGCCACCCGGCCCGCGCCCCCCCACCCAGGCACCCACCCGGATATCAGCCGAATACCAGCCGGCGAACTCGGTAAAATGGCGCGGTGGCTATTCCGAAGATCCTGCTCTACTACGTCTTCACCCCGCTGGCCGACCCCGAGGCCGTGCGTCTCTGGCAGCGAGACCTGTGCGAATCGCTGGGCCTGCGCGGGCGAATCCTGATCTCCACCGACGGCCTCAACGGCACCGTCGGCGGCGACCTTCCCGCGATCAAGCGCTATCTGCGCAAGACTCGGGACTACGCCCCGTTCAAGAATCTCGACGTCAAGTGGAGCGAGGGCACCGGGCTCGATGAGCAGGGCTTGAGCCTCGACTTCCCCCGGCTGGTCGTGAAGGTGCGGGATGAGATCGTGAGCTTCGGCGCACCCGGCGAGTTGCGCGTCGACGCCGGCGGCGTGGTCGGCGGCGGCGCCAAGCTCTCCCCGGCCGAGCTGCACGCCCTCATCGGTGAGCGCGGCGACGAGGTCGTTTTCTTTGACGGCCGCAACGCGTTCGAGGCCGAAATCGGCCGCTTCCAGAACGCGATCGTGCCGGATGTCGCCAACACCCGCGAGTTCGTGGCTGAGCTGGAGAGCGGCACGTACGACCACCTCAAGGACAAGCCCGTCGTCACCTACTGCACCGGCGGCATCCGCTGCGAGGTGCTCAGTTCCCTGATGAAGGAGCGCGGCTTCGGCGAGGTCTACCAGCTTGACGGCGGCGTCGTGCGCTACGGCGAGGCTTTCGGCGACGACGGCCTCTGGAACGGTTCGCTCTACGTTTTCGACCAGCGGATGTCGCTGGACTTCAGCGACCACACCGCCGTGATCGGGCGCTGCTTGGTGTGCGGTGAACCGACGAAGAACCTGCTCAACTGCCGAGATGCCTCCTGCCGGGAACAGCTCGTCGTCTGCCCGGGCTGCGTCGCTGCCAAGACCCCGGCGTGCGCGGCCCACGCCACCGCCCACGCTGACGCGCACACCGGGGCCTGACCGGCCGCGGTGCGCCCTTTCGCAGATGCCGACATGCTACTTCCCCGGGGCAGGAGGCGGGGTCGTGATTGGATGCACTGTGACCTTTGATGCGCAGACGATCCGACCCAGCTTTCCCGCCCTCGCCACCGGCACGGCCTTCTTCGACGGCCCGGGCGGCACCCAGACCCCGCTGGCGGTCGGTTCCGCGATCGCGTCGACCCTGACCGGGCCGCTCTCGATCCGGGGAACCGGAAGTACCTCCCAGCAGAACGCGGAGGACGCCGTCACCGGGTTCCGGAGCGCCATGGCGGATCTGCTCGGCGCCGAAGAACGCGGAATCGTCTACGGACGCAGCGCCACGCAGCTGACCTACGACCTGGCGAACGCCCTGTCCGCCGGATGGGGCCCGGGCGACGAGGTCGTGGTCACCCGGCTCGACCACGACGCGAACATCCGCCCGTGGATGCAGGCCGCCGACCGGGCCGGCGCCACGGTGCGTTGGGCGGACTTCGACCCGGCCACCGGTGAGCTGAGCGTCCCGGACATCGCCGCGGTCCTCAGCGAGCGCACCCGGCTGGTAGCCGTGACCGCCGCCTCCAACCTGATCGGCACCCGCCCGCCGGTGGCGGCGATCGCCCGGCTCGCACATTCCGTCGACGCGCTCCTCTACGTCGACGGCGTGCACTACACGCCGCACGCGTCGGTGGACGTCGTGGCGCTGGGAGCGGACTTCTTCGTCTGCTCGGCCTACAAGTTCTTCGGTCCGCACTGCGGGATTCTCGCTTCCGCGCCCGCGCTGCTCGAAACGATATATCCCGACAAGCTGGTGCCCTCGAGCGACCAGGTGCCCGAGCGTTTCGAGCTGGGCACGCTCCCCTACGAGACGATGGCGGGGGTCACGGCCGCCGTCGAATTCCTCGCCGGCCTCGGCGACTCCGCGCCGGCCGGGGCCTCTCGGCGGGAGCGCCTGATCCGCTCGTCCCAGGCTCTCGAACACCACGAGGAGACCCTGCGCGGCGAACTGGAGGCCGGCCTGGCGGAGCTGTCGGGGGCGCGACTGCACTCGAGGGCTGCCGTGCGCACACCCACCGTGCTGGTCACGTTCGCCGGCCACGACACCGCGGATGCGTCCCGCCACCTGTGCAAGCAGGGCATCCTCGCCCCCGCCGGCTCGTTCTACGCCCTCGAAGCCTCCCGGCACCTCGGACTCGGCGACCGTGGCGGCCTGCGGATCGGCCTCGCCCCCTACAACACCGTCGATGAGGTGGCCCGGCTGCTCGCCGCACTGCGCGTCTTCCTCCGCGTCACCTGACCCGGTCGTCTCCGCCCCTAGGCTGGAACCAGATCCCAGCGAACGACTATCAGCGAGGGACTACCAGCAACGAAGGGGGAACGGATGCCGGTCGGCGCGGTCATCGAGTTCAGCAACATCACCAAGACGTTCGGCAGCGTCACCGCGGTGGACAACCTGTCCTTCACCGTGGAGCCCGGCCGGGTCACCGGCTTTCTCGGCCCCAACGGCGCCGGAAAGACCACCACGCTGCGCATGCTGCTCGGGCTGGTCACGCCCACGTCCGGCACGGCCACCATCGACGGCATCCGCTACCGTGACCTGCCGCGCCCGCTGCAGACCGTCGGGGCCGCCCTGGAGGCAGCCAGCTTCCATCCCGGCCGCAGTGCCCGGAACCACCTGGCGGTCTACGCCATCGCGGCGGGGCTGCCCTCCGCCCGCATCGACGCGGTGCTGCACACGGTCGGCCTCGGCGCACACGGCGCCCAGCGTGTCGGCGGCTTCTCGCTCGGCATGCGGCAGCGGCTCGGCCTGGCCTTCACCCTGCTCGGCGACCCCGGCGTGCTCGTGTTGGACGAGCCGATCAACGGGCTCGACCCGGAGGGGATCAAATGGATCCGCGGCTTCCTCCGCACCATGGCCGATGAGGGGCGCACGGTCCTGGTCAGCTCCCACCTGCTCTCCGAGGTGCAGCAGAGCGTCGACGACGTGATCATCATCGCCGACGGAGCTCTCGTGCACCGAGGCACCCTGTCGAGCCTCGAGACCGAGGCGGCGCCGCGCATCCTGGTCGACTCCCCCGACCGCACGGCTCTTGAGGCCGCCCTCAGCCAGGCCGGCATCGAGTTTTCCACCGGGCGCACCGGGTTGTTCGCCGCTGCGCCCGACCCGGCCCTGATCGGCCACATCGCGTTCTCGGCCGGCGTGGAACTCAGCGCTTTGCACCGGGAGAGGAAGGGGCTCGAGGAGGCCTTCCTCGCCCTCGTGAACGGCAACGCAAACGGAAGCGGAGGCGAGTCGCGATGACGTCCTTCAGCCGCGCCCTCGGCGCCGAGTTCGCCAAGCTCGGCACAACGCGCCTGTGGTGGGTCCTCGCCGCGGTCATGTTCGGTTATATCGCCCTGCTCGCCGGCGGCCTCTCGGCGCTGTTCGCGGGGATCGAGAGCGGCGCGATCAGCCCGGATGCCGCCGGTACCGGATCCCAGGGACTCGCCGGGTTCGGCAGCCTCCCACCCCTGATCTACAGCTTCGCGTCATCCGTCGGCTATGTCTTCCCGGTTCTGCTCGGGGCCCTCGCCACCACGGGCGAATTCCGGCACCAGACCCTCACCCCCACGTTCCTCGCCAATCCCCGGCGGGCCCAGGTGCTCGGGGCCAAGACGATCACTCTCTTCGTGGTCGGCGCGGTCTTCGGGGTCGTCGCGCTGCTCGCATCCGTCGGCGTCGGCGCGCTCGTCATCAACGCGTTCGACGTCGACCCGCTGCTGGCCGATAGCGCTACCTGGGCGCTGATCGGCCGCACGGTGCTCGCCATGGCCATCTGGTCGACCATCGGTGTGGGCCTCGGCGTGCTCGTGCATAGCCAGGTGGCGTCGATCGTCATCGTGCTCGCCTTCACCCAGTTCGTCGAACCGCTGCTGCGCTTCGCATCCCTGTTCACCGACGTGACGCGAGGGATCGGCAACTACCTGCCGGGGGCCGCCTCCGATGCCCTGGTCGGCGCGAGCTTTTTCACCCTCGCCGCGCCGGGAGGCACCCCGGCGGCGCTGCTCGAGTGGTGGCAAGGCGGGCTCGTCCTCCTGGCCTACATGCTCGCCGCGACCGTGATCGGCTATGCGGTCAGCTGGAAGCGCGACGTCACCTGACCACCTGACCCGAGCGCCCGCGTAGTCTCGACGCATGGGTATTGAGACTGAGTTCCGGGCCATCGTCGTCGACCGCATCGAAAATGCCGAGGGCCGGAAGACGCAGAGCGCGGCCCTCCGCGTGGTTGACGACGGCTTCCTGATGGCCGGCGACGTCACCATCGCGGTCGAGTACTCAAGCATCAACTACAAGGACGGGCTCGCCCTGATGGGCCGCCCCGGGGTCGTGCGCGCCTGGCCCCTGATCGCCGGGATCGACCTGGTCGGAACGGTCGAGCAGAGCGCCGACCCGCGCTGGTCGGCCGGAGACCAGGTCATCCTCAACGGGGCCGGCCTGAGCGAGACGCACCACGGCGGGTTGGCCCAACGGGCCCGCGTGTCGGGGGGCTCCCTGGTGCGGCTGCCGAACGGTATCAACGCCGTACGGGCCGCCGCGATCGGCACGGCCGGGTTGACCGCCATGCTGTCCGTGCTTGGCCTCGAACGGGGTGGAGTCACACCGGAATCCGGTGCCGTGCTCGTGACCGGCGCGGCCGGCGGGGTCGGCAGTGTTGCCGTGGCACTGCTCGCCGCCCGCGGCTTCCAGGTGCACGCGTCAACCGGCCGCATCGACGAGCTCGGGGACTACCTGCGCGGGCTCGGCGCCGTCGAACTCGTCGATCGCCGCACCCTCAGCGAGGCCGGCAAACCGCTGCAGGGCCAGCGCTGGGCCGGGGCCGTCGATTCGGTCGGCAGCGCCACCCTCGCCAACGTCCTCGCCCAGACGAACTACGGCGGAGTGGTCACCTCCTGCGGCCTGGCCCAGGGGGCCGACCTTCCGGCCACGGTCATGCCCTTCATCCTGCGCGCCGTCAGCCTGATCGGGATCAATTCGGTCGAGGCTCCGCTCGCCCAGCGCGAAGAGGCCTGGCAGCGCCTCGCCACGGACCTCGACCTGAGCCTGCTCGACCAGCTCACCCAGGTGATCCCGCTGGAGGCGAGCTTCAGTGCCGCCGCGGGCATCCTCGCGGGCATCATGCACGGTCGCACCGTCGTCGACGTGCGCCGATAGCACGCGTCTCCGAGGCTGCGGCTGCGGCTGCGGCTGCGGCTCAACGTCGTCCCGAACGAACTCGACGGAGATTTTGCTCAAAACAGGCCCTAAACATCCGTTTCAGTCCGGAATCGGTAAAATCTCCGTCGAATCGGTTCGACAGCGGACGTGCTCGACCAGTGGGACGGTCAACCGCCGAGCTTGAGCGACGCGATCAGGTCCGGGGCGTGGTTGGTGGTCAGGATCACCCGGGAGAACTCATCGTCAATGAGGTCGATCACGACCGCCTGGCGCTTGCGCTTGATCGCCAGGAAGTCCTTGCCGCCGCGGAACTTCCAGGTGCCCACCGCGACCACCAGCGGCAGGCCCACCCCGGGAGAACGGATCCCGCGGATCCAGATCCACGGGTCATCCGTGATCGTCACCGAACGGATGTTCCCCCGCGGTACGACGATGTCCTCGCGCCGCAGGGCGAGGGTCTTCTCCGCTTTCGTGAGGTGGATCTCAAGCCGGTCAGGGTGAACGCGGAGGGAAGCCATGCGTCTAGTCTGCCTGTTCCGGGACGAAATCCACCTGTCGGAACCTCACAAAGGAATAACTCCCGGGTGTACGGGTCACACCTGCGGGTCACACCTGCGGGTCACACCTGCGGGTCACACCTGCGGGTCACACCTGCGGGGTCGCGGCGGCCGCGGCCTTCGCTGCGGCAGGGAGGGCGTCGAGGATCCAGCCGACCGCGCTCTCGTCGTGGGCGTTGGAGACGAACCAGGCCTCGAACACGGACGGCGGCAGCGAAACGCCCTGATCCAGCATGGAGTGGAAGAACGGACCGTAGCGGAACGTCTCCTGGCGCTGCACCTGAGCGTAGTTCCGAGGCGCGCTGGCGGCGGCTTCGGCACCGAATACGAAGCTGAACAGGTTGCCGGCCCGCTGCACGCTGTGCGCGACGCCCTCGGCCGAGAAGGCGGCGGAGACGGCCTCGGAGAGCAGCAGCGCGGTGGCGTCGATGCGCTCGTAGACGCTCTCGTCCAGGGCCCGCAAGGTGGCGATGCCGGCGGCGACCGCCACCGGGTTCCCGGAGAGCGTGCCGGCCTGGTAGACCGGGCCATTCGGAGCCAGGAAGTCCATCACGTCGGCGCGACCACCGAGGGCCGCCACCGGCAGGCCTCCGCCGATGACCTTGCCGTAGGTGAACAGGTCCGGCGTGTAGTCCGCCTGCCCCTGGCCCATGGTGTCCAGTCCCCAGTAGCCGGCCGGATGCACCCGGAAGCCGGTGAGGACCTCGTCGATGATCAGGAGCGCGCCTTGCTCGTGCGCGAGGGCGGTGAGCGCGGCGTTGAAGCCGGCGTCGGGAGCCACGACACCCATGTTCGCCGCCGCCGCCTCGGTGATCACGGCGGCGATCCGGCCCGGGTGCGCCTCGAAGGCGACTCGTACGGCATCCAGGTCGTTGTAAGGCAGCACGAGGGTCTGCGCGGCCGTCGCTGCCGTGACCCCGGCCGAGCCGGGCAGGGCCAACGTGGCCAGGCCGGACCCTGCCTGAGCCAGCAGTCCGTCCGAGTGACCGTGGTAATGCCCGGCGAACTTGATCAGCAGGTCACGACCGGTGAAACCGCGGGCCAGACGGATGGCCGTCATGGTGGCCTCGGTGCCGGTCGAGACCAGGCGCAGCTTCTCGACCGCGCCGACGCGTTCCTCGATCAGTTCGGCCAGGATGGTCTCGCCGGGCGTAGAGGCACCGAAGGACAGTCCGAGCGCGGCGGCATCCTGCACCGCCTGCACGACCTCCGGGTGGGCGTGGCCGAGGATGGCCGGGCCCCAGGAGCTGACCAGGTCGACGTATTCACGCCCGTCCGAGTCGGTGACGTAGGCGCCCTTCGCTTTAACCAGGAACAGCGGGGTTCCCCCGACCGACCGGAAGGCCCGAACGGGTGAGTTCACTCCGCCGGGGATGGCGCGCTGCGCGCGGGCGAAAAGATCGTCGTTGCGGGACATCATCGGGCCTGTCTTTCGTTGAACCAGGTGGCCAGTTCGACCGCCCAGTAGGTGAGCACGGCGTCCGCTCCGGCGCGACGGATGCTGAGCACGGACTCCTCGACGGCCCGGCGGCGGTCGATCCAGCCGTGGGCGGCTGCGGCCTCAATCATCGCGTATTCACCGGACACCTGGTAGGCCCAGACCGGAACGTCACTGACGGCGGCGACCTCGGCGAGCACGTCGAGATAGCTGCCGGCGGGCTTCACCATCACGATGTCGGCGCCCTCCTGGATGTCGAGCCGGGCCTCGCGCACGCCCTCCCGGCGGTTCGCCGGGTCGAGCTGGTAGCTGCGCCGGTCACCGTCGAGGGTTGACTCCACCGCGTCGCGGAAGGGACCGTAGAAGGCCGAGGCGTACTTGGCCGAGTAGGCGAGCACGGCCGTATCGACGTAGCCGTTCTGGTCGAGCGCTTGGCGCACGGCGGCAACCTGGCCGTCCATCATTCCGCTCAGGCCGAGCAGCTGCGAGCCGGAGGCCGCCTGCACGAGCGCCATGTCGCAGTAGCGCTCGAGGGTGGAATCGTTGTCGACGCTGCCGTCTGCGCCGACCAATCCGCAGTGGCCGTGGTCGGTGAACTCGTCGAGGCAGAGGTCGGTCTGCACGACGAGGGCGTCGCCGACCTCGTCGGCCAGCGCGCGGGTGGCGGCGTTGAGGATGCCGTCGGGATCGGTCGCCCCGGAGCCGACGGCGTCGCGCACGGTCGGCACCCCGAAGAGCATGACGCCGCCGATGCCCGCTTCCGCGGCCTCGGTCACCGCCCGTCGGGCGCTGTCAATGGTGTGCTGAACCACCCCGGGCATCGACTGGATCGGCATCGGGTCGCCGCTGCCCTCCCGCACGAACATCGGAAGAACCAATTCGGAGGGGTGCAGACGGATTTCGCTGGCCAGGCGGCGGAGCGCGGGAGTGGTGCGCAACCGTCGCGGGCGGATGACGGGGTTTATCACCCGTCAACCCTACGTCGCCGGGCCGGGCGTGCGCGAACCGTCAGCGGGACTGGGCGACGTGCACCAGGGCCTGGATCAAGGACTCGGCGCTGGGCGAGTCGGCCACGACGTCTACGCGCAGGCCGATGGCCGCCGCATCCCGCGCCGTGCGCGGCCCGATGCAGGCCACCACGGTCGATTCGGGGATCGGCCCGAGTTGGTCCTGCACCTGCTGCGCCACGCTTCCGGAGGTGACGAGCAGGGCCTGGACAGTGCCGGCCGCGACGTCCGCGACGACGCTCTGGTCGACCGGGACGCCGATGGTGCGGTATGCGACGACCGATTCGACGTCGTGGCCGATCCGGCGCAGCCCCTCGGTCAGCAGCGGCTTGGCGATTTCCGAGCGGAGAGTGAGGATGCGCAGCGGCACCTGGCCCGAGGTGGCCGTTTCCCACTCCTCGAGGAGTCCGCGAGCCGAGTTGTCTTCGGAGGGGACGATGTCGACCCGGTAACCGGCCGCGATCAGGGCCGCGGCCGTTGTCTCGCCGACCGCCGCGATGCGCGTGGACGCGGCCACGACGGCACGGTGCGACGACAGAACGTCGACGGTCGTGGCGCTGGTCACGGTCATCCAGTCGAAGTCGCCCGCCGCGAGGCGTGCCAGGGCGGCCTCGAGCGCGGGGGCGTCGTCGGTCGGGGCGAAGTTGATCATGGGGGCCACGATCGGCTGGGCGCCCTTGGAACGCAGGTCGGCGGCGACGTGGTCGCCCCACGGGCCGCCGCGCGGCACGAGGACCCGCCAGCCGGTGAGCGGCTTGACGAGGCTGGTTTTCGTCTTGTAGCGCGAGTTCATCACGAAGTCACCTTCATCGGGGCGAAGTCAGCAGCGCCGCCGGCGAGTAGGTCACACGAAACACGGTTGGACACGTCTTGCGCGGCTTCGGCCAGGTGCGCAATGGAGTGGGAGTCGGGGGTGGCGGCATGGGAGCTCACGACGCTGCGGGAGCCGTCCGGGCTGTACACCGTGGCGGTGAGGAACAGGAGCCCGTCGTCGATCGCGGCCATGGCGCCGATGGGCGCGGCGCAGCCGGCTTCGAGCCGCTCCAGCACCAGACGCTCGGCCATGACGGTGGTCTGGCTGGTCGAGTGATTGATCGCAGTGAGGGCCGTGGCGAGAGTACGGTCGAGCTTCCCGTCGCGCACCTCGAGCGCGAGCGCGCCCTGACCGGGTGCGGTCGGCCAATCCGACAGTTCCAGGTATTCGCCGTCCACGGACTCGAGCAGCGCCAGCCGGCTGAGGCCCGCGGCGGCGAGCACGACGGCGTCGAGGTCGCCCTCGGCCACACGGTTCAGACGGGTCTCCACGTTGCCACGGATGTCCACGACGTCCAGGTCCGGGCGCAGCGATCGCAGCTGGGCGGCCCGGCGCGGTGACCCTGTGCCGACTCGCGCGCCCTCGGGCAGCGTGGTCAGGTTCAGCCCATCGCGGGCGCACAGCACGTCGCGCGCATCCGCACGCTTCGGGGTGGCGCCGATTCGGAGGCCCGGGTAGGCGGCCGTCGGCAGATCCTTGAAGGAATGCACGACGACGTCGCATTCTTCGGCCAGGAGCGACTCCCGCAGGGCGCTGGCGAAGACGCCCGTGCCGCCCAGGCTTGACAGAGACTCGCGGGAGGTGTCGCCGTGCGTCGTGACCGTGACGATTTCGACCTCGGAGCCGGACGCGGTCGCGATGCGGTTCGCAATCGCAGTGGTCTGCGCCAGGGCGAGCGCGCTGCCACGGGTTCCGACGCGGATCAGGCTCACGGAGCCATCCCGGCGACGGCCGGCTTGAAGCCCAGGCGCACGTTCTCGCAGCAACCGGGGCGGCAGACGTCGTACCAGGGTCCGAGGTCGGTCTCGTGCGGACGAGCGTCGGCGGGGGTGTCGTTCATGCGCTCCTCAACCAGGTCGATGAGCCCGCTCACGAAGGCCGGGTCGACGCCGGGCGTCGGCACCCGCACGGACACCAGGCCGAGGTCCCCGGCGGTCTCGGTGGCCTCGTTGTCGAGGTCCCACATGACCTCCATGTGGTCACTGACGAAGCCGAGCGGCACGATGACGATGGCACGGATGCCCCGCTCCGGCAGCAACGCGATGGCGTCGTTGATGTCGGGCTCGAGCCACGGCATGGTGGGCGGCCCGCTGCGGGACTGGAAGACCAGCTGCCACGGGGTGTCCACCCCGACCATGACCTTCTGGGCGACGGCGAGGTGCTGCGCCGCATAGGCGCCGCCCTCGCCGAAGCCGCGCTCGGCCGGGCCGCTCTTGTTGGCGTCGGTCATCGGGATCGAGTGGGTCGAGAACAGGATTTCGACCTCGGTGGCCAGGTCGATTCCGGGGACCTGGGCCGCGACATCCGCGAGCCCCTTCTGGAGGGCGGTCACGAACGGGGTGACGAATCCGGGGTGGTCGAAGAACTGGCGCACCTTGTCGATGTGCACCACGCCCTCCAGCCCGGTCGCGGTCAGCGCGGCCGCGAAGTCCTCGCGGTACTGGCGGCAGCCGGAGTAGGAGCTGTAGGCGCTCGTGGCGATGGCCAGGAGCCGGGTCTGGCCGTTGTCGTTGGCCTCGCTGATGGTGTCGCGCAGGTAGGGTGCCCAGTTGCGGTTGCCCCAGAGCACGGGCAGGTCGATGCCGCGGCGTTCGAGTTCGGCCTGGAGCGCGGCGCGAAGCACACGGTTCTGGTCGTTGATCGGGCTGACCCCGCCGAAGTGGCGGTAGTGCTTGGCGACCTCTTCGAGGCGCTCCTCGGGGATGCCGCGCCCGCCGGTGACGTTGCGCAGGAACGGGATCACATCGTCCTGACCCTCGGGGCCGCCGAAGCCGGCGAGCAGGATGGCATCGTAGGTAGTCATTACTGCAGAACCTCCACCAGTTCGGCCGTCGAGATGCGGCGGCCGGTGTAGAACGGGACCTCTTCGCGCACGTGGCGGCGCGCCTCGGTGTTGCGCAGTTCGCGCATCAGGTCGACGAGCTCGGTGAGCTCGTCGCTTTCGATCGGCAGCAGCCACTCGTAGTCGCCGAGGGCGAACGAGGAGACGGTGTTGGCGATGGCTCCGCGGAAGGCCGCGCCCTTGCGGCCGTGGTCGGCGAGCATGGCGCTGCGCTCGGCCTCCGGCAGCAGGTACCACTCGTAGCTGCGCACGAACGGGTAGAGGGTCAGCCAGCCCTTCGGCTCCACTCCGCGCAGGAACCCAGGCACATGGCTCTTGTTGAACTCGGCGTCGCGGTGCACGCCCATGGCGTTCCAGGTCGGCAGGAGGCTCTTGAGGAGGCGGCTACGACGCAGCTGGCGGTGGGCCCACTGCAGGGTCTCGGCGTCCGGTGCGTGGGTCCAGATCATCACGTCGGCGTCGGCGCGGAGCCCGGAGACGTCGTAGAAGCCGCGGACGGTGACGCCCTCGGCCTCAACCAGACCGATGACGTCGTCGAGCTCCAGGACGGCTCGGGGCACATCGTGGCCGTCGAGGTCGTCCGGGTTGCTCGGATCTTTGCGCAGCACAGCGAAGAGCGTGAAACCCTGCGGCGACGCGTCTGGCGCGTCAGTCGTTCCGTGGGTCTCGGCAGAGGTGGTGGAGTGAGGTGGGTTTACTGCCTCTCCGGCAGCCGGGTGAGTCATAACTACTAGTCTCTACTCCTTTGCCGCGAGAGCCAAAACTGCGCGGTCGGGTACCGGCTTCCGTTGGCCTCAGCGGCGCTGCACGGCCCTGACACCGAGCCAGACGGCGCCCACCGCGGCCGTGGCCGCGCCCAGGACGATGCCGGCCAGTGCGAGGGGATTCTTCTCGCCGAGTTCGCGCAGGCGCACGTTGACCAGGCGCGAGCGCACGCGCAACTGCCTCGGCACGTTGAGCCTGTACTCGATCGCGTCGAGCGTTTGCGCGAGTTCGACGCGGGCACGGGCGGCCTCGGCGCGCAACTCGGTCTTGGTGCGCGGAACGGCCACAACCGTGACAGCTTCGACGCTCCCGCGGACGGCCTCATGTGTCGTCGTGTTCACTTCAGTGCTCATATTTGCCAACTCCCTTGAGGGCGTCGACGTCGCGACGGATGCTTTCCGTCACGCCGTCCGGATCCGATGACGTTCCGGCCTGCAGCCGGTTTCTGCCGATCAGCCCCAATAGGAGCGCGAGCAGCAACAGGGCGACCGCCACGATCAGGGTCGCGAGCCAGAGCGGCAGGACGAGGGCAAGCGCGATGACCGCGAGGGCGACCAGCACCAGAGCCGCGAAGAACGTGAACAGGGCCGCCCCGACGAAGAGCCCGATGCCCAGCCCGATGTTCTTGGCCTTACCGGCGAACTCCGCCTTAGCCGCCTCGAGTTCGGCCTTGACCAGAGCGATGATCTGACCGGGCAGCTCACCGAGAAGGTCGAACGTCGATTTCCGGCTCTTCGGGTTGAATTCGCTGTTTCTCACAGTTTCCCCTTCGTTCGGAGTGTCGCGGTGATTATTTCGTGATGGTGTCGTCGGCGAACGTCGTCGGTGCGGCCGGCGCTGCGGTCGCCGGCGTCGGCGTCGGCGTCGGCGTCGGCGTCGGCACGGTGTAACTGGTCCCGGACGTCTTGGACGCCTTGGACTGCAGGGCCGAGGCGATCTTCTTGCCGGTCTCGAGGAGTGCCGACGGCACATCCCCGACCCGCTCGAGCGCGAAGTCGCGGGCCTCGTTCACCCGGCGCTGAACGGGCGGCGCGTTCCATAGGTTGTCTGCCGCGGCCACGATCTGGTCGTAGCGCTTGCGCCCGGCGCGCGCGCCGAGGACGTATCCGACGAGTCCACCCGTGATGAACAGAAGTTTTCCCCGCATTGTCACTCCATTCCTCAAGGTGCACGTATCCCTCAGAGTATCCCCCATTAGGGATAAGAGCAGGTCGGCGCGGCCGGTGACCCGGTGATCAGATGCCGAGGGCCTCGTGCCGGGTGCGGGAGGCCGCGGCGACGGCATCCGGGATCACCGAGGCCAGGCCGGTGCCGGCGAGCCACGCACCCGTGAGTTCGAGTCCCGGGGTGGCGGCCACGACCTCGTGCACCTGGTCGACCCGCTCGGGCGCGCCGACGGTCGCGGGCGAGAGGGCATCGCCCCAGACCGTGCGCGCGAAACCCCGCACGGCGGTCGCGTCGAGATTGACGCCCAGGATCGTGCGAGCGTCCGCCAGGGACAGCGCGAGGAGCTCGTCATCGCGGAGACCGGCGGTGGGGCTGTCCTGGCCGGCGCGACCGTAGGACAGACGGATGACGTGTCGGCCCGGTCCGGCGGCCTCGGCCAGCCACTCCCACTTCGCGGTCACGTGGGTGAGCGCCTTGGCGGTGACCCCGGGGGTCGCGGCCGCGACCAGCACGCCGGTGCCGCGCGGGTGCAGGTCGAGCTCCGGGGCGTCGATGACGATCGTGGCCAGCTCGATCGCCGTCGGCTGCGGCCAGTCGAGTTCGGCGAGCGCCGCATGGGCCGGGCTCAGGCCGGCCAGTAGGCCGAGCGCCTGCGCGCCTGGAGTCGCGATGATCACGAAGCGGGCGTCGAGGGTGGTCTCCGGCGCCGGGGCTGCCGGGGCGTCTGCGTCCGCCGCCG
The DNA here is from genome assembly GCF_002929635.1 of Cryobacterium sp. M25. Lineage (NCBI taxonomy): Bacteria > Bacillati > Actinomycetota > Actinomycetes > Micrococcales > Microbacteriaceae > Cryobacterium > Cryobacterium sp. M25. Next base: position 12,759 of record NZ_PJJU01000047.1, on the reverse strand, counting down.
TGTCCGGTGCCGCGCAGGTGGCCGTCCAGGTGGGCGCGTCCTCGGTGCCGGAGCGCTGCAATGCGGTGACCGGGGCATCCGTCACGATCTCGGCGCCGAAGTGCACGAGGTCGGCCACCAGAGCGGTCACGAGCCGGAACATGCCGCCGCGGAGCCCGGCCACGTTCGAGCCCGCCGGGGCGCCGGAGCGCAACGACAGCACGGCCCCGGAGAGCGAACCCGTCACCGTGAGGGCAGAGTTGAGGCCCGGGGCCACGACGTCAATCTCGAGATCGTCGGCCGCGGACGAGTACACCCCGGCGGTCACGGGTTCGACGAGCCGTTCGAGCACGCGGCGCCCCATGCGCTTGCGCACGAGTTCACCCAGGCTGTGTTCCCGGCCGATCGTCAACACCGGCATCAGCCGGTCCGCGTAGGCGCGCCAGGCGCCACTCCAGCCGATCACGCGGCGCACGTCGTCGGCGAGCGGAGAACCGGGGATGCCGAGCACGCCGGCCTTGGGCAGCGGAACGCTGACCGAACCATTCGGCACGCGGTCGTCGGGCAGGTGCAGCCACGCGCCGGCGGGGTTCGGCGCGACAACCTCGTCGGACAGGCCGAGGTCGGCGATGAACTCGGCCACCGCGTCGCGCCGCACGGCGAAGCTCTCGGCACCGCTGTCGAGGGTGAGGCCGGCAACTTGGTGGCTGCCGAGTGCTCCGCCCGGCACACCGGTGGCTTCGAGCACGGTCACGCTGAGTCCGACCCGCGCGCAGGCTCGGGCGGCGATCAGGCCCGCCACCCCTCCACCGATGACGATGACGTCTTTCATTCGCGCCCCCTGAGCCTGCGTGCGATTGTCAGGACGCGGACGGCGCGGCGGCCGGGGCTTCCGGGACGGCGCCGGCCGGGCCGGCGGAGACCGCGGTGACCTCGTGCACGAAGGCCACCAGGCGAGTCAGCACGTTCGGGTCGGTCATCGGCGGAACGCCGTGGCCCAGGTTCAGCACGTGGGACGGTGCCGTGCGCCCACGCTCGAGCACGTCGAGGACATGCGCTTCGAGCACCGGCCACGGTGCCGCGAGGAGCGCCGGATCGACGTTGCCCTGCACCGGGACCAGTCCGCCGAGGCGACGGTTGGCTTCATCGAGCGGCACCCGGTAGTCGACTCCGACGACGTCGGCGCCCACCCCGTGCATCTCCCTGAGCAGCTCGCCCGTGCCCACTCCGAAGTGCACGACGGGCACGTTGCGGCGCACGGATGCGACGCCCTCGGCATCTGTGCCCGCGGCGCCCTCGCCATAGGTGAGGTCGCGCACGTGGGCGATCGCCGCGGTGGAGGCAGGAGCGACGAAGCGCGTGTAGTCGGCCAGCGAGAGCGCGCCGGCCCAGGAGTCGAATAGCTGGGCGGCGCTGGCGCCGGCCAGAACCTGCGCGCGCAGGAATCGTCCGGTGACCTCGGCCGTCCACTCCATCAGGGTGGCCCAGGCGTCGGGGTCCGCATGCATGAGCGTGCGGGCGTTGATGTGGTCCTTCGACGGGCCGCCCTCCACGAGATAGGCCGCCAGCGTGAACGGGGCCCCGGCGAATCCGATCAGCGGCGTCGAGCCGAGCTCGGCGACGGTGCGCGCGACCGCCGCGGTGATCGGGGCGAGGTTCCCCTCAAGCACGGCAGGGTCGAGAGCAGTGAGCTCCGCGACATCCTTCGCCGTGCGCACGGCCGTGCCGAGGACGGGGCCGGTGCCTGCGACGATCTCGACGTCGACGCCCACGAGCTTGAGCGGGATGACGATGTCGCTGAAGAGGATGCCGGCGTCGACGTTGTGGCGGCGCACCGGCTGCAGCGTGATTTCGCTCGCCATCTCCGGGTCGAGGCAGGCGTCGAGCATGCGCGTACCGACACGCAGCGAGCGATATTCGGGCAGCGAACGGCCGGCCTGGCGCATGAACCAGACGGGGGTGACGTCTGGCCTGGTGCCCTGGTAGGCGCGGATGAGGCGTGAATCGGCTGTGAGTCCGGTTGCGAGTGGGTGTTGCGCGTCGAGGTTCATTATCTTGATTCTGTCAAACTTCCGACACTCGGGCGATTCGGGCCCTCAGCCACAGGTCGTAGACTCATCGAGTGTTAATCTGCCTGTCCGCCAGCCATAAGAACTCCAGCTTTGACGTGCTGGAGAAATTGTCTGTCGGTGCGAATGACACGGCGGGTGGCATCCTCGAGCGGCACCCGGCCCTGGTCGGTGCCGTTGTCGTTGCCACCTGCAACCGGTTCGAGGCCTACCTCGACCTCGACGAACCGCTCGGCTCCTCCCCACTTTCGGCCGTGCACGCCGCCATCGACGGCGTCAGTGCGAGCACCGGCGTGGCCGTCGACGTTCTGCGGAACACCCTGGACCTGGTGCACGGCAGCGGCGTCGCCGAGCACCTCTTCGCCGTGACGAGCGGCCTCGAATCGGTGGTCGTCGGCGAGGGCGAAATCGCCGGCCAGGTGCGCCGCTCCCTTGAGCAGGCCCGGCTCTCCCGCACCACCAGCCCCGAACTCGAACGCCTCTTCCAGCGTGCGTCGCAGACCTCGCGGGGCGTCAAGAACCGCACCGGCATCGGAGCCGCGGGGCGTTCACTCGTGCGCCTGGCCCTCGAACTGGCCGAAAGCCGCATCACGGACTGGGCCCAGACCCGCGTGCTCCTGGTCGGCACGGGCCGTTACGCGGGGGCTTCCCTCGCCGCGCTGCGGGACCTCGGCGCCGAGGACGTGCGGGTGTACTCCCCCTCGGGCCGCGCTCAGAAGTTCGCCACCTCGCATCAGATCACCGCCGTCGCCGAGTCGGCGTTCGCCATCGAAGCCGCCGAGGCCGACCTGATCCTCACCTGCACGACCGCCGACACCCACGTGATCGACGCGGCCCTGCTCCACTCGGGCCGCGCACTCTCCCTGCAGCTCCCGGCCGCCGAAGCGCGCACACTGCCCTCCTGCCCGATGACGGATGCCCCGACCGAGATCCCGCGCCGGCTCATCATCGACCTGGGTCTGCCGCGCAACGTCGACCCGGACGTCACCGACCTGGCCGGCGTCGAGCTGCTCGACCTCGAGACCATCCGCATCCACGCGCCGCTCGAGGAGCTCAACGCCACCAGCGACGCCCGACTGCTCGTGGGCCGCGCCGCCCGCAAGTTCTCCGCGGTTGCCGAGGAGCAGAGCCTCGCCCCGGCCGTCGTGGCCCTTCGCAGCTACGTCTTCGACCTCCTCGACGGTGAGATCGAACGGGCGCGCAACCGCGGCGACAACAGCGAGCAGACCGAGGCGGCCCTGCGCCACTTGGCCGGCGTGCTTCTGCACACCCCGATGGTGCGATCCCGCGAGCTGGCCCGAGCGGGCGAGCAGGCCGCATTCCTGACCGGACTCGATGCCCTGTTCGGCATCCAGGTTGAGCTGCCCGCCGCCGGGACCGCGGCCACGGTCACCGATATCGGCCCCGTGGCATCCTGACGGTGGGCGGCCTGGCCCTGCACGGTGCGAGCGTGCACAGCACGGCCGGGATCTGCGGGTGAGAGCCGTCTGGTTCGACGCGTTCGGTGCCGTACCCGAGCTGCGGGAGGTTCCTGACCCGGTGCCGTCCGCGTCCGGGGTCGTCGTGCGAGTGGAGGCCACCGGCCTCTGTCGCAGCGACTGGCACGGCTGGCTCGGGCACGACGCCGGCATCGCCCTGCCGCACGTTCCGGGCCACGAGCTCGTCGGCGTGATCGACGCCGTGGGGCCCGAGGTGCGCCGCTTCGCCGTGGGCCAGCGCGTCACCGTGCCGTTCGTCTGCGCCTGCGGCGACTGCCCGGAGTGCCGGGACGGCAACGGCCAGGTCTGCCGCAACCAGACCCAGCCCGGCTTCACCCACTGGGGCTCCTATGCGGAGCGGGTGGCCCTGCACAACGCCGACGTCAACCTGATCGCGATTCCCGTGGGACTGGATGCCGGCGCCGCCGCACTGCTCGGCTGCCGCTTCGCCACCTCCTATCGCGGACTCGTGCATCAGGCCCGGTTGCAGGCGGGCGAGACCCTCGTCGTGGTCGGCTGCGGCGGCGTCGGTCTCTCCGCGGTCATGATCGGCGCGGCGCTCGGTGCGACCGTGATCGCCGTGGACATCAGTGCCGCGGCCCGTGAGACGGCCGCGCGAGTGGGCGCGACCTTCACGGTGGACTCCGCCGGGCTCTCGAACGATGAGGTGGTGGCGCGGATCCGCTCGGTGACGGGCAGGGGCACGGATGCGGGTGCGGGTGCGCAGGTCAGCGTCGAGGCGCTCGGTCGGGAGAGCACGGTGGGCATCGCCATCCGTTCACTGGCAACCCGGGGACGTCACGTCCAGATCGGATTGCTGGCGGAAGACCCACGGCTTCCGCTCGGCGACGTCATCGCCCGCGAACTGACCGTGATGGGCAGCCACGGGATGCCCGCGGGCGACTATCCGGCCCTGCTGGCCCTGGTCACCTCCGGCCGGCTGCGCCCGCAGGACCTGATCGGCCGCCGCCTCAGCCTGGCCGAGGCGCCCGCCGCCCTCGCCGCCATGAGCGACCCGGCCGCGCCGGGCGGCGTCACCCTGATCGAGCTCGCCCGCCCCTGAACTCGTGCGGCAGCGGTGGCGGCTCGCTAGGAATCCGTCTCCCTCCACCTGTGGGGCCAACTCAGGAAAACCGGTGTGTCCGGTCGCCGCGGTGCCGCCGTTCCGGGACCGCCGAAGCTCGCCCGCGGGACTTCTCCTGAGTTAGCACCCCACCGGTACCGCCACCGGTATCCCCGGCCCCAGCACCCCACCGGTACCGCCAGCGGTACCCCCGGCCCCAGCCGGCCGGCCCCAGCCGGCAGACTCGGCTATGCGCCGCGGAGGCGCTCGGCCAGGTAGGCGTCGAGCTTGTCGAGCGGCACGCGCTCCTGCGCCATGGTGTCGCGGTCACGCACGGTGACGGCCTGGTCCTCGAGCGAGTCGAAGTCGACCGTGACGCAGTACGGGGTGCCGATCTCGTCCTGGCGGCGGTAGCGGCGGCCGATGGCGCCGGCGTCGTCGAAGTCCACGTTCCAGGACTCGCGCAGCCGCGCCGCGAGGGACTTGGCCATCGGCGAGAGCGCCTCGTTGCGGGACAACGGCAGCACGGCGACCTTGATCGGCGCCAGGCGCGGGTCGAGTTTCAGCACGGTGCGCTTGTCGACGCCGCCTTTCGCGTTGGGCACTTCCTCCTCGTGGTACGCGTCTACCAGGAACGCCATCAGAGAGCGGGTCAGTCCGGCCGCCGGCTCGATCACGTAGGGAACCCAGCGCTCATTCTTCGTCTGGTCGAAGTAGGACAGATCCTTGCCGGATGCCCCCGCGTGCGTCCTGAGGTCGAAGTCGGTTCGGTTGGCAACACCCTCGAGCTCGCCGAATTCGCTGCCGCTGAAACCGAAGCGGTACTCGATATCCACGGTGCGCTTGGAATAGTGCGAGAGCTTCTCGGCCGGGTGTTCGAACAGGCGCAGGTTGTCGACGTTGATGCCGAGGCCGGTGTACCACTTCAGGCGCTGGTCGATCCAGTACTGGTGCCACGTCTCATCCGTGCCCGGCTCGACAAAGAATTCCATCTCCATCTGCTCGAACTCGCGGGTACGGAAGATGAAATTTCCCGGGGTGATCTCGTTGCGGAAGCTCTTGCCGATCTGGCCGATGCCGAACGGCGGCTTCATGCGAGCAGCCTGCAGCACGTTGGCGAAGTTCACGAAGATGCCCTGCGCGGTCTCGGGGCGCAGGTAGTGCATGCCGGCCTCGTCGTCGACCGGGCCGAGGTAGGTCTTGAGCAGGCCGGAGAAAGCGCGCGGTTCGGTCCAAATATGACGGTTGCCGCAGTTCGGGCAGGGGATGCCGTCGATGCCGCCCTCGGGCGGGCGGCCCTTCTTCTCCTCGAATTCCTCCTCGAGGTGGTCTGCGCGGAAGCGCTTGTGGCAGCTCGTGCACTCGACCAGCGGGTCGCTGAAGACCTCGACGTGACCGGATGCCTCCCACACCTTGCGGGGAAGGATCACCGAGGAGTCGAGGCCCACCACGTCGTCGCGGCTGGTGACCATGAAGCGCCACCACTGCTTCTTGATGTTCTCCTTGAGCTCCACGCCCAGCGGCCCGTAGTCCCAGGCGGACCGGGACCCACCGTAGATTTCACCGGCCTGGAACACGAACCCGCGGTGGCGGGCAAGGGCGATGACGGAATCGAGGCGGGAGAGGGCGGCCACGGGGCTCCAATGGTCGAGAGGGCGGGGGATCTGGAAAGCACACAGGACAGGCAGAAGCCGCCCGGCGCTCCGTCCATTTTAGGCGTCCGTCCGGAAGGTGCCGCCAAGCTGTTAGCCTTGCTAAGGATTTCCGCAGTCCTTGCGGGTACCTCAAAGGAGAGATCATGGGCACCAAGCCCCGCACGCCACACGATTCAGCCAAGCGGGGTGAGGAGCTGGAACGGGATCCCCTCCTGTTGCCCGTTGCTCTCGACCAGACCACCCACGACGCCGAGGAAGCCCACTGGACCCCCCTGAAGATCGGGATCTGGGGCGGCATCTCGCTGCTCGGCGGGCTGAGCTGGGTGATGCTCGCCGTCGTTCGCGGCGAGACCGTCAACGCCATCTGGTTCGTCTTCGCCGCCGTCTGCACGTACCTGATCGGTTACCGTTTCTACTCCAACTACATCCAGAAGCACCTGCTGCACCCCGATGACCGGCGCGCGACGCCGGCCGAGTACAAGGCCGATGGCAAAGACTTCGCGGCCACGGACCGCCGGGTTCTCTTCGGTCACCACTTCGCCGCGATCGCCGGCGCCGGACCGCTCGTCGGCCCCGTGCTGGCCGCCCAGATGGGCTACCTGCCCGGCACGATCTGGATCATCGTCGGTGTCGTGCTTGCCGGCGCGGTGCAGGACTACATGGTGCTGTTCTTTTCAATGCGCCGCGGCGGACGCTCCCTGGGTCAGATGGCCCGGGACGAGCTCGGCAAGGTGGGCGGCACGGCCGCCCTCGTCGCGACTCTGGCGATCATGGTCATCATCGTGGCCATCCTCGCCCTCGTCGTCGTCAACGCCCTCGCGGACAGCCCCTGGGGCGTCTTCTCGGTCTCGATGACCATTCCGATCGCCCTGTTCATGGGCGTCTACCTGCGCTTCTTCCGCCCGGGCCAGGTCACCGAGGTCTCGATCATCGGCTTCATCCTGCTGCTGGCCGCCATCATCGGTGGTGGCATGATCGCGGACACCGAGTGGGGCTCGACCTTCTTCGCCATTGAACCGCTGCCCCTCGCGATCGGCATCATCGTCTACGGCTTCGTGGCCGCCATCCTTCCGGTCTGGCTGCTCCTGGCCCCCCGGGACTACCTGTCCACCTTCATGAAAATCGGCACGATCGGGATGCTGGCAATCGCCATCATCATCGTCCGCCCCGAGATCTCGGCCCCGGCCGCCAGCGAGTTCGTGAACGGCGGCGGCCCCGTGGTGAGCGGCTCGCTCTTCCCGTTCCTCTTCGTCACCATCGCCTGCGGCGCCCTGTCCGGCTTTCACGCCCTGATCGCCTCCGGCACGACACCGAAGCTGATCGAGAAGGAACGCCAGACCCGGTTCATCGGTTACGGCGGAATGCTGATGGAATCATTCGTCGCCATCATGGCGCTCGTCGCCGCGCTGTCGATCGACCGCGGCATCTACTTCGCCATGAACTCCTCGCCGGCCCTGACCGGCGGCACCGTTGAGGGTGCTGTCACATTCGTGAACAGCCTCGGCCTGACCGGCGTCAACCTGACCCCCGAGATGCTCACCGAGACCGCGAAGAACGTGGGTGAGGAGACCATCGTGTCCCGCACCGGTGGCGCCCCGACCCTGTCGGTCGGCCTCGCCAACATCATGCACCAGCTTGTGGGCGGCTCGGGGATGATGGCGTTCTGGTACCACTTCGCCATCATGTTCGAGGCGCTGTTCATCCTGACCGCCGTCGATGCCGGAACCCGCGTGGCCCGGTTCATGCTGCAGGACAGCCTCGGCAACTTCTTCCCGAAGTTCAAGAACACCTCCTGGCGCCTGGGCGCCTGGGTCACGACCGGGATCATGGTCGCCGCCTGGGGTGCCGTGCTCGTGATGGGCGTCACCGACCCGCTCGGTGGCATCAACACCCTGTTCCCGCTGTTCGGAATCGCGAACCAGTTGCTGGCGGCCATCGCCCTGGCCGTCTGCCTGGCGATCGTGGCCAAGCGAGGGCTGTTCACGTACCTCTGGGTCGTGGCGCTGCCGCTGACCTTCGCCGCCGTCGTGACCATCTACGCGTCGTTCCTGAAGATCTTCTCGACCGTTCCCGCCGTGGGCTACTTCGCCCAGAATCGAGCGTTCTCCAACGCTCTGGATGAGGGACTCACCAGCTTCGGCACGGCGAAGACCGTCGAGGCGATGGAGGCGGTCGTGCGCAACACGATGGTGCAGGGCGTCCTTTCGATCCTGTTCGTCGTGCTGGCCATCATCGTGATGGTCACCGCCGTGCAAGCCACCTGGAAGTCCTACAAGACCCGCAGCTTCGGCACCAACGAGGATGACGCGGTGGCGTCGCAGATGTTCGCCCCGTCCGGCTTCGTGGCCACTCCGGAAGAGAAGAAGCTGGCCGCACGCTGGGACACCCAGATCGCCCAGGCCAAGCTGGACAAGGCAGGGAGGACGACCCGCCGATGAATCTGCTCGCCAGTGTTCGCCACGGCGCGAAGAGCTTCGCCTGGTTCATGAGGGGGGTCATGGGTGAAGACGCCTACGACAAGTACAAGGCCCACCATGAGGCCCATGACGAATCGATTCATGACCCGGATGCCGCCGCCTGCTCCGGACCAGTGATGATGACGGAACGCGAATTCTGGCGCGACCAGACTGACCGCCAGGACATCAACCCCCAGGGTCGGTGCTGCTGAGCGGGTGCGCCACCACCACCCAGGGCTGCCCCCGCGAAGGATTCCTTCGCGGGGGCAGCCCTGTTTTCCTGTTTTCACCGGCGACGCCGGTCAGTGCACGTATTCCAGCAGGTCGAGGCCGACCGCGCGCATCCCGTCGAGCACCGCGAGCCGGGACGAGAGGCGGGTGTCCGCGAAGGACATCGAGACCATGTAGGTCACCCCGGCGCGCGGGCCGCGCAGAATGCCGATCTCACTGCGCACGCCGGCATCCGTTCCGATCTTATTGACCAGCAGGAGGCCGTGATCTCCGGACCGATGCGCGAGCGGGTCGAGCCCGAACGCGCTGGCGACCATGGACAGGTCGGCGCCGAGCGACAGCCAGCCGAGCACGCGCTCACTCGCCTCAGCATCGACGACCTCCCCCCGGGCCAGCGCCGTGAACAGCCAGGTGAGCTCCTTGGCGCTGCCGACCGAGAGCTGAGGCGCGTCATCGGGACCGCGCCGGTCGCGCACAAGGTCGAGCAGGGCGGTGCGGCTGAGTCCGAGCTGCTCGGCGCGGGTCCGCACCGCGTCCAGGCCGACTGCGCGGAGCAGCACATTGGTGGCCAGGTTGTCGTTGATGGCACCGATCAGCGCAGCGAGGTCGGCGATCGGCAGCGAGGGAGCCTGCAGGTGCTGCCAGAGGCCGGATCCGGCGACCGAATCGGACACGTTGCGATCGAGGATCGTGTACGCGCCGAAGTCGGCGTCGCGGAGCCGGGCGGCGACCTCGATCAGCAGAAGCACCGTGCCGATGCCGGCGGTGGGCATGACCACGTGGTCGTCCACGGAGAACAGCACCCGGCCGGTGACCAAATCGGTGGCGCGGGCCGACACCTGCACCCCGTCGACCGCGAGGTCACCGAGCGCCTGGAACCCGCGGCCGAAGTTCGCCGTGGCGTCCACGCCGCCGTGCCTGCCGCGGCGCGCCGAGGAGTGGCGAGACCGGCGCTCTGAGTCCTGGGATGGCATGGCCACAGTGGGCAGGTCCTTACGTAGATTCGGGCTGCTCGACCCCGGTGACACGGGCTTACGGTCGCGCTGAGGTCACCAGATCGTAACGCGCTTTTCCGGGTCCAGCCAGAGAGCGTCGTCCGGGGTGACGCCGAACGCCGTATAGAACTCGTCGATGTTGCGCACGATCTGGTTGCAGCGGAATTCGTTGGGCGAGTGCGGGTCGATCGAGAGCAGGCGGACGGCCTCCTCGTCACGCATCTTGAGCTGCCAGGCCTGTGCCCAGGAGAGGAAGAAGCGCTGGGTGCCGGTGAGTCCGTCGATCACGGGCGGCGCCTGGCCGTCCAGCGAGATCAGGTAGGCCTTCCAAGCGATGGAGAGCCCGCCGAGGTCGCCGATATTCTCGCCGATGGTGAGTGCGCCGTTCACGTGGTGGTCGGGAACCTGATGCGGGGCGAGCGCGTTGAACTGCTCGATCAGGGAGCCGGTGCGCTCTTCGAAGGCCGTGCGGTCATCTTCGGTCCACCAATCGGTGAGTAGCCCGGTGCCGTCGTATTTCGAGCCCTGGTCGTCGAAGCCGTGGCCGATCTCGTGCCCGATGACGGCGCCGATCGCGCCGTAGTTGGCGGCGGAATCGCGGGCATCGTCGAAGAACGGCGGCTGCAGGATGGCGGCCGGGAAGACGATCTCGTTGAAGCCCGGGTTGTAGTACGCGTTGATCGTCTGCGGGGTCATGAACCACTCGTCGCGGTCGAGCGGGTTGCCGATCTTGCCCAATTCCCGCTGAAACTCGAACTCGCTCGTGGCGCGCACGTTCTTGATCAGGTCGGCCGGGTCGACCGAAAGGGTCGAGTAGTCCCGCCACTTGACCGGGTAGCCGATCTTGGGGGTAAACTTCTCGAGCTTGTCGAGCGCACGGGCGCGCGTCTCCGCGGTCATCCAGTCGAGTTCGGTGATGCTCCGGCGGTAGGCCTCGACCAGGTTGGCCACGAGTATGTCCATGCTCGCCTTCGCGCTGGGCTTGAAGTGCCGCTCGACGTAGATGCGCCCGACGGCCTCGCCGAGCGCCCCCTCGACGAGCGAGACGCCACGCTTCCAGCGCTCGCGCAACTGGGGAGTGCCGGTCAGGGTGCGACCGTAGAAGTCAAAGCTGGACTCGACGAAATCGCTCGACAGGAACGCGGCGCTGGAACGGATGATCTGCCACCGTAGCCAGTCCTTCCAACCCTCGAGCTGGTCCTCGGTGAGCATCTCCGCCAGACCGGTCACGAAGCTGGGCTGGCGCACGACAACCTCGTCGAGAGCACCGGCCGGGCCGTCGAGCCCGTCAAGCCAAAGGTGCAGGTCGGCGCCGGCGGCCAGCGCGGTGACCTGACCCCAGGTCTTGAGGTTGTAGGTCTTCTCGCTGTCGCGCGAGCGCACCTTGTCCCAGTGGTGGGTGGCGAGCTCGGTTTCGAGAAGGAACACGCGCTCGGCGCGACCGGCGGCATCCGGGGTGCCGACGAGGCCGAACATCCGGGTCAGGAACGCCTGGTAGGCCTCCCGGATCGCGGCGAACTTCTCGTCGCGGTAGTAGGACTCGTCGGGGAGGCCGAGCCCGCCCTGCTCGACGAAGACGAGGTAGCGCTCGGGGTCCCCCGGATCGTTGTCGACGAAGAGACCGAAGGCGCCGGACACACCCGCGCGCTCGAGGCGGCCGAGGGTGCCGAGCAGCTCGGGGACGGAGGTGACGGCGTCGACGATGGCGAGATCGGCCGCGAGCGGGGTCGCTCCGAGCTCTTCGACGCGGTCCTCGTCCAGGAAGCTGGCATAGAGGTCACCGAATTTGCGCTCTTCGGTGCCGGGGGCGGCGGTCTGGGCTTCGAGGATGATTTCCCGGACGGCCTTCTCCGATTCCTCGGCGAGCAGGTAGAACGAGCCCCAGCGGGCCTTGTCGGCCGGGATCTCACTGCGGGCGATCCACTTGCCGTTCACATGGCGGAAGAGGTCGTCCTGCGGACGCACCTCGAGGTCAAGTTCGTCGCGGTCGATTCCGGATGCGGTCCCCTGGTCAGTCATACCTCCACCCTATTCGCTGTGACAGTGGCCGAGCTGGTAGAGACCCATCGGGTGTGCACACGGATGGCGGTGGACCTCCCGGCCCGCTGGTCGAGCCCGCCGAGACCCGGAGCTACAGCCCCACCGCCTTGCTCGATAGTGCGATCAGTGTCTGCTCCGGATCGTTCTCCACCGGTGGCCGCAGCCAGCATTGCGTTCTCGTGCGGGTGATCTTCCAGTGCTGGTTGTGCAGCAGCAGGTGGTGCGGGTGGCAGAGCAACACGCCGTCGGCGAGGTTGGTGTCTCCGCTGTCTGTGAGCCATTCGTTGATGTGGTGGGCTTCGCTCCAGGCCGGTGATCGGTCGCAGCCGACCCAGAGGCATCCACCATCGCGCACTCCCATCGCGGCGCGCTGTGCCTCCGTGAAGAGTCGTTCGTCACGGCCGACGTCGATGATCTGGCCGATGTCGTCGAATTTGATGCCGCGGGTGCCGGTCTCGCAGAGCAACCGGTCGATGGTTTCCTGCGAGATCGGGACCGGGTTGCCCTCGATCTGCCCGTGAGCGGCGGGTTCGGCGGCACCCGGCTCGCCGGGTTCGGCTGTGAGAGCCTTCTCGGTCACGATCACGCGCACCGCCGGGCGGCGTCCGCCGAAGACCCGGCCGGGGTCGGCTTCGCCGGCGATCGTCAGCAGCTGCACGAGGGAGTCCGCGTTGATCTGCTCGGTGCTGCGCGGGTCGTCCTGCATTTTCTGGGCCCAGGCGGCGCGTTCCGGGTCGACGAAGCGCACTCCGCCGCGGCGGGGTCCGGTGATGGAGTCGAAGGTGGAGAGCAC
>NZ_PJJU01000021.1:0-22796 GCF_002929635.1 Cryobacterium sp. M25 | reverse complement strand
GCGGGTGCCGCCACGGGTGCGGGTGCCGCCACGGGTGCGGGTGCCGCCACGGGTGCGGGTGCCGCCACGGGTGCGGGGGCCGCCACCGGTGCCGGAGCTTCCGCGACGGGCTCGGGAGCGTCCACCGGCGCAGGCGCTTCCGCGACGGGAGTGGAGGCGCCGGAACCGTCACCGATCGTGACCAGCGGAGTTCCGACCTCGACGGTCTCATCTTCCTGAACCAGGATGGCCTCGATCACGCCGGCAATGGGGGACGGGATTTCCGTGTCCACCTTGTCGGTCGATACTTCCAGCAGCGGCTCGTCGACTTCGACGCGGTCTCCCACGTTCTTCAGCCAGCGGGTGACCGTACCCTCTGTGACACTCTCACCGAGTGCCGGGAGGTTAACGGATTCGCTCATGCGATTGTCTCCTTCAAAACGTATTGTCTGTAATTAGAGTACTGAGTGTCTGAATGCAGAGGTTCGGCGGCTACGCGTGAAGCGGCTTGCCGGCCAGCGCCAGGAAGGCCTCGCCGAGTGCCTCGTTCTGGGTGGGGTGCGCGTGCAGGAACGGGGCGATGTCTTCCGGGTAGGCCTCCCAGTTCACCACCAACTGTCCCTCACCGATCAGCTCGCCGACGCGGGCGCCGATCATGTGGACACCGAGGATGGGGCCGTCTTTGACCCGGACGAGCTTGATGGAGCCACTCGTGCCGAGGATGGAGCTCTTGCCGTTTCCACCCAGGTTGTACTCGACGGTGGAGATCTGGTCGGCGCCGAACTTTTCGGCAGCCTTGGCCTCCGAGTAGCCGACGGAGGCGATCTCCGGGTCGCAATAGGTGACCTTGGGGATGTTGAGGTCGTTGACGACGATCGGGTTGAGACCGGCGATCTCCTCGGCGACGAAGATGCCTTGCTGGAATCCGCGGTGCGCGAGCTGCAGGCCGGGGACGATGTCGCCCACGGCGAAGACGCCGGGGATGTTGGTCGCGAGGCGCTCGTCGGTCAGGACGAAGCCGCGGTCCATGGTGACGCCGACCTCCTCGAAGCCGAGTCCGGCGGTCGACGGGCCACGCCCGACGGCGACGAGCAGAATCTCCGCCTCGATGATGGTGCCGTCCTCCAGGGTGATGACGACGCCGTTCTCGTGCTGAGTGACGCTCTGGAACCGGATGCCGAGCGAGTATTCGATGCCACGCTTTCGGAAGGCGCGCTCCAGCTGCTTGGAGATGGACTCTTCCTCGTTGGGAACCAGGTGGGGAAGTGCCTCGATGATGGTGACGTCGGCACCGAAGGACTTCCAGACGCTCGCGAATTCGGCGCCGATGACGCCGCCGCCGAGCACGGCGACCTTCTTCGGGACGAACTCGAGCTCCAGGGCGTGCTCGCTGGTCATGACTCGACCGCCGATGGCGAGCCCCGGCAGGGAGCGGGAGTAGGAGCCTGTCGCGAGGACGATGTTCTTACCCACGATGGTGTTGGCACCGACCTGCACGGTGTTCGGCGAAATCAATCGACCTTCACCTTCGATCACTGTGATGCCGCGCGACTTGATCAGACCCTGCAGCCCCTTGAACTTCGACGCCACAATACTCTTGCGGAACGCGTTCACGGCTGGCATGTCGATGCCCTCGAACTGCGTTTTGACACCGTACTTCGCGGCGTCGCGGCTGACATCGGCCACCTCGGCCGAGTGCAGGAGTGCCTTGGTCGGGATGCAACCGAGGTGCAGACAGGTTCCGCCGAGTTTGCCCTTTTCGATCAGGCCAACGGTGAGCCCCAGCTGAACGGCACGCAATGCGGCCGCGTAGCCACCGCTTCCGCCGCCGAGAACGACAAGGTCAAAATTCTGTTCCGACACCCAGATACTCCCTCATACATCACAACCCGGTCTGCCCGCAGCGAGGATACGCATCCGGGCAGGCGAGAGTGGGCGAGATTTCTCGCCCATTTGACTGTACTACGGGCGCGAAAAGTCCTCGGCCAGTCGGAGCAGAGTCCGAACCGAGATTCCGGTCGGCCCGGCATTCGTGAATCCCCACCCGCTGCCGGTGTTGTGGGCCGGCCCGGCGATGTCCAGGTGGGCCCACGGGATCGTCTCGGTGCCGTCCCCGTTGCCGCGGGTCCCGATGAACTCCTGCAGGAATACTCCGGCGAGCAGCATGCCGCCGTGGGTGCTGCCGATCTTCGCGTTGGCGATGTCGGCGACATCCGAGTTGAGTAGAGGGCGCAGTTCCTCGGGAAGCGGCATCGGCCACACCAGCTCACCCACCGATTTGCCGGCGGTGAGCACCCGGGCGACCAGGGCATCCTCACCCATGGCGGCGTAGTAGCGGGTGCCGAGTGCGACGAGGGCGGCGCCGGTCAGCGTCGCCACGTCCACGATCGCATCCGGGCACTCCTCGCCGGCCGCGACGAGACCGTCCGCAAGAACCAGGCGACCCTCCGCATCCGTGTTCAGCACCTCGACCGTGCGGCCTCCGCGGATCCGCAACACGTCGTTGGGTCGGATGGCCGAGCCGGACGGCATGTTCTCCGCGATGCAGAGCCAGGCGGTGATGCGCACGTTGAGCCCCAGGCGGGCGGCCGCCAGGGTCACGGCCAGCACGGTCGCCGCGCCGGTCATGTCGTATTTCATGCCGACCATGGATGCCGGCGGCTTCAGTGAGAGTCCGCCGGTGTCGAAGGTGATGCCCTTGCCGACCAGGGCAAGGTGCTGCGTCGCGCCCTCCGGCGTGTAGCTGACCTTGACCAGGCGCGGCGGCCGGCTGGAACCCTGGCCGACGCCCGCGATCCCGCCGAAACCATCCGCGGCCAGCTCCGCCTCGTCCCAGACGCGCACGGCGACGGGAAGGCCCGCGGCGGCGTCCATGGACAGGCGCGCGAGTGCCTCCGGGTAGAGGTCGGAGGGCGGCATGTTGACCAGGTCCTTGACCAGGTTGACGGCCTCGGCGATGACTCCGACGCGGGCGGAGGCTCCGGCCGCCTCCGCGGCGGTGTGCACCGTGATCTCCTGCGCCGGGATCCTGGTCGCGGCGAGCGAGTTCTGCCGGTACGCGGTGTAATAATACGCACCGAGCGCGGCACCCTCCAGGACGGCCTCCGCTTGGGCATCCGTGGTCATGGGGAAGGCGAAGGCAACCGAGGTCACGCCGGTCAGCTGGCGAACGGCCGACCCGGCAGCATGGCGCAGCGCATCGACCGTGGCCTCCTTGCCGATTCCGACAACGGCGATGCTGCGGGCGTTGCCGATCGACGCAGGCAGTCGCACCACCTGATCGCGACCGCCCGTGATACCCAGGGGGGCGAGTTGGTCCGCGAGGCCGGCGAAGGCGGCGTCAGCGAACAGGGCGGCGGAGTCGCCGGACTGGAGCGCCCCGACAATGAGAACGTCCACCTCCGATTCGAGGGCGGGTGCTGCGGATATGGTCAGGCGGGGTGCGTTCATCCCCCGATCGTACGCTCCGGGTGTGTTCGCTCTCGGCATCACGGCGGGGTCGTCGATTCCCGCACCACCCGGAATTTGGCGCTTACAGTTAATGTCATGCGGGATCCTGGTGACATTTACGAGCTGACTGCGGACGCGCAAAACGTCCCGGAGGGGCTCCACCTTGTGGCGGGTCTGACGGGCTTCGCGGATGCCGGTGGTGCCGTCTCGCAATTCGCGGAATACCTTCTGGAAACCCTTGACCACACCGTCGTCGCGACCTTCGACGCCGACGTGCTGCTCGACTACCGGGCGCGGCGGCCGATCATCCAGTTCGACCAGGACCACCTCACCGACTATCAGCCTCCCGCCCTGAGGGTGTACCAGGCCCGGGACGAGATCGGCCAGCCGTTCCTGCTTCTGACCGGCTTCGAGCCGGATTTCCGCTGGGAACAGTTCACCGCCGCGGTGCTGCAGCTCGAGCGCCGCTTCAAGGTGGCCTCCACAACCTGGGTGCACGCGATTCCGATGCCGGTCCCGCACACCCGTCCGATCGGCGTGACCGTCAGCGGAAACCGGTCCGATCTGGTCGAGAGCATGTCGGTCTGGCGTCCGAACACCCAGGTTCCGGCGAACGCGCTGCACCTGGTGGAATACCGGCTGCAGGAGGCTGGCGCCTCCGTCGTCGGGTTCGTACTGCTGATCCCGCACTATCTGGCCGACACGGAATTCCCCCTCGCCGCCCTCGCGGCGCTGGACAGCACAAGTGCCTCCACCGGGCTGATCTTCCCCACCGATCGGGTGCGAGAGAAGAATCGCGAATTCGTCGCCCGCATCGACGAGCAAGTGCGGGACAACCCCGAGCTGGGCAAGCTCGTCGGCACGCTCGAAGAGCGCTACGACGCCTATATGGAGGGCAGCACGCTGCGCTCCCCACTGACCGACGAGGCCGGCGAATTGCCCAGCGCCGACGAGATCGCCGCCGAACTGGAGAACTTCCTCGCCACCCGGCGCAGCAGAGACGACGGTTCGCCGGCCTGATCTGTCGAGCGTCGCCGTGAATCCGGATGCTCCGGCCCGGGTAAGTTTGGGCCAATGAACACGCGCCGCTCCTGGTTGATCTTTTACGTCGGATCGTTCGCATACCTCTCCGCCGTCCTGCAGCGCTCTTCCCTCGGGATCGCCGGTGTCGCCGCCACCGAGCGGTTCGGCGGGTCTGCCGCGCTGCTGTCCAGTCTCGCCGTCGTGCAACTCGCCGTCTATGCGGCGGCACAGATTCCGGTGGGCGTCCTGATCGATCGGTACGGGCCTCGCGTGCTGGTGGCCTCCGGGACAGGGCTGATGGTGGTCGGTCAGACCACGCTCGCCTTCGCCCCCGACATCTCGATTGCCGTGCTCGGACGCATCCTCGTCGGTGCCGGCGACGCCGGCATCTTCATCTCTATGATTCGTCTCATCGCCTCGTGGTTTTCCGGACGCATCGTTCCTCAGCTCTCGCAGTGGCTGGGGAACATCGGCCAGCTCGGCCAGGTGCTCTCCGCCCTACCGCTGGCTTGGGTGCTGCACACCTGGGGCTGGACGCCGACGTTCCTCTCCGCCGCCTCGGTTGCCGTGGTGGCCCTCATCATGGTCATCGTCGTGGTGAAGGACCAGCCGGACCTCGCATCCATGCAGAACCGGACCACCAGCTGGCGTGGCGCGCTCCTGCAGCTCACACACAGTTTTAAACGGCCCGGAACCCAGCTCGGCTTCTGGTCGCACTACGTCACACAGTCCTCCGGAACCGTCTTCACCCTGCTCTGGGGGTTCCCCTTCATGGTGTACGGACTTGGCTACGACCCGTCCCTCGCCGCGGCGATGCTGATGGTCCTGGTGGGTGCCGGCATGGTGTGCGGGCCGATCCTCGGGATCCTGACGGCGCGCTTTCCGCTGCGCCGCAGCACCATCGTGCTGGGCGTCGTCGCGCTGATGGGCGCGGCCTGGGCCGCTGTGTTGCTGTGGCCGTTGCAGCCGCCGTTCTGGTTGATGCTGGTGCTGCTCGTCGCACTTGGCATCGGGGGACCCGGCTCACTGATCGGCTTCGATTTCGCGCGCACCTTCAACCCCCAGCGCAGCCACGGCTCAGCGAACGGCGTCGTGAACGTGGGCGGCTTCACCGCTAGTTTCGTGATGGTCTACCTGATCGGGCTACTGCTTGACCTTCAGGACGGCTGGCGCACCGCCAGGGGGGAGGCGAGCGATCTGTATTCGCTCGACTCCTTTCGGGTTGCGTTCTCCGTGCAGTTCCTGGTTGTGGGACTCGGCGTGATTTTTCTGCTGCACGCCCGGGCCCGCACCCGCAGCCAGCTGTCCCGCGACGAGGGAGTGGAAGTCGCGCCGCTCTGGGTCGCCGTGGCGCGGGCCTGGCGCCGGCGGCAGCAGCCGGAGTAGCTGCGCGCCTGGCTTGTCTCCTACACAAAGCATGCAATAATTGTCAATAGGGCCCGTTCTGGTCCTGGGAGCAACGACAGCAGTGTCGGTGTGAATGGCCCGGGACTTGACATGGGTCCTAGTACTGCCCAAAATCCACACTGCCCAGGCTCATCTCCCTCCATACCCACCCGGTCGGGACCCGCCTGGCAGCGCCGCAGGTTCACGAGCCACGGCATGAGAGGTGTTCGAATGGCAACCCGCACAAAAATCGAGCAGACCGAAGAGTCCACCGTGAGCACCACTGCGGTTCCAGACGCAGTTGCGCCGGCAGCCAAGGCCGCCGCGAAGAAGCCGACCAAGGCCGCCCTGGCCAAGGCCGCTGCTGCGGCCGCTGCCGCAGCAAACGGTGAAGAGAAGCCCGCGCCGCGCAAGCGCGCCGCCAGCACGAAGGCGAAGGCCAAGCCGGCATCTGACGAACACGATGAGGCCGCACGCGGCGATGACGCGGATGCCGACGACGACTCCGACGAGGCCAAAAAGAAGCGCGCAGCATCCGCCGAGGCACTCCCGAGCGGCGCCCTGGTACTGTCACTGGTCGACGACGACGACGAGGTGCCGGTTTACTCCAGCGCAATCACCGGTGCGACGGCCGACCCTGTCAAGGACTACCTGAAGCAGATCGGCAAGGTCGCCCTGCTGAACGCCGCCGAAGAGGTCGAGCTCGCGATGCGAATCGAAGCCGGGCTTTTCGCCGAAGACAAGATGTCCCAGATGAGCGACGCCGAGAAGAAGAGCGCCCTTGGACGCGAGCTCATGTGGGTCGCCAAAGACGGCGCCCGCGCCAAAAGCCACCTCCTGGGGGCGAACCTTCGCCTGGTCGTCTCGCTCGCCAAGCGCTACACGGGCCGCGGCATGCAATTCCTCGACCTGATCCAGGAGGGCAACCTGGGCCTCATCCGTGCCGTCGAAAAATTCGACTACACCAAGGGCTTTAAGTTCTCCACCTACGCAACCTGGTGGATCCGTCAGGCGATCACGCGCGCGATGGCCGACCAGGCCCGCACGATCCGAATTCCGGTGCACATGGTCGAGGTCATCAACAAGCTCGCCCGCGTGCAGCGCCAGATGCTTCAGGACCTCGGCCGGGAGCCCACACCGGAAGAGCTGAGCCGCGAACTGGATATGACCCCGGAGAAGGTCGTCGAAGTCCAGAAATACGGCCGCGAACCCATCTCCCTGCACACTCCGCTCGGTGAGGACGGCGACAGCGAGTTCGGCGACCTGATCGAGGACACGGAAGCCGTCGTGCCTGCGGACGCCGTCGGGTTCACGATGTTGCAGAAGCAGCTGGAGAGCCTGCTCGACTCGCTCTCCGAACGAGAAGCGGGCGTCATCCGCATGCGCTTCGGCCTCGGGGACGGCATGCCGAAGACCCTCGACCAGATCGGCGACACGTTCGGCGTGACGCGTGAGCGCATCCGTCAGATCGAGTCCAAGACCATGGCCAAACTGCGTCACCCCTCACGGTCGCAGTCCCTACGCGACTACCTCGAGTAGAGCGCGTTTTGCGCTACGTACCGGCGATTCTTCTGGGACGAGTCGTACGGAAAATGGCCCGTTGGCGGAAGCCGGGCGGCGGATCCGCGATCCCTGGCCTCGTCGTCAACAGGATCGCACCCGGATTCCTTCCTCTCAGCCTGAACAGCTTTCCCGGCGGCCTGGTCATCGTCACCGGGTCGAGCGGCAAATCAACGACGACCAAGATGCTGGTCGCGGCGCTCCGAGCTCACGGCAGCGTTGTCTTCACCAATCAGTCCACGGCCAACATCAGCCAGGGTCTGACCTCCGCGCTACTCGAGCAGGCCAGCCTGAGCGGTCATATCGCGGGCGACATCGCCGTGTTGGAGATGGATGAGGGCCACGGAGCCCTGATCTCCGGTACGTTGACGCCGCGCGTCGTTGCGCTGACGAACGTCATGGTCGACCAGATCGACCGATTTCATGACTCGAACATGGTCGCGGCCATGCTCGCCAAGATCGCCGCCAGCGCCACCGGAACCGTCGTGGTCAACGCGGACGACCAGTATTTGACCGACCTCGCCGGACGCCTACCCGGCTCCTCGGCAGTCGCGCGCTACGGCGTCTCCGCCGACGTTCTCGCCGACAATCCGCGGGGCCTGGGCTACAGTGCGACCACCGCCACCAGGCTGGACGCGGGGGAGGGGATGCTCCTCACCTCAGTGCAGGGCCGCCGCGCCACCGTGAGCATTGCGGGTGTGGTTTACCCGCTCGGGCTGCCTGCCCGCGGAACGCATTATGCCGTCGACGCCTTGACAGCGCTGTGCACGGCGCAGGCCGCACTCGGCGACCGCTTCGACCCGGTGCTGGCCATCAACGCCATCTCGGCCATCCCACCGGTCTTCGGCCGTGGTGAGATCGTCACGGTTCGCGGCCAGCAGGTTGAATTCGTGCTGGTGCAGAACCCGGCCAGTTTCCAACTGAACGTCGACAGCCTCGAGCCAAAGACCGAGCAGATTCTCATCGCAATCGGGTCAGACGTGCGCGACCCGTCCTACTTCTGGCCCGTCAACACCTCGGGTCTGGGCCGGGTCCGCATTGCATCCGGTTCGAAGGCGCACGACATCGCCCTCCAGCTGGTGTACGACGACGTCGTCGTCGACCGCATCGAGCCGAACCTGGGCCTGGCCCTGGATGATTTCCTGGCTCTGCCCGAACCACTGACTGGTTTGAAGACGATCATCTTCTCCGCAGACTCCATGCGACGCACCAGGACATACTTGGGGCTCGTCACCAACAAGGAGGAGCAGGAATGACCCGTCCGCTCTCGATCGTGTCGCTGCTTCCCGAGCTCCTGGGCACCAATGGCGATGCCGCCAACGCCCGCGTTCTCGCCCAGCGGGCCCGATGGGCCGGTGCCGACGCCACGGTCGTGGAGGTGCGCTCCGCGGCCGATCTGCCGGACCAGGTCGATGCCGTCGTCATCGGATCGGGCTCCGACTCCGACATGGTGCGCGCCAGGGACATCCTCGCGACGATGACCACGGAGCTGCGCACCTGGGCCACCGCGGGTGTCCCCATCCTCCTGGTCGGAACCGGCTGGGAACTTCTGAGCTGGGGCATCGAACTCGCCGACGGATCCGTTGTCGAGGGGCTGGGCATCGTGGCCGGTCGCGCTGTTCCGATGCCGGCACGGGCCACGGAAGACATCGTGGTCGCCTCCCGGTTCGGACGTCTGATCGGTTTCGAGAATCATCAGCGCAGCTATGTCGGTGGCGAGGCGGCGCCGCTCGGCCAGGTGATCTCCGGAACGGGCAATGGCGCGGGTACGGAGGGACTGGTCATGGGTAGCGTCGTCGGGACCCATCTTCACGGTCCCGTTCTCGCCAAAAACCCCGGGCTGGCCGATCACCTGCTGCGTACGGCCCTGGCTCGTATCGTTCATGAGTATTTGCCCGGTGACCATTCGCTGGCTGCCGACGACATGGCACAAGCCGCACGCAATCAGATCGCGGTGCGGCTCGGACTCCCCATGGAGTAGATGCCCATCGGCCGGTCGCGGGACAGTTCGAGCTGCCTGAGGCCGACCGATACCGCTAGGAGCGCTGGTCCTCAAGGAGGCGGCTCGACTCGTCGTGCCAGCTGTCCGCGATGGCGGCGAGCTTCTCCTGGTGCTTACGGCCGTGGTGCGCGCAGAACAGCAGTTCGCTGTTGTTCACGACCACACGAATGTAGGCCTGCGCTCCACATGCATCACAGCGGTCTGCCGCGGTGAGCTGGTGGGGAGCCTTCTCGTGATTGATGGCACCATTTTCGGCTGCGATCTGGGACATGGTTTCCTCCTCCAGACTGATACCAACTGATACCAATTTAACCTGTACCTAATGGAAACACGGTCTGGCAAGGTTATCGAGTCGGTTGCCCGTTATTTCGCTCACCGCGTAGCGCACTTCAATCGGGTGTTGATGACCGGGGAAGGGCGTTGGTTCGGTATTCTTGACCGTTGTGAGTTCTTCTGATTATTCTGCCCGCCACCTGTCAGTCCTCGAAGGGCTGGAAGCGGTTCGCAAACGCCCGGGCATGTACATCGGGTCCACCGACTCGCGCGGCCTCATGCACTGTCTCTGGGAGATCATCGACAACTCGGTCGACGAGGCACTGGGCGGCTTCGGCACCAGCATCGACATCGTGCTCCATGCTGACGAGAGCGTGGAGGTGCGCGACACGGCTCGGGGCGTTCCGGTTGACATCGAGCCGAAGACGGGACTGACCGGTGTCGAGGTCGTCTTCACCAAACTGCACGCCGGCGGCAAATTCGGCAGCGGATCGTATGCCGCGTCCGGTGGCCTCCACGGCGTGGGCGCATCCGTCGTCAATGCCCTGTCCGAGCGCCTCGATGTCGAGGTCGACCGTGACGGCAAGACCTGGGCCATGTCGTTCCACCGCGGCGAACCCGGGATTTTCGCGGACTCGGGGAAGAAGAGCCCCGACGCGCCGTTCACGCCTTTTGAGAAGCAGAGCGAACTACGCGTCATCGGCAAGGTCAAGCGCGGTGTGACCGGGACGCGGGTGCGCTACTGGGCCGACCGTCAGATCTTCACGAAGGGTGCGTCGTTTCAGACCGAGGAATTGCTCGAGCGAGCGCGTCAGACGGCCTTTCTCGTCCCGGGCCTGGGGATCGAGATCGTAGACGAGCGCACAGACGTGCACGTGCTCGAGTCCTTCATGTTCGAGGGCGGGATCTCGGAGTTCGTCGATCACCTCGCCACCGACAACCCGATCACCGACACTTGGCGACTGACCGGAAACGGGACCTTCCGGGAGACTGTCCCGGTGCTGACCCCGACGGGCGCCATGGTGCCCACCGAGCTGGTCCGGGACTGTGCCGTGGACATCGCCCTCCGTTGGGGGACAGGTTACGATACGACTGTCCGCAGCTTCGTGAACATCATCGCCACCCCGAAGGGCGGAACGCACCAGGCCGGGTTCGACGCGGGCCTGCTCAAGTTCTTGCGAGCGCAGGTCGAGCTGAACGCTCGACGGCTCAAAATGGGGTCGGACAAGCTGGAGAAGGACGACGTGATGGCCGGCCTCACAGCCGTGCTCACCGTGCGGCTGCCCGAGCCTCAATTCGAGGGGCAGACCAAGGAGGTGCTTGGCACCCCCGCGGTTCGCGCCATCGTGGCCAACGTCGTCGCCCAAGCCATGAACGAGCGTTTCGTGTCCACGAAGCGCGACGACAAAACGCAGGCCGCGGTGGTGCTGGACAAGATCGTGGCCGAGATGAAATCGCGAATCTCGGCTCGCGCCCACAAGGAAACCCAGCGCCGGAAGAACGCGCTGGAGAGCTCGTCCCTGCCCGCGAAACTGGTCGACTGCCGCAGCAATGATGTCTCGACGAGCGAGCTCTTCATCGTCGAAGGAGATTCCGCCCTGGGTACGGCCAAGCTCGCCCGGGACAGCGAGCACCAGGCACTCCTCCCCATTCGCGGCAAGATCCTGAACGTGCAAAAGGCATCCGTTGCCGACATGCTGTCGAACGTCGAGTGCGCGTCGATCATCCAGGTGATCGGCGCCGGGTCCGGACGAAGTTTCGACCTGTCAGCCGCGCGCTACGGCAAGGTCATCATCATGAGCGACGCGGATGTCGACGGCGCGCACATCCGCACGCTGCTGCTCACCCTGTTCTTCCGCTACATGCGCCCGATGATCACGGAGGGACGCGTTTTCGCGGCCGTACCGCCGCTCCACCGGGTCGTGGTGATGAACCCGGGCACGAAGCCGAACGAGACCATCTACACGTATTCGGAGGTGGAGCTTCAGGCCGTGCTCGCCGGACTCAAGAAAAGCGGCAAGCGCTACCAGGATCCGATCCAGCGCTACAAGGGCCTCGGCGAAATGGATGCCGACCAGCTCGCGACGACGACGATGGAGCGGGCGCATCGCACGCTGCGCCGCGTGCGGGTCGCCGACGCGGAGATGGCCGGCAACGTCTTCGAGCTCCTGATGGGCAACGACGTCGCGCCGCGCAAGGAATTCATCATCGAGAGCTCGGACAAACTGAGTCGCGACCGTATCGACGTGTGACGCCCGTGACCGGGGGGCCTACGAGTGGAACGATGTGCTTGCCAGGTCGCGTTCGCCGTTGATGATGGCGTCGACGACGCGCTGGGCGACGACGACCGGAGGGTAGCCGGCCGGCAGGCGCGGGGCGATTCCGGAGATCGGGTGAGTGGAGAGGTCGGTCTCGGTGTGACCGGGCCGCGCGTCCAGAATGCGGATGCCGCTACGCCGCAGTTCCCGGCCGGCGGCCTGTCCGAAGGCAGCGAGGGCGGCCTTGGACGCCGAGTATGCGGCAAGGTTGGCAGTGGGGCTCTCGCTGACGACGCCGCTGAGGGTGACGATAAAGGGCTCTCGCCCCTGCTCGGCGGATTCGCTCAGCGCGGCCCGAGCCGCACGGAGCAGGCGGATCGGTGCCAGCGTGTTCACGGCGAACAGCTCGACGAGCGTCTCATCGCTCACCTCGATCGCCGGTCCGAAGGCAACGACCCCCGACGCGTTGACGATGCCGTCGAGCCGTCCGTTCACGCTGATCGCGTCGGCGACGAGGGTCGTGATTGCGTCCGGATCGATGAGGTCGGCGGCGAGCGGGGTTCCGGGAATCGAGAGCGCCTCAAGTTTCGCCTGGTTGCGTCCGCTTAGGACGAGTCGGGCGCCGCCGGCAGCCAGAAGTCGGGCAATTTCACTTCCCAGACCCCCCGAGGCGCCGAGGACGAGAATGACGGAATCGTCGAGGTGTGTCATTTGGCCACCATAACGCACCACCCTCCGCACATGGCTGGAGATCGCGCTCGGGCGTCAGCCGATCCGGGCGCCGATGGCGCCGATCACGGAGTCGAGCATGGCCCCGGACGCATCACGCCGCGACCCTGATTCAGGAAGCATGCGGGGTGTGCCGTCCGACGCGATCGCCCGGGCCGGCAGAGGCCCCACCCACGCGACGGAGACGGTGTCCTCGCCTTTCAGGAACCGCTGGGAGCGCACCCCACCCGTTCCCCGGCCTTTCGCCGGGTACTCGGAGAAGTCGGACACTTTGGCGCTGCCCGGGTCTGTTCCGGGCAGGGTGTGGCTGCCGGTCGCGACGGTCGCAACCACGAGCGCCGCCGCGCCGTGCGTTTCCACGCTGGTGAAATACACCACGTGCGCGTCCGCGGCCAGTTTGATGCCCGCCATACCGCCGGCGGTGCGCCCCTGCGGGCGCACCGACCCGGCAGGAAAACGCAACAGCTGTGAGTCGGAGGCGATGAAGACGAGTTCGTCGTCTTCCGCACCCTGCGCCGCGCCGACCACCATGTCCTTGGGCTTCAGCGCGATGATCTCGAAATCGGGTTTGTTTGCCCAGTCGCCGGGGGTGACGCGCTTCACGATGCCCTGTCTGGTCCCGAGAACGATCGAATGCTTGGAATCGAGCGCGACGAGCGCGACGATCTTCTCCGCTGTGTTGGGCAGGGCCAGGTAGTCGCGCACGCGTACGCCGGCCCCGAGCTGGACCGAGGTCGGCGGCAGCAAGGGGAGGTCGACGGGGGAGAAGCGGATGAGCCGTCCCAGGCTGGTGACCGCTCCGATCTCGGTGCGACTGGTCGTGTCCAGAACGGACAGGACGGCGTCATGCTTGCTGCGCCTCTGAGCCGGGGTGATCCGCTCCGGCTGGACAGTGGTGCCGGCCGGAATCTCCACCCGGGCGATCTTGCCCGTCACGCTGAGGTAGACCCGGGTCGGAGTGTCCGTCACCTCGAGGATGGCGGCCTTCCGCTTGGCGGCGGCGCTGTTGGCGCCGGCGACACTCGCCTTGGCCTCGGTCAACAGGGTTCGCCGCGGTGTGCCGAAACGCTCGGCCACCGAGGCCAGTTCGTCGGACACCAGGGTGCGGATGGAGGCCCTGCTGCCGAGAAGCTTCTTCAGCGCCGCGATCTCCGCCAGCAGCTGATCCCGCTCGGTTTCGAGTTCGATGCGCGAGAAGCGGGTCAGGCGCCGCAGGCGGAGCTCGAGAATGTACTCGGCTTGAATCTGGCTCAGGTCGAAAACGTCGATCAGCTTGGCGCGCGCCTGCTCGCTGTCGTCGCTGGCGCGGATGACCTGGATCACCTCGTCGATGTCCAGGATTGCCACCATTAGGCCTTCGACAAGATGCAGACGCTCCGTTCGTCGGGCCAGTCGGTAGGCCGAGCGCCGGGTCACGACCTCGATTCGGTGTCCGATGTAGACGAGCAGGAGTTCCCGCAGACCCAGTGTCTGCGGGCCGCCGTCGACGAGGGCCACCGCATTGATGTTGAAGGAGTCCTCGAGCGGGGTCACCCGGTACAACTGCTCGAGCACGGCCTCCGGGCTGAAACCGGTCTTGATCCCGATGACGAGACGGAGTCCCTTGGTGCGGTCCGTCAGATCGGTGACATCGGAGATGCCACTGAGCTTCTTGGAATTGACCCCGTCCTTGATCTTCTCGATGACCCGCTCGGGCCCGACCAGATAGGGAAGTTCGGTGACTACGAGACCGGCCTTGCGGGCGGTGATGGCTTCGACGGATACCCGCGCCCGGGTCTTGAAACTGCCGCGCCCGGTGGCGTAGGCATCCATGATTCCCGTCAGCCCGACGATCGTGCCGCCGGTGGGCAGGTCAGGCCCCGGGACGAACTCCATCAGGTCTTCGAGGGTCGCGTTTGGGTGGGCGAGCAAATGACGTGCCGCGCCGACGACCTCGATCAGGTTGTGCGGAGCCATGTTGGTGGCCATGCCGACGGCGATACCGCTCGCGCCGTTGACGAGCAGGTTGGGGTAGGCGGCCGGGAGAACGTCCGGCTGGGTGAGCTGGTTGTCGTAGTTGGGTACGAAGTCGACGACGTCCTCGTCGAGGTTTTCCGTCATGGCCAGGGCCGGCGCGGCCAGCCTGGCCTCGGTGTACCGCGGGGCGGCCGGCCCATCATCGAGCGAACCAAAGTTGCCGTGGCCGTCGATCAAAGGGACCCGGAGCGTGAACGCCTGCGCCATGCGCACGAGAGCGTCATAGATCGCGGTGTCGCCATGCGGGTGCAGCTTTCCCATGACCTCGCCGACGACCCGCGCCGACTTGACGTGGCCGCGATCGGGGCGGAGCCCCATCTCGCTCATCTGATACAGGATGCGCCGTTGCACTGGCTTGAGCCCGTCCCGGGCGTCCGGGAGCGCCCGGGAGTAGATGACCGAGTAGGCGTATTCGAGGAACGAGCCCTGCATCTCGGTGGATACATCGACGTCTTCGATGCGCTCGGTGAACGTGGCGGGCGTGGTGCTGTCTGAACGGCTCATTCGTGAATTCTGCTGAGGCGTGCGTTGAGGGACGCGCGCTGTCGGGTAGGCGCTGGATCGATCCGTCCCTGTCTATGTCAGACTTGGCACGATGCCCCCCATGCTACCGGCCCGCCAATTCGGCACCCTGCGCCTTGCCGACGTTCTCACAAGTTCCCTGTCATCGATCGAGGGCCTTTCCAACATTCTGGACCTCGGCCAGACGAACAAGGCGGTCGTCCTTCTGGCGGACGGCCTCGGCGTCAGTTCCCTCCGAGCCCGTCCCGGGCACGCCCGATTCCTGAACTCGCTGCTGACCAAGTCCAGCGTGGTCGACGGCGTCTTCCCATCCACCACGGCTGCAGGCATCACGACCCTTACCACGGGTGTCGCACCCGGGCAGCACGGACTCGTCGGCTACCGGGTCCGAGACGCCGACCGGGACCGTGTGGTGAACCAGCTGACCGGCTGGGACGACGACATGCGACCGGAGACCTGGCAGCGTGCGCGCACCGTCTTCGAACGGGCCGCGGATGCCGGCATCCCCGGTTTCGCCATCGGACCCCGCCGGTACACCACATCCGGCTTCACCCAGGCGGCGCTTCGCGGCGCGCACTACGTGCCCGCGGAGAGCGTGTCCGACAGGTTTGCCGCCGCGCGACACCTTCTGGACACCGAGCCGCGCGCCCTCGTCTACGTCTACGTCCCCGAGCTGGATGTGGCCGCACACGCGCACGGCTGGGAGTCCGAACGGTGGTTGGCCGCGCTGGAGAACCTCGACGGCGCGGCCGCCCGCTTCGCAGCCGCACTGAAAGCCGATGAGGGTCTCCTGGTCACGGCCGACCACGGAATCATCGACGTCCCGATGACCAGACACGTGCTCTTCGACACGGTCCCCGAACTCATCGGCGGCGTCCGCCACATCGGCGGGGATCCCCGGTGCCTGCACCTCTACCTCGAACCCGAACTCGGTTCCGACTCAGGCGCGGCCCTCGCCGATACGTGGCGCGGTATTGAAGGCCACCGCGCCTGGGTCTTCAGCCGCGCGGAAGCAGTCGAGTCCGGGCTGTTCGGCGATGTTGCACCCGAGGTCCTGCCACGCATCGGCGACGTGATCGTGGCCGCACGCAAGCTAATAGCCTACTACGACTCCCGCGAGCCGAATCAGTCCGCACGTTCGATGGTCGGTCAGCACGGATCGCTGACGGACGAGGAACTCCGCGTGCCCCTGATCAGGTCGGGGACCTTCTCCGCCTGAGCGCGTGAGAAGTTCCGGCGTCAGGCGGGGTAGCGGCCGCGCTTGACCTGTGGTTTCGGCAGGCGAAGCACACGCAGTTGCAGTGCACGCATCGCTGCGTACCAGCGCACACGCTCGGCTTTCTCAGCGCCGACCTTGGCATTGAGCTTGCGCGTGACGATAAAGCCCAGGATGACGGAGTCGACAACGGCGACGATGACGAAGGCCCACAGGCCCAGGATTCCGTACGTCTGCACGGCCGCGTCGGGGAATACGCTGAGCAGGATGACCAGAAACATCACCGGAATCATGAATTCGCCCACGTTGAAGCGGGCGTCGACAAAGTCGCGCACGAAGCGCTTCTGCACACCGCGGTCGCGCACGGGGAGGAACTTCTCATCTCCGGCAGCCATACCCACCCGGGCACGCTCGCGAGCCTCGGCGGCCTTGCCTCTGGCCTGCTTGGCCGCGAGCTTGCGGTCATCTGGAACAAGCGGGCGCCGATTCAGAGCCTCTTGCTGCTTGCGGCTGGGCGTCGCCTGCCCTTTGCCGACTTTGCCGACAGGGTGGGTGGCCGCGAGGCGAGACCTGGTCTCGTCCGGGGTCTCCATGGATGGTTGTGCGTCTGGGTTCACAGGCTTAGCCACATCAGTTCCTTGCAATTGGTTGCCTTAAGATTACCTGATGACCGATATTCGAGAAACAGCGCCCCCGGCAATCTCACCGGCCGCCCCGGCTCTTCGTGCGGCAGTCGAACGCGGCCTTCCCACGACCATTGCCGACCTGTGCTCCCTGGTGCGGATTCCCTCCGTCTCCTGGGATGCCTTCGACGCACTTCAGGTGACCACCAGCGCGGATGCCGTCGCGGTCCTGGTCCGCGACCTCGGGGTGTTCGAATCGGTCGAGATCAAGCGGGCCGGGATCCCGGGCGGTGCCGAACTCGGCCATCCGGCCGTTTTGGCCACGCGCGCGGCACGCAACGGGCGCCCGACGGTTCTGCTCTATGCGCACCACGATGTGCAACCTCCCGGCCAGGATGCGGACTGGGACTCCAACCCGTTCGAACCGACCGTGCGTGGCGACCGCCTCTACGGACGCGGTGCGGCGGACGACAAGGCGGGAGTCATGGCCCACATCGCGTCGATCCGAGCTCTCGTGGAAGCAGAAGGACCCGATTTCGACCTCGGCCTGGCGCTCTTCATCGAAGGCGAGGAAGAGTTCGGCAGCCGGTCCTTCGCCACCTTCCTGGAGGAGAACCGGGAGTCCCTGCGCGCGGACGCCATCGTCGTCGCAGATTCGAACAACTGGGACATCAACACCCCCGCACTGACCACGGCGCTGCGCGGCAATGTCACGTTCCGACTGACGGTACGCACCCTTGACCACGCGTCGCACTCGGGCATGTTCGGGGGAGCGGTTCCCGACGCGATGATGGCCGTCGTTCGTCTGCTCGACAGCCTGTACGCCGACGACGGCGCCGTCGCCGTCCGCGGGCTGACGAGCATCGATGTTCCGACTCCGGACTACTCGGTGGAGCAGCTCCGCCTGGAAACCGGGCTCACCGACGGCGTCGGCCCGATCGGTCACGGCTCGGTGCTCAGCCGGATCTGGTCCCAGCCGGCCATCACAATCACCGGGATCGACGCGCCGTCCGTGGCCAACGCGTCGAACACGCTCACCCCGGCCGTCACCGTTCGCCTAAGCACCCGGATCGCTCCCGGTCAGTCGGCGGACGAGGCGTTCCGTGCGCTCGAGGCGCATCTGCACGCCAAGGCTCCATTCGGCGCCCGGATCGACATCGATGACGTCGACACGGGGGAGGCCTTCCTGGTCGACACGGGCGGCTGGGCCGTCGCTGAGACGCGGAGCGCCATGGCCGAAGCCTGGGGCGAAAGCCCGGTGGACATCGGCGTCGGCGGGTCCATCCCCTTCATCGCCGACCTAGTGCGGGTGTTTCCGGATGCTCAGATCTTGGTCACCGGGGTCGAGGACCCGGATTCCAGGGCGCACAGCCCCAACGAATCTCTGCATCTCGGAGTGTTCAAGCGGGCCATCCTCAGTGAGGCCTTCCTACTCGGCCGTCTGAATCAGCGCACCGGGAGCTGACCCGACCGAGAGCGCAGAAATCCGGGAATGCAGATGGTGTATTCCCGGTTGTGGTCGGTACAATCTTCGTGGCCACCAGCGGACATTCAGCCGCCGCGAAAGACCGTGTGAAAACGACTCGAACACTGAGGAGCACCATGACCGACACAGTCGCCGCCAGCACAGCCGCCCATGGCGTGGGCCTGAGCGCCACCGCCGCTGACAAGGTACGCAGCCTGCTCGCCCAGGAAGGCCGCGAGGACCTCCGCCTGCGCGTTGCCGTTCAACCCGGCGGCTGCTCCGGCCTCATCTACCAGCTCTATTTCGACGAGAGGCTACTCGACGGTGACGCTCTCGTCGACTTCGATGGGGTCGAGATCGTCGTAGACAAAATGAGTGTCCCCTACCTGGACGGGGCATCCATCGACTTCGAGGACACCATCCAAAAGCAGGGGTTCACGATCGACAATCCGAACGCCGGCGGAAGCTGCGCATGTGGAGATTCCTTCAGCTGACCCACCGGCGCCAGACAAAGCGCGACGGGCTCGTATCTCCGCAAATACTATGACTGGCGGCGAATTCGTTATCTCGGAGGCCGGTTCTTGCACAACGGAACGTGCCACCCGCAGTAGGCTGGGAGTCTATAGAAGCACTTCCAGTTAAGTGTCGTCGAGTCTCACCGAAAGGTTACTGGTGCGCAAAAACCATCGTCTCCGATGGGCTGCAATTCCGATCGCAGCGTCGTTGGCCCTCGTTCTCGCAGGTTGCTCGCAAGCCCAGCTTCATGGCTACCTCCCCGGCTTCATCGAGGGTGAGCCGGCGGTAACCAACCAGACGGAGCGCATCTCCGGGCTGTGGACCACATCATGGATCGTTCTGATGATTGTGGGGCTCATCACCTGGGGGCTCATCATCTGGGCCGTCGTTGTCTACCGCCGCCGCAAGGGTCAGACCGGCCTTCCGGTGCAGCTTCGTTACAACATGCCGATCGAGATTTTCTACACGGTCGTTCCCCTTATTCTCGTGGTCGGCTTCTTCGCCTTCACCGCGCGGGACCAGGCAGAGATCGAGGCTCGTTTCGATGAGCCGGAGGTCAAAATCCAGGTCATCGGCAAGCAGTGGGCTTGGGACTTCAACTACGTCAACGAAGACGTCTACAGTGCCGGCATCCAGGGCCAGCCCGACGTCGACGGCCCCGCCGGTTCGCTGGTTCAGTCTGAGATCCCCACGCTCGTCCTGCCGGTCGGCCAGAAGGTTGAACTGGCGCTCGACGCCCGCGACGTCATCCACTCATTCTGGGTCGTTGACTTCCTGTACAAAAAAGACATGATCCCCGGCAAGACCAACTACATGTCGATCATCCCGGAGCGCATCGGCACCTATGACGGAAAGTGTGCCGAACTGTGCGGCGAGAATCACTCGCTGATGCTCTTCACGGTCGAGGTCGTGTCCGAGGCAGACTACGAGTCGTACATCGACTCTCTGCGTGCTGCAGGCAACGACGGCCAGCTCGGCCTCGATTACGCACGCAACCAAAATCTGCCGGGAACGACAGCACCAACCGAGCAGGAGGGCAACTAGTCCATGACTACTACTACCACTACGGCACCTTCCGCGCCGGCAGCCCCCACTGCCCCGCGTCGGCCCACCGGTGTCGAGCGCAAGGGCAACGTCATCGTCCGGTGGATCACCTCCACTGACCACAAAGTCATCGGGTACATGTACCTGATCACGTCGTTCGTCTACTTCTGTCTTGCCGGTGTCATGGCACTGGTTATCCGCGCACAGCTTTTCGCCCCCGGCCTCGAGGTCGTCCAGACGAAGGAGCAGTACAACCAGCTCTTCACCATGCACGGCACGATCATGCTGCTGATGTTCGCTACGCCGTTGTTCTTCGGGTTCGCCAACTCCCTCATGCCGCTGCAGATCGGCGCCCCCGACGTGGCCTTCCCCCGGTTGAACGCCTTTTCCTTCTGGGCCTTCTTCTTCGGCAGTCTCGTCGCCGTCGGTGGATTCCTCACTCCGCAGGGTGCCGCATCCTTCGGCTGGTTCGCCTATCAGCCTCTGGCCAGTACGACGTTCTCCCCAGGCGTCGGTGGCAACCTGTGGATGGTCGGGCTTGGGCTGAGCGGCTTCGGCACCATTCTCGGCGCCGTGAACTTCATCACCACGGTAATCACGATGCGCGCCCCCGGAATGACCATGTTCCGGATGCCGATCTTCACGTGGAACACCATGGTCACGTCGATCCTCATCCTGATGGCCTTCCCCGTTCTCGCCGCAGCCCTTCTGGCCGCCGCGTCCGACCGCATTTTCCTCTCGCACATCTACGATCCGGCCAACGGTGGAGCCATCCTGTGGCAGCACCTGTTCTGGTTCTTCGGTCACCCTGAGGTGTACATCATCGCGCTGCCGTTCTTCGGCATCGTTTCGGAAGTCTTCCCGGTCTTCAGCCGCAAGCCGATCTTTGGATACAAGACCCTCATCTACGCGACCATCTCCATCGCGGCACTGTCCGTGGCGGTCTGGGCGCACCACATGTACGTCACCGGCTCTGTCCTGCTGCCGTTCTTCTCCCTGATGACCATGCTGATCGCCGTTCCGACCGGGGTGAAGATCTTCAACTGGATCGGCACCATGTGGCATGGCTCGCTGACCTTCGAAACGCCCATGCTGTGGGCCCTTGGCTTCCTGGTCACCTTCACCTTCGGTGGCCTCACCGGCGTCATCCTGGCCTCGCCGCCGCTCGACTTCCACGTCTCGGACACCTACTTCGTCGTCGCGCACTTCCACTACGTCATCTTCGGAACCGTGGTTTTCGCGATGTTCAGTGGGTTCTACTTCTGGTGGCCGAAGTGGACTGGCAAGATGCTCAATGAGAGCCTCGGCAAGTGGCACTTCTGGTTCCTCTTCATCGGTTTCCACACAACCTTCCTGGTGCAGCACTGGCTGGGCGTCGTCGGCATGCCGCGTCGGTACGCGTCGTACCTGCCCGAAGACGGCTTCACCTGGATGAACCAGTTGTCTACGGTCGGCTCGGTCATTCTCGCGATCTCGATGATCCCGTTCTTCCTGAACGTCTATATCACCGCCCGTAAGGCACCGCAGGTCACCGTGAACGACCCGTGGGGCCACGGCGGCTCGCTCGAGTGGGCTACCTCCTGCCCGCCGCCGCGCCACAACTTCACCTCCATCCCGCGCATCCGGTCCGAGCGCCCCGCGTTTGACCTGAACCACCCGGAGGCGCCCATGACAGTCGGAATCGGGCCGGCGAAGGACGCCCCGGATGCCCCCACGTACGACGTAACGTCGAAAAGGACGAAGTAAATGAGAGCCAACGTCAATCTCCTTCTGGTTCTGAGCGGGTTCTTCGTGGTGGTCACGACGGCCTATGTGGTCTGGGGTCTTCTTGACCCTAACCAGAACAAGATCGAGTGGGCGGGGACGTTCACACTCGGCCTGTGCGCGATCTTCTTCAGCTTCGTCGCGTTCTACCTGAGCCGGGTGCACAGTGCTCAGGGTGGCGAGCTTCCCGAAGATCGTCTTGACGCGAATATCGACGACGGCGACCCTGAGGTTGGTTTCTACAGCCCGTGGAGCTGGTGGCCCATCCTCTTGGCTGCCAGTGCTGCTCTGCTCTTCATGGGGCTGGCTGTCGGCGTGTGGATCTCGATCATCGCGTTGGGCATCGGGGTCATCTGCCTCGTCGGCTGGGTATACGAGTACTATCGGGGCAACTTCGCTCGCTGATCTGAATTGAGACACGTGCTTCTGGCACGTACGGCGGCGTCCAGGACACAGGTTTTGGACGCCACCTATGTTTATGCACCGCGCATCGCCTCGGAGTGACACGGCCGGGCAAGTTCACAGTTCCACGCAGCCTGATCCGCAGTTCCCGCTTGCATGGCCTCGAACGAATTCGACGGGGATTCNTAGGCGGGAAAACGGCGTGCGGTCTCTAACAATATGGCGGACTTTGCTCGGTGTCGACAAGACAGTGGTCGAGGACGTTGATCTCGACCTGGTAGCGGGCGTTTTTGTTGCGTCGGTGCGACTGACCAGGTCGATGCGGAACCGGTGCGGGAGCTGCCAGAAGCGCTGCCCGCGCTACGACGACGGAGCAGGCCGCCGCCGGTGGCGGGGCTTGGATTTCGGCTCGACCCGGGTCTTTCTGGAGGCGGATGCCCCGCGGGTGTCGTGCCGGGAGCACGGTGTGATCGTGGCTGCGGTGCCGTGGGCGCGGCATCAGGCCGGCCACACCCGCCACTTCGATTCATATGTCGCGTGGCTGGCCACGCAAACCTCGAAAACCGCG
>NZ_PJJU01000044.1:0-70166 GCF_002929635.1 Cryobacterium sp. M25 | reverse complement strand
GGCGAGGATCCGCGGGGACCCGTAAACCACGTCGGAATCACCGTGGAAGAAGGTGACTTTCTGCTCGATGTGCACCCGCCGCACCGCCCTCTCAGATGGGCTGCGGCCCAGCCAGGCGTAGTAGCCCGACCGGGACACGGCGAGGAGGCGGACCATGCGGACGATACTGAAGTTGGTCTTCTCCACCAGCATCAGTGCGAACGCTTGGCGTTCGTATCCGAGGCTTCCTGGGCGAAGAAGAGGGAGGCTTTTTTAGGAACGCCCGGTCCAGTTTCAGGTCGGCGTTCTCTTTGCGCAGCCGCAGCAGTTCGGCCTTCTCCGTCTCCGTGACCCCGCCCTCACCGGCGTCTTGGCTGGCCTTGAACAGGTTCACCCACCGGCCCAGAGTGGCTTCCTTGACGCCGAGCTCTCGGGCCACGGTCGACACGGGCCGACCGGTGTTGATCACCAGCTTGACGGCCTCGTCTTTGAACTCAGGAGTGAACTCCCGGCGTGTGTTTTCAATGATAAACATTCTCTCTTGTGAGGTGTCCACCAACCGGGGTCAAGTCCATACATCAGGTCGGTGGCTCGCGTGTCAGTTGTGAGGTCGATTACGGTATACGCCGCAGTCCGGGTAGAGGTGAGTTGGGGCGTAAACGTGGTCATCTTCTATCTCGTCTGGGAGGGCGAAAATGGCACCACTTTGTGGGCGTGTTGACATGAAGTACCGCGGGTGAAAGTCTGAATTGTAGTTACAAGCAGGCGAAACGAGGACAGTATGGCCGAATTCACCACGGAAACTGATCAGCTCACGGGGGTGCGGCATCGCACCGTTACAGTCGATGGGTTGGAGATCTTCTATCGGGAAGCGGGTCCGGCGGATGGGCCGACGCTCCTGCTTTTGCATGGTTTCCCTGCTGCGTCGCACCAGTACGCGCGCCTGATGGATCGGCTCAGCGACCGGGTGCATCTCATCGCACCGGATTATCCGGGGTTTGGTTACAGTAGCGCTCCTGCCTCGAGCACCGGCGGCGGCGACTTTGTTTACTCTTTTGATCACATTGCCGAGGTCGTCGAAGCGTTTCTGGTGACCCTTAACATTGACGCGTTCTTCATGTACGTTTTCGACTTTGGCGCTCCTATCGGGTATCGCATCGCGGCGCGACATCCGGATTGGATACAGGGGGTCATCGCGCAAAATGGCAACGCCTACGAGGCGGGGCTGGGGCCGAATATGCAGTCTGTGGTTCGGTACTGGGCAGATCAAGAGGGGGTGGAGACCGCTATCCGTGGAGCGCTAACAGCGGAGGCGACGCGCTCCCAGCATCTCGAAGGGACCGCGCACCCAGAGCTCGTCGATCCTGACTCATGGACTTTGGATCAGCACTGGCTCGATCAATCCGGGCGAGACCAGATCATGCTCGACCTGCTCTATGACTACCAGTCCAACGTCGTGTTGTATCCAGCGTGGCAAGCGTGGATGCGCGAACATCAGCCCCCCATGCTTGTGCCTTGGGGGCGCAACGATCAGTTCTTCTCTGAAGCAGGCGCACGAGCATACCTCGCTGATCTTCCCGCTGCTGAACTGCACCTGCTTGACACCGGGCACTTCGCCTTGGATGAGCAGCTGGACTCCGTTGCGCATCTGATCGATGACTTCATCGGACGACATGCGCAATAGCGGTCGCTCTACGTACAAGCACCATGAACACTGACAGAAAGGTAACGACAATGTCAGTTGAGCAACGCCTCTCCGTCGGTGATGTCGATCCCGAGGCCTAGAAACCGATGTTCGCCCTAGAGAAATACATCCATGCGGGAAGCCTGGGTGAAGCTCTGCCAGCGCTGGTGAAAATTCGGGCGTCGCAGATCAATGGATGCGCGTACTGCCTGGACATGCACGGGTGCGAAGCCAGGGCGGCGCTCAGCGCCGCCTCGATGTGTTAGAGGCAGGGAGGAGGCGCCGAGCTTGTACGGCTACGTCCCCGTGAGTGTTGTGGTTTCCGGCTTCTGAGTGTTGCTTCGTCAACGTGAGTCGTCGCATGGTCACGGCGACGGTCTTGCGAGAGATGATCTCCCCGTCCGCGCGGAGATCAGCCAAGATCCGCGGGGCCCCATAGACCTCGTCGGGATCACCGTGGAAGAAGGTGACCTTCTGCTCGATATGCACCCGCCGAATCGACGCCGGCGACGGCGGCCGGCCAACCCAGGCGTAGTAGCCCGACCGGGAAACTTCGAGGAAGCGGACCATGCGGGTGATGGTGAAGTTGGTCTTCTCCGCCAGCATCAGTTCGAACGCTTGCCGTTCGTATCCGACGCTTCCTGGGCGAAGAAGATGGACGCTTTTTTTTAGAAAGGCCCTGTCCATCTTCAGGTCCGCGTTCTCTTTCCGAAGCCGCAGCAGCTCAGCCCTTTCAGACTCCGTCACCTCAGTCTGCCCGGTCTCGTTGCGAGCCTTGAACGCGCTCACCCACCGGCCCAGAGTGGCCTCGTTAACACCGAGCTCGCGGGCAACGGTCGCGACCGCTCCCCTACGTGTCAGGGTGAGTTGAGGCCAGTTGGGGAGAACCTGACGAGGTGACACTCGACGACCTGCGGCTTTCAAGAAGCGCATTTCACGTTCCGCACATGCCTACAACAGAAATGAGTGGAGCGATGACAGCCAGTTGGGTCCGCCTCTCACTCTGGGTTGCCGCCCTGGTCGCATGGTCCGCGCTCATCCTCGTCGGGCTGGTCCTGTTGGGGACAGGTCTCGATCGAACATTCTTTTTTGAGCCAACCGGTGAGGCTCTTGAACGCGATCGTGCTGGGAAGATTCTCATTCTCGCGGGTTCGGTCGCCCTCGTCGGGGCCGCGGTCTGGGCTCGGTTGATGCACGCCCCCATCTGGACCTGCGCCCTCGTCGCAGCCCCGGCTGTCCTTGTCGGCGGCCTCACCTTGTTTTTCGGAGGTTCTCTCTTCCCACACCTCAGCGCTTTGGTGACTTTCCCTGTTGCCCTCGCTGGCCTGGTTTGCGGGCTTGTCCTCGCCAGGCCACTGCTTCGCGCTGGATCCACGGGCCCTACCGCGTCGGTCGACCGTCAGGAATCAGACTGAGCTTCCGCCCGCCGACGGCGAGTGCTGATAACTATCCATCTGAAGATGGCAGCATTGATCGCAGCCAAGAGGAAGAATCCCAGGTAGTACAACGCCGCGCTCATGGTCAATGCTTCGACGGCGAATTCTGCTGGCCCGGACACTTGCGATGAACCCAGTGAACCGACGACATAGTAAGCAGTAGATAACGGCAACGTCAGAACCACGATGAGCAGAACCAACGCTTCGGGTGCGGCCGTCCCGCCGCCCAGTTCGAAGGCGCGCATCACGGACACTGCCGCAATGAGCCCGGCGACTGACACTAGGTAGGCGCCCATCGACCCCGCGGCCCAGAGCCGTTGCTGCGAGCACAGCCGCCAGACCCGGTTCTCACCCGCGGTGAGGCCGGCCTTGCCCAGCTCGTCGGAGATGAACCGGTAGCCGAACGCGGGGTCGTCTCGGTGGATATCCCAGGCGGCGTTGGTGAGGTGGGCGTCGTCCCAGTCGCGCTGGGAGATGGGGTTGCGTTTCCATTGGTAGAACGCTTGTTTGGAGAAGTGCAACACCCGGCAGGTCACCGTGACGGGGACACCGTCCACGGCCATTTCACGGACCAGCGGGTAGATCATTTTGGGTTGACGTCCCGGGAGAGATAGGCGACGGCACGGCGCATGACCTCGGCTTCCTGCTCGAGCAGCCGAGTGCGTTTCTTCGCATCCCCCAGCTCGACGGACTCCTTCTCGGTTACGCCGGGCTTGACGCCTTCTTCGACGTCGGCTTTCTTCAGCCAGTTCGCGAGACAGGACTCGGAGATCCTGAAGTTTCTCGCGATCTGGTTCAGCGGGGCTTCGTGCTTCCGGGCGACCGCGACATCGCGGCGGAACTCGGGCGGGTAGGGCTTGGGCATGATGATATCTTTCCAGCGAAGATGAATCTCCACAGGTCAGGAATCAACCAAACCGGG
Source organism: Cryobacterium sp. M25 (assembly GCF_002929635.1). Taxonomy (NCBI): domain Bacteria; kingdom Bacillati; phylum Actinomycetota; class Actinomycetes; order Micrococcales; family Microbacteriaceae; genus Cryobacterium; species Cryobacterium sp. M25. The sequence goes on along the minus strand of NZ_PJJU01000044.1, from coordinate 66,145 downwards.
GGTAGTCCCATCCTCTTCGGTGCAGTGGTGCAGGTGGCCCTTGTACTCGGTGTCTTTCGTGTGTACCCCGCAGATTTTGCTGGCGATCTGACCGGCCTCGAAATTTTTAACCTGCCCGGTCACCACCGTTGAAATTGTGGTTCATCGGTGTCTCCTTCCGGTCCGTCCACCCGAAAACTGGGCTACTCGCCGACCATTTCGACGGCGGCCTCGGGTGTGGCGACCCGGAAACTGAACGACTGCTCAAGGTACAGGTGAATCGCTTCGCCGTCGTGATAGTCGTAACCGAGAGAGAGGTCCTGGCCGGATTCGAAGAGGAAGTCCCCGCCGCGCAAGCTCAGGACGACCGCGCCGCGAACGCCGGCGGCCCACACGATCGGGCCTCCTAGGATTTGGCGCAGGTGGTCCAACAGGGGATAACCGCCGTGCTCGCTCGTCTCGATTACGGCCGTGTAGTCATTGGGACCCAGCGCAAGCCCATATGGGCCGCTGATACCGTTCCTGAGCAGCGCCGTGACGGCCAGGGCCACCCGTCGAGGATAGTCGTTGAAGTCCTCTACCCGTTCGATGGCAGCATTCGGGGATGACTCCGTGATGCCCGTGATGCCCGCACTTTCCCAGCCGTGGAAGACGGCAATATTTTCCGTGCTGGCCATGCGCATGACTGCCCTGTCGAGATCTCGCAGATCCGGATCCGCAGCACCTCGGTCGTAGTCAAGCAGGTCCCTGCGGGAAACGATGAACTCGGCCCGTACCTCAGTCAACCGCAACACCTCACGGCGACATGCACTGATGCCGACGACGGGGACGTCTGCCACAGCTTCGGTCCGCCCCAGGTTGGTGGACGAGTATGACCACCCGTGAGGGCCCGAGAAATCCACGACCTTCCGCGCACCGAGCGTCACAGTCAGACGTTCCTTCGCTTCTTTATCTAGCAGCTGCCAGCCGTCATGAGAAATCGGAGCGAGGGTCCGCAGTAAATGGTTCATGCTCATGATTCTGCTCGCTTCAGTCTGCCGATTCCTAAGGATGAGATCGAACCTACCCCGCCGGGCGTATCGGAAGCCCGACCATGTTTTTCAGCAGCCGCAGCTTCCGATCGTTCACCATTCTCAACAATGTCACCATCCTGAAAGAGGATGCCGCGGGCGGTCTCGCGCCACAACGGTTTGGCCCGCATCAGGAACTCCAGATCCATGCTGAAATGCTTGAACTCCTCACCCAGCGAGTCCTCCATGATGGCGCGGGAGGTGGCATCGGGCTCCAGCGAAATGCGTTGCTCATACCACCCGATGGCCTCAGCTTCTTCGGTCAGGTTCGCGCACATCCGGGCGAAGGTGCGGGTCTGCGCGGACAGCTCCCCAGCAGGTTCGTGGTACTGATCAAAGCCCATTTCAACACCCTCTTCCGACGTTGGCGGTAGCACTACTACGGTACTCCGCACCGGCCCTGCAGACAACCGATCGCCTGGACTCAGTGAGGATGCCTTCTCGATCATCGGTCGGCACATCTCTGGGTCGATGTCGAGGGACTGCTCCGCTGGATCGTAGTGATGTGGTGGGCGGAGTGGGCCGCTCACCAGAATCGGTCGAAACAGCAGATCCTACTAAATGACGCGATCGCGACCGGGCTCCTCCAATGCATCGCGTCAATTCCGGGTGGGTCAAGGTCGGTCGCGACGATCAGCGCAAAAGTATTCCACGGCCTCGAGCATGTCGCCGCAACCCGGCTCTCGTTTTTACTTACTGTCCCGGCGCTCGTCGCCGCCGGCGGATACGAAGCAGCCACGCAGGCCGGAAACGATCGGTGCTTCTGTCGGTTGGGGCACTACGCTGGCCGCAACGCTGGCGCACTTCGTTGTAGCGGTCGCGGTCGCGGCCGCCAGGCTGCGTCGTCGTCAGCGTGCCACGATGAGTGCCTGCGGGGCGGCCTGTTTCATGCGGGTGCTAAGCCAGTCGAGTTGCACCTTCGTCTGCCCCTCACATCGGGTGATGATCTCGACGAGTTCACTGTCGCGGAGCCCGAGGGCGGCCTGTTTGACCACGGTCCAGGTGACGTCGACCAGGCTGGCCAGAATGTAGACGTCCTGCAGGTCTCGAAGAAAGCCGATGGGGCCGCTGCGGCTGGACAGAACCGCGTCGGCATGGAGTCGTTCCGGTTCGTCGTCGGGCCGCTCGCCATAGCGGCCGATTGCGGGGGCGAGCGCCTTCTCGTGCTGGTCGCACTGCGCGGCGAGGGCCTCGCAGAGGTGTAGTACGTCCGGTTCGTTGCCGTGTTCTGCCGCGACCTGGCGGAATGAGTCGGCGAGGGAATGCTCGGCCGTCGCCAGCATGCCGAGGTACACGGGTAACAGCATCAGTTTCCCTGCCCGGTTGCGACGGTAGGCGGCTCAATCGGGGGTATCGATTCGTGCGCCTCCGCGTCACCACCGCCGTCGGTGACCGGCACGCCGCGGGGATCCGCGGGTCGGGATGCGGCGGTGGTTGGGGCGGGGGACGGCCCGGCACCGTCCGCTATCTTTTCCACACGCACGGCCGCGTTTTTGAACAGGGGCTGCTTGGATACCGGATCCCACTCGGTCACCGTCAGTTCGTTGGCTGCGGTGGGTTGGCCGTCGGGGCCGGACCGACCGGAATCCCAGTAGCCGTAGTGGAACGGAGCGAATACTGTTCCCTCGCGCACATTTCCGACGCGGGCGGGCAGGACGAGTTCGCCGCGGCGGGAGGTGACCCGGACAAGGTCGCCCTCCGAGATACCGAGGTGGCCAGCATCCGGCACCGAGACCTCTATCCACGCCGACGGTGCGGCATTGTTCAACTGCCGGGCGCGACCGGTTCGAGTACGGGTGTGGAACTGGTAGGCCGTGCGACCGGTCGTGTATCGCAACGGGTAGTCGGCATCCGGCTCTTCGTGTGGTGGCGCGTAGGCTGCAGCCCTGAAGAGGGCCCGACCGTGGGTCTCCAGCGCACGGAACGCCTGCTCGCCGACCGTCGCGCCGGTGAGCAGGTCATGGCCGAACGTTTCGCAATCGTCGGGTTCGGTGCGGAAGACGCCGTCGCCGTAGAGTCGAACCGTTCCGTCCGGGTGCTCGTCGTTGCATGGCCAGGGAATGCCGCTTCCCCCGCGAAGTCGTTCGTAGCTGATGCCGGTGTAGTCGCACGGGCGCCCGCGGCTGCAGTCCTGCCAGGCGCGGAAGCCATCCTCGGGCCCCGCCCAGTCGAGGAGTGGCGCGCCCGACTTCGTGCGGAAATCCATCCGTGCCGAGTAGTCAAGAAAAATGTCGAGGTCGCTCCTTGCCTCACCGGGCGGCTCGACGGCCTTGTCGGAGAGATGCACCGTACGGTCCACGTTGGTGAAGGTTCCTGTCTTCTCGCCCCAGCCCGCGGCAGGCAGCACGACATCGGCGTACCTCGCCGTCTCGGTGAGATACAGGTCCTGCACGACCAGGAAGACGCTTTCCTGGCCGAGGATGCCGCGGATGCGAGCCAGTTGCGGCATCGAGACCGCCGGGTTCGTCGCCGAAATCCAGAGGAACTCGATGCTGCCCTGCTCGACATAGCGGAAGATCTGCATTGCATGGGTCGGGGGTGCCCAGTGCGGAATGACCGAGATATCAATGTCCCACAGTGTCGCGAGCTCGGCGACGTGCTCCTGGTTCTCCCAGTTGCGGAATCCGGGAAGGTCCCCGTCCGCCCCGCACTCTCGGTTGTTCTGTGCGGTGGGCTGGCCGTTCATCTGCAGCACCCCGTTCCCCGCGGTGCCGATTTTTCCTCGGAGCAGGTGCATATTGTTCACCTGGCAGGATGCTGCGGTCGCCTGCGCCGACTGGTAGAAGCCCTGTAAAACGGTGGAGAGCACCCGCTCGCTCGTGCCGAAGATACGCGCGGCCTCCCGCACGTCGTCGGCGGAGACACCGCAGGTGTCCGCTACCGCCTCCGGGGTCCATGGTTCCACCACGGCCCGCAATTTGTCGACGCCGATGGTGTGCGCCGCGATGTACTCCTCATCGATCCATCCGTTCATGAAGAGTTCCCGGATCAGGCCGTTCATCACCGCCTGGTTCGTGCCCGGACGCACCTCGAGGTGCACGTCCGCGAATCGTGCCACCTCGGTCTCGCGCGGGTCGATGCAGACGATGCGCGGCCGGTCCGGCCCGGCGATGCGGTCTAGCACCCTCGCCCACAGCACCGTTTGGGTCTCGGCCATGTTGTGGCCGCAGAAAAACATTGCGTCACACTCGTCGATGTCGACGTAGCTGCCGGGCTGGCCGTCCGCGCCGAAGCTCTCCTTCATCGCCGCGGCGGCGGTCGCCGTGCACAACCGGGTGTTGCCATCCATGTGCGGAGTGCCGATGCCGGCCTTGCCAAGAATCGCCAGCGCGTAGTACTCCTCGAGAAACAGTTGGCCGCTGGTATAAAACGCGTGACTCAGCGGTCCCTTGTCCGCCAAAAGCTGCCTGCTTCGCTCGACGATCCGGGACATGGCCGTGTCCCAGTCAGTCTCGACCAGCTCGCCACCGATCCGGATGAGCGGACGAGTCAGCCGGTCGCCATTGGACATGCCCTGCCAGCTGCCGAAAAGGCCCTTCGGCCCGAGTCGCCCATGATTGACGATGTCGACGGCGCGGCCGCGCACGCCGACCATCCGCCCGTCTTTCACCGCGATGTCGCACGCGCAGCCATTGCTGCATAGCGTGCAGGCCGACTGCACCCAGCGATCAACGTCGTCGTCGCCGAGGCCATCGGCCAACTTCTGATCGACGCGCACCGGCCATTTCTCGCCTCGGGCAAAGGGCGTCCTGGTACCCCAGATGTCGCCGATCCTGTCCACCATGACAATGCCCGCTTCCGCTCTGACTTGTAGTCTGCGCTCACGAGCGGTTCAGATCAATGTCACGACGGGACTCATCTGAAGTGCACTGTGGCAAAGCCATGTTGTGCGGATTATCATCACGGTACTGCATTGATTTCTTTACCGACGTACGGGACGAAGGAACAGTTAACATGGCCACGACTCACACTCCGAACACCTCGAAGATGGGCACCGAACAGGTGGATCTTTCGCGTGCGTTGGCGACCCAGTTGAGGGTGGATTCCATCCGCTGCAGCACCCGGGCGGGTTCCGGGCATCCGACCTCGTCGTTGTCTGCGGCCGATCTGATGTCGGTCCTGCTTCTTCGGCACCTGCGGTATGACTGGGCCAACGCCCAGCAGGCGACCAATGACCACCTGATCTTTTCGAAGGGGCACGCTTCGCCGTTGTTGTACTCGATGTACCGTGCGGTGGGCGTCGTGGATGAGGACGAGTTGGTGAACACCTACCGCCAGTTCGGTTCTCGTCTTGAGGGGCATCCGATGCCTATCCTGCCTTGGGTGGATGTTGCGACCGGTTCTCTCGGACAGGGCCTACCGGATGCGGTCGGGGTGTGTCTTGCCGGAAGGTACCTGGACAAGCTGCCATACCAGGCGTGGGTGCTCTGCGGGGACAGCGAGATGGCCGAAGGCTCCATGTGGGAGGCGATCGACAAGGCGAGTTATTACAATCTCGGCAACTTGACGGCCATCGTCGACGTCAACCGGCTTGGCCAGGACGGTCCTACCGAGCTGCAATGGGACATGGACAAGTATGCCAAACGGGTCGAAGCGTTCGGCGCCCGTGCCCTCGTGATCGATGGACACGATGTCGCCGCGATCGACGCGGCACTGACCGAGGCCCGGTCCCATCCGGAGCAGCCGACGGTGGTCTTGGCCCGCACGATCAAAGGTAAAGGTGTGCCCGAGATTGAAGACAAAAACGGCTGGCACGGCAAGGCCCTGCCGCAGGAGATGGCGGAGCGGGCTATCGCTGCTCTGGGTGGCGTGACCGGGTTGACTATCACTACCGCCGTCCCCGAAGCCGGCACATCGGCGATCGTCCCCGACCCGGACGTCGCCGTCACCCTCCCCACCTGGGAGATCGGCGAGAAAGTCGCCACCCGCGCGGCTTTCGGTGCCGCGATCTCGGCGTTGGCGGTGCGCCCGGAGGTAGTTGTCCTCGACGGTGAGGTCGGCGACTCCACGCATGCCGGCGAGTTTCGGGAGGTCTGTCCGAAACGATTCTTTGAAATGTTCACTTCTGAACAACAGCTCATCGCCTCCGCGGTGGGTTTGTCGGTGCGCGGATACATCCCCTTCGCGTCAAGCTTCGCAGCTTTCTTAATCGCCCGACCCTACGACTTCATTCGGATGGCCGGTTTGTCGGAGGCGAACATTCGCCTCGTCGGCACTCACGCGGGCGTTGAAATCGGCCAGGATGGGCCCTCCCAGATGGCGCTGGAAGACATTGCGGCGATGCGGGCCATCCACACCTCAATTGTGGTGTATCCAAGCGACGCACCCTCGACTGCGGCGCTGGTGAAGATAATGGCCGACACGGACGGCATCAGTTACCTACGCGCAACCCGTGGGGCCTATCCGGTCATCTACGGACAAGAGGAGCAGTTCCCCCTCGGCGGGTGCAAGGTCCATTGGGCTGGGGCCGACGACACCGTGTCACTCATCGGGGCGGGAGTCACCCTGCACGAATGCTTAGCAGCCGCCGAGGAGCTCGCTCAGTCCGGCATCGCCGCACGGGTGATCGACCTGTACTCGATCAAACCCCTCGACCGGGACACCCTGATCGACACCTGCCGCATCACGAAGGGACGGTTGGTTGTGGTGGAGGACCATTATCCGCAGGGCGGCATCGGGGCTGCGGTGATGGAGGCTCTGGCTGAGGCGGAGGTGCCACAACTGCACGTCAAACTCCTCGGCGTCGCCAAGCTACCGATGTCGGGTGAGTCGGCCGAACTCCTCGACGCCGCAGGGATCTCAGCCCGCCATATCGTCGCCGCTGCCCGAGAACTAATGGGGTTTCGATAATGCGCCTCCCAGACACGGCCAACTTCCGGAGGCGCGCAGAGTGAGGTTGTCGTCAGCAGTAATGTTTGTACGTGAACTCGACCGATCAGTGCTGTTCTACAAGAAACTACTCGGCTTCGACGTGACGGTTCGAAACAACAGCGCCGCGCTGCTGGTCGGCGCCGACGACGGCGAGCTGAACCTTCGCGAGATAGGAGCGCGCGCCGAGCATCCCCTCGGTCCCGTCGGGATCCAATACCTGATCTGGACAGCGGAGGACGAAGAAGAACTTCGACGATGTGAACGGGTACTCCGCGCGCAGTCACCACACGTGACAAGCCAAACCATCGATGGATTCAGGATGGTCGAGGGCCGTGGTCCCGACGACGTGCCGATCGTGGTCACTTATCCGGGACCCGAGCAGGCACCGCGGCACGAGATAGTCCAACGCATCTACGAGTGGTAACCACACACCCGGCGTAAAAGTCGATCACGACCCTGTCGGCCGGGCACGCCGCGGATCACGCCCGTCAGGTTGAGTCGGTCTGGCGCCGAGTTGTGCTGGGGCGGGGATCGCGCACTCACCGGTTTTCCAGCGGAAACGGTGACCGGTTGGCCGTGGTGGACGAGTTGGACCGGCACGCCATCGAGAGTGGAGTACGTGGCGGCCGTGGCGGTGTCCGTGACCCGCAGCATTCGCCCGGACAGGAGCAGTCCGAACGCGAGCCTGGTGAGCCCGGGAGGCAGCCGAGGGGCGAAGCGAAGCGTGGTTTCGGCGTGCCGCGTTCCGCCGTACCCAGCAACAAGCATGCCCCCCCTCCCGATACTTTCTTCGTAGGCCCAAAAGGTGTGAACTGGATACGTGTTGGCCTGTCGGATCCGGCATAGTCGTTGCCCCCAGTCGTTGATGATCGGGGGGGGGGGTGCCTTTATATTTTTGTCAAGCGGCGAGTTGGTGTTCGGTTTCGTAGAGGGTGCCGTCGCGCAGCATCGCAAATAGAACATCACGCCGCCGTCGGGCGAGGGCGATGAGGGCTTGGTTGTGGCGTTTGCCTTGGGCGATTTTTCGGTCGTATTACGTTCTGGAGACGGGGTCTCGCGGGGCCGCGAAGGCGGAGAGGAACAGGGCGCGTTTAAGGATCTTGTTTCCTCGTCGCCAGGGATGTTCACCGCGGATTGATGATCCGGAACGTCGGGTTACTGGTGCGAGGCCGGCGTAGGCGGCGAGGTGGCCGGCGGTTTCGAAATGCTTGCCGGCGACCTCGGTGAGGAGCCGGGCTGCGGTCCTGACGCCGACTCCGGGCATGCTCGTCAGGACGGGGGAAAAAGGGTGGTCGTTCACCAGCTTCTCGACCTCGACGGCGATGTCGGACCGTTGTCGGCGCAGAGCGGCGAGCTGTTTGGCCGAGCGCGGTAGGACGGTTGCAGGAACCTGATCATCGGGCTGGGAGGGATCGCGATCGGGACCCTCGTCGAACGCACCACGAGGTTCACGATGCTATTGCACCTGCCTCCCATGGGCGAGCACAAGATGGCCGGCGCGCAGGTCAAGAACGGACCAGCGACAGCCGGACACGGCGCCGATGCCGTCTGTGATGCGATCGCCCGGACCATCACCGGCCTGCCCGAGACCCTGCGCAAGTCACTGACCTGGGACCAGGGAGCGAGATGGCCCTGACCCCGTTGAGTGGACACCTCACAAGAGAGAATGTTCACTATGGCAAGATCACGTCGGGAGTTCACTCCTGAGTACAAAGACGAGGCTGTAAAGCTGGTCATCACTACCGGCAGAGCGGTCGCGACCGTTGCCCGCGAGCTCGGAGTCAACGAGGCCACACTGGGCCGGTGGGTGACCGCGTTCAAGGCTCGCAACGAGACTGGGCAGACTGAGGTGACGGAGTCCGAAAGGGCCGAGCTGCAGCGGCTTCGGAAAGAAAACGCGGACCTGCAGATGGACAGGGCGTTTCTAAAAATGCGTCCATCTTCTTCGCCCAGGAAGCGTCGGATACGAACGGAAAGCGTTCGAACTGATGCTGGCGGAGAAGACCAACTTCACCATCACCCGCATGGTCCGCCTCCTCGAGGTCTCCCGCTCTGGCTACTACGCCTGGATCGACCGGGCACCATCGCCGGCGTCGATCCGGCGGGTGCACATCGAGCAGAAAGTCACCTTCTTCCACGGTGATTCCGACGTGGTTTACGGGTCCCCGCGGATCCTCGCCGACCTCCGCGCCGATGGCGAGATCATCTCCCGCAAAACCGTGGCCAGCACCATGCGCCGCTTGGGTTTGGTGGGCATCAGCCCGAAACGCTGGCGCACCACCACGGTCAGCCAGGCCGAGGACGCCTACCCGGTCGACGCCGTCAAACGGCAGTGGGACACCGGGGCTCTGAACCAGGTCTGGGTGGGCGACATCACCTACCTGAGGACCTGGGAAGGGTGGCTGTATTTAGCCACCGTGATCGACGCGCACTCGCGCCGCGTGATCGGCTGGGCCATCGCCGACCACATGCGCACCGACCTCATCCAGGACGCCCTGGTCATGGCCATGGCTCTCCGCGGTAAGCGGCCCGAGCAGGTGATCTTCCACTCCGATCGCGGCACCCAAGGCAGATTCAACCGGTGGAAGCAACACCTCGATTATGAAGGTGGAATATGGGACGTCCGAAGGGTTGGATGGCCACGCAACTCGGGCGGGAGCCGATGCGGTCGCCGGGCCGACCGCCGGCGTGGCGCCGGGAGCACCGGCAGGATTTCTGGGACCTCGTCGGGCAGGGTGTCTCGAGCGAGGAGGCTGGCGAGCGGGCCGGCGTGTCGGCGCCGGTCGGGACTCGCTTCTTCCGTCACGCTGGCGGGATGCGAGACGTCAGCAAGGCACCGCTCTCAGGAAGATTCTTGTCCTTCGTCGAGCGTGAGGAGATCGCGATCCTGCGGGCCCAGAGCGCTGGAGTTCGTGAGATCGCGCTGGCGTTGAGCCGATCCCCGTCGACGATCTCACGTGAGCTGCGGCGCAACGCGGCATCGCGCGGCGGCAAGTCTGAATACCGTGCCACGAGCGCCCAGTGGCACTGCGACCGGCGTGCCCGCCGACCCAAGACCGCCAAGCTCGCGGGAAGCCCCCGGTTGCGCGAGTACGTGCAGTCTCGGTTGGATGGAACGGTCACGCGCGCTGACGGCACGCCCGCTGCAGCTCCCGGGATCAGGGCGTGGAACGCGCGTCGTCATGGGCCACGCCAGGATCGCCGCTGGTCCACAGCGTGGAGTCCGGAGCAGATCGCCGGTCGGCTCAAAGTTGATTTCCCAGACGATGGGAGCATGAGAATCTCGCATGAGGCGATCTACCAGGCCCTCTACATCGAAAATCGTGGCGCGCTGCGTCGCGAGCTGACCACCGCCTTGCGGACTGGTCGGGCGCTGCGAGTGCCGTGGGCCCGTGCCAAGCGCGGCAAGAGCTTCCTGACAGAGGAGGTCATGATCGCCGCCCGACCCGCGGAAGCCAACGACAGGGTCGTGCCCGGGCACTGGGAAGGGGACCTGATCGTCGGGCTGGGCGGGGTCGCGATCGGGACCCTCGTCGAACGCACCACGAGGTTCACGATGCTGTTGCACCTGCCTCCGATGGGCAAGCACAAGATGGTCGGCGCGCAGGCCAAGAACGGGCCAGCGACGGCCGGACACGGCGCCGATGCCGTCTGTGATGCGATCGCCCGGACCATCACGGGCCTGCCCGCGACCCTGCGCAAGTCGCTGACCTGGGACCAGGGCGCCGAGATGGCCCAACACGCCCGACTCCGCATCCAAACAGGACTGCCGATCTACTTCGCTGATCCCCATTCGCCCTGGCAGCGGCCCAGCAACGAGAACACCAACGGGCTACTACGCCAGTACTTCCCCAAAGGCACCGACTTCACCCGCTACGCCCTCGTCGATCTCGAAGGCGTCGCCAAGACCCTGAACGAACGCCCTCGTAAGACACTCGGATTCAAGACGCCAGCCGAAGCGATGAACGAGCTACTCTTCATCGCAAACACCGGTGTTGCTTCCACCGGTTGAATCCGCCCAATACGCGTCAGCGCAGATCACCGCGTTCGCTGCCGCACATGGCATTACCCGGTCGATGGGACACACCGGAATTTGCTGGGACAACGCAATGGCGGAAAGTTTCTTCGCCACGCTCAAGACCGAGTTCTACCCGCAAAAGACATCCAATACGAAGTCTTCGGCCCCGACCTGTAGCTAGCCGACTTCCAATCGTAAGTTGTTCCGACCTGTCGGTCAGTGCGTGGGATGTCAGATGGATTGCCGATAGCCGAAGAACTCATGGTCGTTGTCGTACCCACCCAGACCACCGCCGACCTCGGAGAAGTCTTCGACGAATTCGATGCCCTTAATCCACTTGACCAGCTTGAAACCGAGCTGCACCTCGTTGCGCAACCGCAGCGGAGCACCGTGACCGAACGACAGCGTTTCATCATTCATGTCATAGGCCAGCATGGTCAGTTTGTAACTCATCTGCTCGATCGGTTGAGCGTCGTAGTAAATCCCACCATCAGGACCGACCGCAAAGGAGTAAAAAATCACCCACTTCGCTTCCGGCTTCGGCTTCGCGATGTCAAGAATGGTCTGCATTGAGACGCCGCCCCACTTCGCGACACCCGACCAGCCCTGAATGCAAAAGTGCTGCGTGATTTGCTCGTGGTGTGACAGCGCCCGTAATTGCTCAAGGTCCAACTCCACCGGATTATCAACGAGCCCACCGATTTGCAGCTTGTAATCCGTGAAGGTGCCAGCTTGGAGCTTCTTGTACTCCTCCGATTCCGGGTACTTACCGTTATGCCAGAAATAGGGAGAGATATCTTTCTCCGTGTACTGACCCGGCTTCGAATCGATGTGCTCGAACAACCGCTGCGCGGGACCGATCAGCGCATACCCCACCTTCTGCACCACACGCGGATGCCGGTACGTGAACGGTGTCGCCGCCACCCAGCCGATGATGATGACCACCATCGAGGCGGCGAAGATCAAAAACCCGCCCCAGGAGCTGTCGTCCCGTGACGCATACATGTGGTTGAGGTTGCGGAGGGCGCCGGTGGTCAGCACGAGGGTCACGTGGATGATGATGAACATGACGAACCAGGCGAGCACCAAGAAATGGAGTGATCGTGCGACCTGGATACTGAAGACCGAACTGATGGTCCGGAATTTGGTCGACAACGCCGGTGACATCCCGAGCCCGGTGATGAGAGCGGCCGGAGCGGCGATGAACACGGTGATGAAGTAGGCGATCAGTTGCAGACCGTTGTAGTTGACCCAGCCGTTTTCCGTCGGCCAGTCTAGCGACAGATATTGGATTGCGACCGAAATGGAATGCGGGATGACGTCCCAACTCATGGGGACCAAGCGCATCCACTGGCCGGTGACGAAGATCAGAACGTAGAACACGATTCCGTTGAGTAACCACAACGTGTCAACGCCGAGGTGCCACCAGCGGGCGAGCCCGATGGAGTGACGACGCCCCGGCAAGCCGACGCCGTCCGGCAAGGTGATCGATTCCTGCTTCGACGTATACAGCGGATCACTCGGCACCGGCTTCTGCATACGCAACCAGTCTTTACCCGGTGTGGAGTGTCTGGACCAGTACAAACGCGGGTGATCGGCGATGATTGTAACGCCGGAGCGGATGATGAAGATCATCAGAAAAGCATTCAGGAAGTGCTGCCAGCCCAGCCATGCAGGGAAACCCACCGGCGCGTTCTCCGGAAGCTCAGACTCGCCAGGATACTGCTGAATGAAATCCTGCACGGCAGGGAGCTCGCGTATCCCCTTCGCTACCGCGATGCCGATGACCAGGAGCACCAAGCCGATTGGAATCAACCACAACAGGTTGAACCACTTGCTCTTACCAATTCGCACCCGCGGAGCGACACCGTACTGGGCTGGGAGACCGCCTGCCCAGTGTTCGTCGACCGCGGTGTAGTGCGTGCTGTCAAGCTCCGAACGGAAGCTTCGCATCCCCCCCGGCCCACGATCGGGGGCGGGAACATTCTGCTCTTCCAGTCCGGGCGTCATGTCGTGAGCTTAGCAACCGCTAAACTGCCAGCACCAGATTGACGGGATCTGCCCGCACGTAGATGATTGTCCCCGACATGGACATGGACACGGAAGCGGCCAAACTCTGCCGATATCCGGCTACATGGGAGTCGATCACCGTCGAAGCTAGCTTTATACCGAAGCTAAATAAGACTGACCGGCCTCCATCACCCCTGCGAACTGAGATCGATCCCACATGTTGCGGAAGGGGCCGCACCCACGGGTGCGCCCCCTTCGCTCTGCTGAACTAACATCCATCCACGACCGGGTGGAATGGCTTCATCCCGGCCTGAACTGACTTACTGTCGACGCCAAGCGTCTCCGGTCTCTTCCTCATAGCCTGCAAAGGCTTTTTCCAGCCCAGTGAGGACCTCGGCCGTTGTCTCGAACAGTGCCTTTGGCCCTGACCCCGTTGAGTGGACACCTCACAAGAGAGAATGTTCACTATGGCAAGATCACGTCGGGAGTTCACTCCTGAGTACAAAGACGAGGCCGTGAAGCTGGTTTTGACGACCGGCACGTCCCAGGCCGCAGAGATCCAACTCGCCGCCTAACCCGTGTCCACTCTCCGGGGTCAAGGCCAGTTAGCGCTCACTGATGACGAGCTTGGTGAAGCGGCATAGGCGGCGCCCCCGCTGGCGATGCCGACCTTCCCCCGCCGCCGACCAACCGGTCCTCCACTCCGAACAGGTATGCATCGACCATGTTTTCGTACACTTTTGTTGAGAACAGCAGCGTGCTGTTCACGCTGATGCCCTGACCGATCAACCGCCGGATCGCCGGGATGCCCTCCGTGATCATCGGATTGGGCCGGTCGGCCGCGGCCCATAACCGCTGCGGTAAGTGCGCCCGTTCCCGCGGTGTTGTGGGCCAGGTCGGGTGCTACCTCCATCACGTATCGTCGCCAGCATCCGTGCCTTCATACACGCCTCGTCGCAGGTCCGCCGCCCGCCGCAGATCGATGATGACCCGAATCTTATACACGAATTTGGGAGTCAAGGCCGTAGCATCCGCTGACGACTCGGTGTGAGCCCGAGTCAGCGCGTGACTACAGTCGGTTAAGCCGACGATCACCTTCTCGAAGATCGACGGGTTCGAGGTGACCGTTCAATCCGTCCTCACGCACCATCCGTTCGCACTTGCCGGAAATAAGTAGGCTGCAGCGGATGTAATCGAGCCAAACGACTTTGCCCTAAAGTCCCAATGTCGCTGATCGGGCTACGTACCCTATGGAAGGTGACATCGAAACCTCAGTGTATTTCTCGTCACGGAGATGTTTCCCCGCTGGAAGGTAACCCAAGGGTGGCCCTAGCCTCGCGGATCATTTGGTGGGTGAAGCCCCACTCGTTGTCGTACCAGGCCATGATCTTTATCAGGGTGCCGTCCACGACCTGCGTCAAATCAAGGTTCACCACGGCGGCGCGTGAATCGCCGATGATGTCGGAGGAGACCATCGGGTCCGCCGAAACGCCGAGGATGCCTTGATACCGGGGCGTCTTCGCCTCCTCGATGAACACGGCGTTGACCTCCTCTACGCTGGTCGGGCGGGAAGTGACAATGACAATGTCGGCAATGGAACCAACCTCGATCGGGGCGCGGATCGCAACCCCGGCGAAGAGCCCGGTCAACTTCGGCAATGCCCGGATTGTCGCCTGTGCAGCACCGGTAGGAGCGGGCACCAAGTTCGCTCCACCCGCCCGCCCACGTCGGAAATTGTCACTTGGAGAGTCGACCAGGCGCTGGGTCGCGGTATAAGCATGAATTGTGGTCATGATCGCACGCTCCACCCCCAGACGCCTTGTCGCGATCTCGATGACCGGTGTGATGCAGTTCGTCGTGCAACTGGCGCAAGAGATGATCTGCGGATGCCCATCCGGCCGGTTCACCCCGTGCACAACCGTCGGGACGGATTCGGACTTCGTCGGGGCAGACAAGATGACGAACGACGCGCCCGCCTGAATATGTTTGGTCAGGTCCTCCGCCCGAGTGAAAGCACCAGTGCACTCCAGCACTAGATCGACTCCGAGCTCCCGCCACGGCAGAGCCGCTGGGTCCCGTTCGGCAAGAACAACCACCCGGTGGCCGTCGATGACAAGTGCATCAGCCTCCACAACAATCTGACGGTGGTACCGGCCGTAGACCGTGTCGTACCGCAGCAGGTAGGCAAGATTCTCAATTGACGCCACATCGTTGACCGCAACAAGTTCCAGATTCTCTGAATCGAGCAGAATTTTTAATGCAGCCCGCCCGATTCGGCCCAACCCATTGATCGCCACTTTCGGCATCTGAGATCCTCCTGATTTCCAATCATTTTCACGTCGCAGGTTTTGCACGACAAAATAGATTCCTATGTCATGCTGCGCCCCCCAACAGCTTTCGTCAACAAGCGAGAGCACATTACCGGGAGCACTTGTCGGTGCAGGTACCCGAGAGTTTGATGGGATCACGTCAGTCTTGAGGCTGTATGTGCTCATTCTTGGCGGCGGCTACATTAGCCCGTACACCGCACGGGGTTGCCGAAGCACCTGTTCTCGGCACCAACGACGATCACCCGGTTACATCCCCTCGAGTGGTGTGGTTTCCGGCTTCTAAGTATTGCTTCGTCAACATGAAGAGCCACCAGGCGGTTTCAAGGGGTCGTAGCAACACCGTTTGAGTGAGGTGTTGTTAATGGCGTCAAGATTGGTCATGAAGGTCCGCGAGAACTTGTTCTGGGATCGGGTTTGGGAAGGCATGTCGGCATCGGCCGCGTGTGAATCCATAGGAATGGGTCGCAAACAGGGATTTCGATGGAACAAAGCCGCTGGCGGACGGATACCCGTTCCGACGGTTGCGTCTTCGGGACGTTTTTTTAGGCCAAGAGGAACGTCTGCGCATCGCGGATCTGAGGTTGGGTGGTGCAGATGTCAGGGCAATCGCGCAGGATCTGGGTCGTGTCGCGTCGACGATCAGTCGGGAGCTGCGCCGGAACGCACACCCGGCAACGCGTAGGTATCGGCCCTGTGCCGCACAGAAACGGTGTGAGATCAGAGCGTGCCGGCCCAAACCCGGCAGGCTCGATGTCCGGCAGCTTGCCGCTGTCGTTGAGGAACGCTTGCGGAAGAGCTGGAGTCCGCAGCAGATCAGCGACGACCTCGCAGTCGCGTTCGCCGGCCAGGACGAACTGCAGGCATCCCACGAGACGATCTATCAAAGCCTCTACGTGCAAAACCGCGGTTACGTCGGAGTCCGCCCGCACCGGCACCTACGACGAAGGCGATCAGCTCGAAAATCGCGAGCCGCACATCTCATTACCCCCGGTCGAATTCGCGACAAGGCGCTGTTGAGTGAACGGCCCGCTGAGGCCAACGACGGAGTGATTCCCGGGCATTGGGAGGGCGATCTCATCGTTGGCTCGGCGTCAGGAGCCGCGATCGCGACCCTCGTTGAACGCACGACCAGATTCGTCGTCTTGGTCCACCTGCCCAACGGCCATAGCGCCACGGCGCTCCATGACGCGCTCATCGGCGCCCTCAATCTCATGCCCGCGATGCTGCGGCGGTCATTGACCTGCGATCAGGGAAGCGAACTGGCACGGCACGTTGAGATCACGAAAGGGACGGGCGTTCCCATCTTCTTCTGCGATCCGCACTCGCCCTGGCAACGCGGCACGAACGAGAACACCAACGGCCTGCTGCGTCACTACTTCCCCAAAGGCACCGATTTGAACGCGCACAGCGCCTAACGACTCCTCGAAGTCGCCACCGAACTCAACGAACGGCCCCGCAAAACCCTCAACCGACGCACCCCAGCCGACCTGCTCAGCAGGCTAACCTCGAAGAAAGAAATAACCCCCGTCGCTTCCACCCCTTAAAACCGCCCATGGGTTGCGACACAAATAGGTTTCGAGATACGAAAGCGCAACGGGGTGCTTGGATGCCTCGACCTGTTGGCTCGGCATAAAACGCCGCATGCTCAACGAGCCCCGTCGGTGCATCGAGGCTAAGCTCAAGGCGGTTCAGTTCACGGATGTCGTCGACGAGTGGGAGGCGAATGAGCTCTCAACGCCGGGATGGCTATACGGACTTACGCTCGTACGCTGCGATCGGTGACGGACGCACGGTGGCGTTGGTCGCACTGGATGGCGGCATCGATTGGCTTCCCATATCGGCACTCAACTCTACCCCTGTGTTCGCGCGGCTGCTGGACGCACGAGAGGGCGGCAGCATTGAGCTCGCGCCCGCGGGGACTTACACCGTCACGCGCCGGTATGTCCCCGGAACCAATGTGCTGGAGACCACCTTCACAACGGATGCGGGTGTCGCCCGAGTCACGGATGCTCTCGTTAACGGATTCGCCGGCCGGCTTCCGTGGGTGGAGCTGGCGAGGCGTGTCGATGGCATCCGTGGTGCCGTGCGTTTCCGATGGCGCGTTACTCCCGGTACATGCCTTTCGACTGCATCGCCATGGGTCGACACGACGATTCACGGAAAGGTCATCCGCGTTGGTAGCGTGACGATTGCGGTGCGCGGACTGGCGCATGGACCGCGCGGGGGTGGCAGCCGCGCACTGGCCGGAAGCTTTACGACGGCGGCGAAGTCCCGCCACCTCATCACGGTTGCGGGTACCGCGAACGAACCGGTTCATGTGCCGGTGCCCGAGTTGACTGACGAGAGTGTGAACCGCACGATCGAGAGCTGGCAATTGTGGTCGCGTGACTTCAACTACGACGGGCCATGGGCGGACGCTGTCCAGCGCAGTGCTCTGGCTCTCAAACTACTGATCTACAGCCCGACGGGAGCGATTGCGGCGGCGCCGACGACATCGCTTCCAGAGAACCTCCGTGGCGGCAAGAACTGGGACTACCGCTTCGCGTGGGTGCGGGATACGGCATATACGGTGCGTTCTCTCGTTCGTTTCGGCCTTCGCGAGGAGACCCACGCGGCGGTCGCATGGCTGCTTCGCACGATCAGGGAGTGCGGCCCGGAGTTGCACATTCTTTACACACTGGACGGCGCTGTTCCCGGTGATGTTGAAACCCTTGACGTGCCGGGGTGGCGCGGAATTGGGCCGGTCACCATCGGTAATCGCGCAGCCAACCAGCTGCAGCTCGGGGTATACGGTGACCTGTTCAACGTCATGCGTGTGTACGTCGAGGCCGGAAATGTGCTCGATGTGGATACGGGCTTACTGCTGGCTTCACTCGCCAACCACGTGGCGGACATCTGGCGACAGTCGGACTCCGGGATATGGGAACTCACCGAGCAGCGCCACTACACCTCGTCGAAGATGGGATGCTGGCAGGCCCTCACCGACGCGACGCGCCTCTGCGAGATGGGCCAGATCCCGGGAAACCCCACACACTGGCGATCCGAATCCGAACTCATCGCAGCGTGGGTACGCGAGAACTGCTGGTCCGAAGCGCGAAAGAGCTTCACGGCCTGGGCGGGCGGCGACGATCTGGATGCATCCGTACTCCTCCACGCGGCCAGCGGGTTCGACCGAAGTTCGCGGATGTCGTCGACGATAGACGCAATTCGTACGGAACTTGGCGATGGTCCACTCACGTATCGCTACACCGGGGCCGCCCACGAGGAGGGAGCATTTGTTGCCTGCTCGTTCTGGTTGGCATCCGCACTCGCATGCGTCGGTCGCAATGACGAGTCCGTCGTGCTCATGGACGAGCTCATTGATTTGGCGAACGATGTGGGTCTCTATTCGGAGATAATCGATCCGAGCGACAACGCCTTTCTAGGTAACCTGCCACAAGGGCTGAGTCACCTCGCACTCCTCAATGCCGCAATCACAATCGAGGAACTCACCCGCGACTGAAGAACGGAGTGGGTTGGCGTCCTTGAGTGTCCGTTTGAATCGCAAATACGCTACCGGACAGCGGATACGCCTCTAACTGTGCTTGCGTCAGGTTTTCGCGCGCGCTTGCAACATACAGCATGGAGAGGTCGGCGCCGCCAAATGCAACAGAGGTGAGGTTCAGTGCCGGTATATCGATGGCGAAGACCTCAGCGCCATTCGAGTTGTAGTGCACGACCTTGCCGCCCCCGTACAGCGCGCCCCAGAAGTTACCGTCCGTATCGATCGTGAGGCCGTCGTGCGGTGCGCCGCGGGTGAACACATTCACATCCGTGATGTCGCCGTTCGCGCTGTACGCACCCGTGTAGATCGTGCCGACACTTGTGTCTGTAAAGAAGATGCGACGACCGTCCAGGGACCATTCCAGCCCGTTCGCGACACCGATACCGCCCCGGAGCAGACGCACGTCCCCATCACCGGAAACCGAGTAGAACGCGCCGACCGGATCGTCATTGAAAAGGTTCATCGACCCAGTGATCCACCGGCCCGCTGGATCAACCTTTCCTTCATTGAGCCGGAGACCAAGGCGACTGTGATGGATCTCTGCGACTGTTCGGATCGAGTGACCCGAGGAATCCGTCACGACGATTCGATCTTCGAGCGACACGATGAAACCCGGGCGTCCTCCTATTTCTGCAACGGAAAATGAGGCCACAGGCGGGGGCAGCGTGATCGTGTCGTCAGCCGAGCCGTCCGCGGGCATGCACAGCGGACTTCGGTGGATGAGCCCCGCAGTGATGTCGCACCAGAGCATTGCGGGATGGTCCCCACGAGCATCCCAGATGAGGCTTTCCCCCAGGATCGCGCCGGTGCTCCTGAATACCTCCGGGTCTCCAACGGCATTGCGCACTTGAATACCACAACATTGTTGAGCGGCGATGTCAAGGAATAGAAAATTGTTGAGTGCGCGGCGTACGGTGAAGTCATGGATCTTGGTATCAAGGGAAAAATAGCGCTCGTCTCCGGCGGTGACTCGGGGATCGGCTGGCACACCGCTCACCGGCTACTTGCCGAAGGCGTCACGGTAGTCATCACCGATCAGTACCAGGACAAACTGGATGCGGCGGCCGAGCAGCTGAACGCGAAACCGAATCAGCTGTACGCATTCACTGCCGATATCACCAGTGTCGACTCGATCGCGACCCTTCGAGACAGGGTGCTTGACGCGGTCGGCGACATCGATATCTTGGTGCAGTCAGCAGGTATTACCGGCGCCCAAGGCCTCTTCCATGAGCTGACGGACGAGGGCTGGATGGAAACGCTCCTCGTCGACCTGATGGGCCCGGTGCGGCTCGTCAGCGCCTTCCTGCCGTCGCTTCGCAAAGGCGGCTGGGGCCGGCTCGTGTTTCTGGCGTCCGAGGACGGGGTGCAACCATACGACGACGAACTGCCGTACTGCTCGGCGAAAGCCGGCGTCCTCGCGCTTGCCAAAGGCTTGTCTCGCAGCTACGCCATGGAAGGGTTGCTGGTCAACTGTGTGTCACCGGCGTTCATCCATACCCCGATGACGGACGCGATGATGAAGAAGCGGGCACACAAGCTTGGCATTTCGATTCCGGATGCGATCACCACCTTCCTCGATGAAAAGCGCCCATCCATAGAGCTAAAGCGCCGCGGCACACCGGACGAAGTGGCTAGCGTGGTCGCGTTCCTTTGCTCAGATCTCGCTAGCTTCGTCAACGGAGCGAACTACCGCGTCGACTCCGGCTCTGTAGCCACGATCTAAAGCCCCGCCCCACGAAAGGAACATCATGGCGACCGACCAATACTCCCTCACGGATCCGCGCACACGTTACCCCTCCATTTCTCCACCCATCCAGCAACAGCCAGAGCCGGGCATCCAAGCGAACATGGACCCGGTGCCAGACCTCGGAGAGACAAGTTACCGCGGCTCTGGGCGGCTCACCGGACGCAAGGCGCTCATCACTGGTGGAGACTCCGGAATCGGCGGTGCAGTCGCCATCGCTTTCGCCCGGGAGGGCGCCGATGTTGCGATCTCCTATCTGCCAGAAGAGGAAGAAGATGCTCGCCACATCGTCGGCCTGATCAAAGAGGCCGGCCGTACTGCTGTCGCATTCCCTGGTGACCTAAAAGACAAAAATTACTGCCGTGAACTGGTCGAAGCTGCCGTCACCGGGCTGGGTGGCCTGGACATCGTCGTGAGTAACGCCGGAAAACAGGTCTTCGTCGAAAAACTGGAAGACATCAGTGACGAGCAATTCGAGGACACCATGCGCACGAATGTGTTCGCGATGTTCTGGATCATTAAGGCAGCCGTACCGCATCTGAAGCCCGGCTCGACCATCATCGCCACGGCATCCTTGGAGGCCTACCACCAGCTACCGTTCCTTCTCGACTATGCGACCACGAAAGGCGCCATCAACAACTTTTCAAAGGCGCTCGCTCAGCAACTCGCGCCCCGCGGCATCCGCGTCAACGCAGTGGCTCCCGGCCCCACCTGGACGGCGTTACAAGTGACGCAGGGGTATCCGCCCGAGAAACTGCCCGAGTACGGCAAGGACAACCCACTCGGCCGCTCCGGACAACCAGCCGAACTCGCGCCCGCCTATGTATTCCTCGCCTCCGGAGAGTCCAGTTTCGTCATCGGAGAAACACTCAACGTCAACGGAGGAATGCCGACACCCTAGAAAGTATCGGGCGCAGCGCTTCAATCGGGGATAGATCAGCTAATCAGCCGCGTATCTACGTCAGCTTCGGCTCTCGAAAACGAGACCCACGACTGATGAGCGTTCAGATCCTGCGAGGAACACCCTGCTACTAGAGGTCAGAAGCGGGTCGTCCACAGATCCGATGGTCTGGCAGCGGCAGCTTTTCAGTGAGGTTCGACTAGGACCGACGCTGCGCGGGATCGTTTCCGGCAGGAGGTGCTTCACGAAGGCGTTGGGGACCAAACCGAACCAGGTCAGGAAGCCGAATCCGCCGGCGCACACGACCCACGACGCAGCGGCGACGGCGGCCGGAATCCAGGGAAATGGGCTTTGGCCTGGTCTTGTCATCCCCCGAGCCTAGGTCACCGCCGAGCAGGCATCGCTCTCGGCCTGGTCGACGCACCGGAACTTTCGCCTCGCCAGGTTCGGCTCGTGACTCGGCACGAGTGGTAATTCGGACACGCGATTCAGAGCCGGCGAGGTACCGGGGTGATGTAGCAAGCTGACCTCATGGGCGACAAGGTGATCTATGTGGAGATCGAGATCAATGCCGACGCCGATCGGGTATGGCAACTCACACAAGATCCGGCTCAGCATCCGCGCTGGGATCTCCGATTCAGCAGCATCACACCCGTCGCCGCACTACCGACCAGGGGCAACCGCTTCGTCTACCAGCGCCGCACGCTCCTCCACACGATCACGGGAACAGGTACCTCTCTGGGAGAACGACAACGACCAGACGGAACACGCACCTCGGCACTTCGATTCACGACTAGCGACAAGCTCTCCACTCCGGGCAGGTCGGGGCGAGTGGCGTTACCTTCCCACGGCCAACGGGACGACTTTCATCACCGGCTTCAACTTTGAGCCCGGGTGGGGTCGATTGGTCGACAGGCTGGTCATTGTCAGCTACGCGCTTGGTCGCTTGGGATCCCCATGGCCGTTACCACCTACAGACGCGGAAGTCTGGATGTAAGTAGACGGTGTCGACGTCCGCGCAGGCATGAGCAGGTGCCGACGTCGGCGCGGATGATTCGGGGCTACTCCCCTTGTCTGCCGATGAAGTCAGCCATGCCGGGCACGGTGAATGCGACGAAACCGCGTTCTGGTGTGTAGATGTGACCGCTCCGGATCAAGTCTCGGCGATTGACGGAGAGGTCCGTGGTGCGCTTCTTCCGCAACCGGGTCACGAGTTCGGCCATTGATGAGGAGGCATCATCGTCGATGGCCATTGCGGACATGAAGGCCCGCTGAGTCGGGGTAGCCCGCTCCCACCTCGATTGATAGAGACCTTGTTCCACTTCACTTCGCGCTGACTCGATCCCGATTTGGGCGTCCTGCAGAGAAATGGTATCCGTGGCCCTGACAGCCCAAACATGACTGCCACAGGCTTGGATGAAATATGGGTATCCCCCCGTAGCTGTCACCGCGGCATCCAGGGCGTCAGGCTCCCAGTCGACTCCGTTGAAACGTGCCGGGGCAGTGAGGGCGTCAGACGTCGCGGCAGTGTCGAGCAAACCGATCTGACGATAGTCGTAGAGGGGCTCCGCGTAGCTAGTCGCGTCAGCGAGCACGGCAGGCAGGGAAGGTAACCCCGCGCCGACGAAAACGACCGGGACGGGGAAGACGTCTTGACCGAGGTTATGCAGGGCGACATTGAGAGCAGTGAGATCCTCGGATGAGGCTTCTTGGAGTTCATCGACGGCCAGAACGATAACCGTGTTGGCCTCACGCGCAGCAAGCCCAATGGTCTCCAATAGCTCCTGGAGATCGACAGCGAGATCGCCGCTGTCGGCTACGCCGCGCTCCGGTTCAACGTCGACAGTGAAGGAGTAGGTCCCTGACGGGTCGACACGCACTTGGAATGAACGAAGCACGCGGGCGGCCTTGGACCAAAGCGCTTTGGCACAGTCAGAGCTTGAGAGGACTCGTCGAAGTGCGAGGTGGAGCTCTTTAGCCAGCGCGACGGCCAGGGGCTTGCTGCTCGATGCCTCGACTTTGATGAAGATCAATCAGCTCGGCCGCGTCGCGTCCGAGCTGATTGAGCAACGCGGTCTTCCCTACTCCGCGGAGCCCGGAGAGGATCCAAGGCCGTTCCCCCTCCCCTGTTTCCCGTGCCTGGTACAGCCGTGTACGGAATTCACTCAGTAAGTCGGAGCGGCCTGCCAGAACTGGTGGCACCCGCCCTGCGCCTGGCTTGAAAGGATTCGTCTAAAGCTCCATAAATAGAACAATATAGCCCCGAGTAAACAGATTGTTTACTCGATCGTATAAGCCCTTATAAAAGAGCGGTGATATCGCTTTGCTTCACGAATGCGCGGCCCGCGCTGTCGCAATTCGCGCACCAGATCGCGAAGCTGTTTCGGTCGGGCTATCGGTCACCCAGTGCAGCGAGGGCTCCTCGCGCTGTCATCGCGTGGATGTGTGCGCTCAAGGTCCGTCTTGCGGGCATGCCAGCCAGGAGTTGGATCCGGTTCGATCCGTAGGATTACCCTCATGCTCCCGAACGCTGAACTCGCAGTGCTGACGGCCGAAGACCTTGAGCTCGTTGAGCTCGCAAGAGAGGTCATTGACGCGAACACGGATGCCGGGCCGGATGAAGATGGTGCGCACACGATTGGCGCGGCAGTTCGAGACGCCGACGGCCGCATGTTCGCTGGGGTGAATTTGTTCCATTTCACCGGTGGTCCGTGCGCTGAGCTGGTTGCACTTGGCGCGGCGCGTGCACAGGGCGGGCGAGAAATCACGACAATCGTCGCTGTTGGCAATCACTGGCGCGGTGTTGTCGGCCCGTGCGGGCGTTACAGGCAGGTCCTTTTCGATTACTACCCAGGCATCAGGGTGCTGCTCCCGACTGCCGAAGGAGTTCGGGTCGCCACCATTGAGGCCCTGATGCCGTTTGCCGCGGCGTGGACTCTGGAGGGTGGCACTCGGCAGTTCGACGAGGAGCGTTTTCGCTGATGTCGATGGGAATTGGATGAGGATCGATAGTGAGAAGCTAGCTAAGTGATGCTGACACGCAGGCGAAGGTGGGGTGCTCTCTTCGTGTTCGTCGGGATTGCACTCTCCCTCACTGGTTGCAGCACCGAGTACCACGGCTACGACAGTGGGATCGATGGCACGCTGTGGAGACAGATCGTCACCCTACCAGCCGTCAGTAAACGAACCGGGTGGCTACCTCGACTCACTGCAGGGTGAGCGATGGAATGGTTCGGTTGTATCAACATCCGATCTCGATCTTCGGAAGGGCGGTGTGGTCCTCTATGACATCTCCTCGACGGATTCTGCTGCAAAGCTTTCGGTATTCATTGCGCCCGGACCTCGACCCGATGTTCCAACGGATGATGGTAAGCACTACAACGGCCCAAGCCAGGTATTCACGTGTTACCGGGTGGAAGCCACCCTCTCCTCGGTAGTGGCGCCTTCTGTGGGTCGGGTCACGTTTGATGACTGCCCGGCGGCCCTCGTCGAACTGATGCCTGAAGGTGCAGTCTTCGCGAGTGGTGAGGTCTTTGATGGCTGAACGCGTGAGCGCAACTATGCCACGCCCGTAAACCGTTCGGCCTGCGGGTAGGTCCTGCTGGAGCGGGAGGATCGAACGGTGCGACGTCTTTCCAGTCTCGAGGACCACTTCCGGGTCACTGAGATCGAGCGAGCCGCCGGCGAGTTGTTCCGCAACATCAACATGGCGATAGTCGCCGATGATCAACCGATCAGCAGGCAGGATTTCCAGCGCTTCGTCACGGACCATGGGGCGTTTGTGCGGCTGGTCGACGGTGTGACCGTCGCCTACTTACTCCTCAAGCAGCTTGACGGAGCTGCTCATATCGAGCAGGTCACGGTCCACCCAGAGCACGCGCGTCAGGGTATCGGAGCGCAACTGATTGTCGTGGCTGACTCTTGGGCCTGTGAACGCGAACTCCCCGCTGTGACGCTGACCACATTCCGAGACGTTCCGTGGAACGCGCCATACTACGAGCGCCTCGGCTTCCGTGCCTTCTGGCCACGTGACTGGGGCCCGGCGATGGGCGCTCGAATGGATACAGAAGCTGCGCGAGGGCTCGAAGCCTGGCCGCGCGTGGCGATGATCCGACCCGTGAGCAAAGTCAGCACAGCAGAAGCTGTCGTTCACGGATAATCGCCCGCAAATCGTTCCCAACCGCCACTCCCCGAGATGTCGAAACTTCGGCGAGTTGGTGTCGAAACTGCGTCCGTCGAGGTCCGGCTTGTGGACAACGTGAATGTGGGGTGGCGTTTGTTAGGAGCTGGCAGCTTCATGGATTCGTTGAAGGAGCACTGCGAGGTTCGCCTGCTCCTCGACGCTGAGTGCCGCGATGATCGCATGCTCGGTTTCGAGGTGGTCGGGCAATGCCGCCTCAATGAGTTCGCGTCCGGAATCGGTGAGCGCGACGAGCGTGCCGCGGCCGTCATTCGGGTTTGCCTCCCGACTGACTAACCCGCGCGTTTCGAGCTTGTTCAGCCGCTGGGCGACCGCGCTCGTGGAAATCATAGCGTCACGCGCCAGCTCTATCGGGGCAATCCGATAGGGGGCACCACTTCGCAGCAGCGTGGCGAGCACATCGAATGATGCGGAGTCCAGAGCATGCCGAGCGAATGTCTTGGCCAGGCGCGATTCGACAGCGACTGCTGCGCGAGTCAACCGACCGATGACCGCCATCGGCGAGACATCGAGATCGGGTTTCTCGAAATGCCACTGGTCAAGGATTCGATCCACATGGTTCGCCATGCGTCCAGACTAGCAATTGCTAAGCACTTAGGTATTATGACTAAGTGCTTAGCAATCGAGTCCTCCTGTTGGTGACCACGGCCGTGGCCCCCGCATTGTGGGGAACCACATACCTGACGACCACGTTGTGCCTTCCGGAGGACCGGCCGTTGCTCGCGGCAACGTTGCGCGCGCTTCCTGCCGGAGCCCTACTCCTGCTGCTGTGCCGTCGGCTGCCGCGCGGCGAATGGTGGTGGAAGTCCTGGGTACTCGGCGTCCTCAATATTGGCGCGTTCTTTGCGTTGCTCTTCATTGCCGCCTACCGGCTGCCCGGCGGTGTGGCCGCCGTCGTGGGCGGGCTTCAGCCTCTCGTCGTCGCGGTCTTGGCGACCCGTGTTCTCAACGAGAAGCTGACCTGGCGCGTGGCAGCGGCCGGCATGACCGGAGTGTTCGGCGTGTCTCTCATCGTGCTTCAGGCGCAAGCACGCCTCGACACTATCGGCGTCCTGGCCGCCGTCGCCGGCACTCTATCCATGGCATCCGGGATCGTGCTTTCCAAGAAGTGGGGGCAGCCGGCACCCCCGCTGACCACAACCGCATGGCAGCTCCTCACGGGAGGACTCACCCTTCTGGTCATCCTGCTGGTCATCGAGGGTCTCCCTACCGCGCCGCTAACAGCACAAAACATCATGGGGTACGGCTATCTGTCCGGGGTCGGAACCGCGTTCGCTTATGTCCTGTGGTTCCGCGGCGTCGCACGCCTTCCCGCGAGCACTCCAGCTTTCCTCGGCTTGCTCAGCCCGGTCTTGGCCTTACTCCTCGGTTTGATGATCGGAGGAGAGGTCCTCGCCCCACTGCAAACTGCAGGAATCTTCATCGTCCTGGTTTCGATCGCAGCTGCCCTCCCCAAAGCCGCGAAACCTCGCCGCGTTGGGGGCAGTACCCGTGAAGGAACCCGCCGGTGCGACATGAGCTTGTTACGGTCAGTCCTGCAGCGTGAGAGAGCAGGACGCACGCGGTAACCGTTGGACGTTCCACTTCCGGCGGCGGAGTCCTGCAGCTATAGAGTCTGAACGTGATTATCTGGCTCAACGGACCGTTCGGCGGCGGCAAGACGACTGTCGCTCAAGAACTTTGTGAACGTGATGAGTCCTTCGTTCTCTTCGATACCGAGGCAGTCGGGCAGATGCTGCGTCACGCGCTCGACGTCAGGCGCCCGGTCAATGATTTTCAGGACTGGCCGGCATGGCGCACCCTGGTCGTCGCCACTGCAATCGAGTTGGTAGCCGACCTTGAGTGCGATCTCGTGATCCCACAATCCGTGTTCGCTCACGCCTACTGGAACGAGCTGACCACCGGATTCGCTTCCGCGGAATTGGCAATGCGCGCATTCACCCTCCTGGTTCACCCCGAGGAACACGAACGACGAATCCTTCAGGACGTGAATGAGTCCGACGCGGTGGACTGGCGTCTCTCAAGGATCCCGGACTTTGAGAGAGCCTTGCCTTGGCTTGAAGGAGAAACCACTGCCATCGACACAACCAGTCGCACGCCAGCCGAAGTCGCATCCTTCATCCGCGAGGAATTGGCCACGACGCGACCTTGAGTCGCAGGAACCAGACAAGTCGGCCGCTCAGGGTTGCTCCAAGAAACACGTCCGGGCGATGGGCTCCGTTCGAGGCTCCGGGATCGCGATTCTGAAGGGACGAGCTGCCGATCCGTTTCAAAGTCGCTGCAGGCTGGCTGTGGTACGGTGATCTCATCACGATCAGTCCGCTCGCCTCACGGCTCGGGCTGATTTTCTTTAACCAGGAGACTCGTGGCTGAGTACATCAAGAAGTGGCTGTCGCTTGAAGACCAGATGGCCAAACTCGCGTCTCGCGGCGTCGAGGTGCGAGACCCAGAGAGCTGCCGGCAGATACTCCAAGCCGTTGGCTATTACCGCCTCACTGGCTATCTCTACCCGCTTCGCGAATCTGAAGCGTTCGTGGATGATGAAGGCCGACGACGGGTCCGCATCCTCAACCACTATCGCTCTGGTACCTCGGTCCAATATGCCGCCACACTCATAGATTTTGATCGTCGCCTGCGGCTGCTCGTCCTTGACGGCATCGAACGAATCGAAATATCTTTTCGCATGCAGGTGGATCGAGCGCATCAATGCGCGGCAGGCAGAGTCTGACGAAGCATTCGTTGCGCACTTTCGCGAAAAGTACGACGACGAAAGGCCCATCTGGGCACTGACCGAAATCTTGGAGCTGGGGCAACTTGGGCGACTCTACTCAGGATTGAACAATTCGATCGCGACCGAAATCGCAACTGCCTACGGGGCACCATCAAAAAGAGTAATGAGCAGCTGGATCTCAAGCTTGAACTACGTCCGGGACGTCTCAGCCCACCATGCACGCCTCTTCAACCGCAAGCTCGTCAGCGCACCAGCACGCCCCACCCACGGACAGGTTCCTCTTCTGGGTCATCTCAAGCAGGCAACGACCGCGAAGCAGGTGTTTGGCCTGTACAACGCCCTCGCGGTAATGGCATACCTATTGCGTTCGATTGACCCGGATAGCGGATGGCCCGCCCGCGTAGTCGAGCTCATTCAGGCCTTCCCCGATTCTGATTATCTGACTGCGGAGTCAATGGGCGCGCCCCCAGGCTGGTCGAAACTCGAGCTCTGGTCCTCACAATAGTTGGCGCACGTTCCTTCCCATTCGGCGCTCCCGGAGGCTTGTGGCACCGGATGACCGCGCAGGGCAACCCGCTGAGCGCTCCCTACCAAGCCCCCATCAGCTCACCAAACACAGGCGCCAACGTGTTGATCGTCGCAGCCGCTGAGAAGACGTCATCAACTCGGCGGTAGTTTCGCCCCTCAGGGTTCCTCGGCTGGCCTGGCGAGTAACGCAGGCTCTCCCCCATCTTGATTCCGTCCCGTGATTGCTCGGCCCCTCATGACATCAATTGCAATCCGTGCCGTGGGGATAAAGTAGGGGCCACCGATGATCGCCTGGCTTCACGCCCTCGTGTGAACGGTCGAGGGCGTGGGAGGCAACCGATGGGCACCTTCCTCAGCACGTTTCTCTCCGATTCCTCGGAACTTCCGGAGCTAGCCGATCGTGTTCGTTCGTCCGGGCCGGTGCCGCTTTCGTCGCCATTGCTTGTCGGGGATCTTGCCGCGGACAGCATCGCGGCGACCAGGCTCATGGCCTCGTTGCTGCACCTTGTCCGCATGGGAGTGCGGGATCCGAAGGCGAGCGAAGTTCCGCAGGTGAGCATTGCGCCGCAACTCGTCGCCGGCGCCTACCGGAGTGACCAACTGTTCCGGTGGAACGGGAACCCCGCGCCAGCGTGGGCGCCCCTGTCCGGATTCTTCGCCTCGAGCGACGGCTGGGTTCGCACTCACGCCAACTATCCCCATCACGAAGCGGCTTTGCGCTCACTTCTGAGATTGGATGGCTCCGCCACCGCCGAGGCTGTCGCTCGCGCAATTTCGCGCCGCAGCGCCCTCGATCTGGAGGATGAAGCATCAGATTCTGGTGCGGTCATCAGCGCGGTTCGCAGCCCGAGCAGTTGGAGAGGACATCCTCAAGCCCAATCCCTGAAAGCAGCTCCCTTCATCAGCCTGGTGCAGCAGGCAGGAGACTCGGGCCTCCATAGCCTGAGGTCGGCCGACAGACACGCGCCCCTGGAGGGCGTTCGGGTGCTCGACTTGACCCGCGTCATAGCCGGGCCGGTGGCCACTCGCAGCCTCGCGTTCTTCGGGGCAGATGTCTTGCGCATCGACAGCCCTGGCATGCCGGAACTCCCCTGGCAGAGCCTCGATACCGGGCAAGGGAAGCGTTCCGCGCTCCTTGATTTCCGCGACAAACCGGATCGAGACTGCCTCGAACAGCTACTGACGGACGCCGACGTTGTTGTCACGGGATACAGGCCGAACAGCCTTGACCGGTTCGGCCTCTCGCCGGTCGAACTCCACGACCGCCATCCGGGGCTGGTCATCGGCCGGGTGAGCGCGTGGGGGCAAAGCGGACCTTGGGCCGAGCGCCGTGGATTCGACAGTATCGTCCAGGCAGCCAGCGGCATCGCCCAGATTCACGCAGACGGCACCGGCAGACCAGGCGCCTTGCCAGCCCAAGCTCTGGATCACTCCGCCGGGTACCTACTTGCCGCCGGGATCATGTCAGCACTTCGACGTCGACACCTCGACGGGCACGGGTGGACGGTCGACATTTCACTGGCCCGGGTCGCTCAAGAGCTACTCGCCCAGCCTCATTCCCCGCCGACCGAAGCCGGCCCATACGAGATCCAAACCGTGAACGCAGAAACGCCAGAAGGAACCGTCACCTGTGCCGCACCCGCGATCAGCATCAGCGGCGGCCTGGATCGCTACAGGTGGATCGGCCGCCCGTGGGGAGCGGACCAGCCGGAATGGGGCGAGCCACGATCCGCGAGCGTCCAGCGATAGGTCCCACCCGGAAGGTGCGCCATCGGCAGGTGCAGCATGGCGAAAGCCGCCCGCTGAGGGTTCCCATCTGACAGTGACCAGGTGGAACCACTACTTCTTCGATAGGAGCTTCGCACCGTCCGACCGCAGCGCCCCCGCAGGTGAGACATGGCGGTACAACGTCTGCCGGGTGATCCCGAGCTCCTTGCAAAGGTCACCGACCTTCGTTTCCCTCTGACCCATCGCGGCCATGGCCAGGCGGACCTTGGCCGGCGTCATCTTGAACGGCCGCCCACCAGTCCTTCCCCGTGCTCGAGCTGCGGCAAGCCCGGCGACAGTGCGCTCAGAGATGAGCGCCCGCTCGAACTCGGAGAGAGCAGCAAAGATTCCGAAGACGAGCTTCCCAGGTGCCGTCGTGGTGTCGATCGCAGCGCCCTCTCCGGTGAGCACCTAGAGGCCGATGCCATGGTCGGTGAGGTCATGCACCGTATTGACCAGGTGACGCAGGTCTCGGCCGAGCCGGTCCAGCTTCCACACCAGGAGCGTGTCACCATGGCGCAGCGTCTTTAGGCAGGCCGCCAGGTGTGGCCGGTCGTCCTTCTTTCCGGATGCCTGGTCCTCGTAGAGATCCCCTGCAGCGACGCCGGCGGCCAGGAGTGCGTCTCGTTGTAGATCAGTGCTCTGCGACCCGTCGGCTTTTGACACGCGCATGTATCCGACGAGCATGCTCGACTCCTGTCATTTATACGTTCGATTGCGTGACAGAGGCGGCTCACCCTCGAGGAAGACAGAAACTGTCACACAACCCGTCATCCAGCCTCCGTATCGCAAACAACGCAGAAACAGTCCAAAGTGACGGCTACAGGAGGGCCACCCATGTCACCTTCCGAACCCGGTATTGTGCGATCGCTTGATGACCCATTGAGCTGAGCTCGCAGACTCCACAGCGGCCCGAGTGTCTCGTATCCCCTGGGGTTTCGCGACGGTCATTCGGCCAGCGCGGCAATTCGTCGCCTAGCCGATCCGGAATGGCGGGCAGCTCTTGCCACCGATGATGGGTCCTGGCGGTGGAGCAGTTGGAGGCTCGAGCTAGGTGTTGGTCCCACCGACGTTGTGAGCACGGTCGGTGCGAACAACACCTAGCCCTCGGTAGGGGCTTGGTCTTCTAGATGCTGCGGTGGTCGCGTACCGCAAGTTCAAGGGCCTCGAGGCCGGGCGCGAGGGCGGCGTCCACCGCCATCGCATCGGTGATGTTAAGTTGCTGCATCTCGCGGCGACCCTCCGGTGCGGTGTTGATTTCATGTTCGCCAGCCTCGAGCGCAGCGATGAGGTCGGTGATGACGTCGTCGAGCGGTCGACGTCCCCACCCGAGCTCGGCACCGGCGGTCTGTGAGGTCATCATCGCCGTGTCGGTCGCGCCGGGATAGACGGTTGCCACATGCACACCCGTTCCGATCAACTCTCGGCGAAGCGACTCGCCAAACTGCGAAATACCCGCTTTCGTTGCCGCATAGATCGAGTAGAACGGCATACCGACAAGCGCAATCCCGCTTGAGATGTTCACAAGGATGCTGCCGCGTTCTTTCCCGCTCTTCCGAAGCGCGGGAAGCAGGGTCTTGGTCAACAGAATCGGAGCAGTGAGATTCAGATCGATCATCGAGTGGACATCCGCATCGCTTGTCAATTCGAGCCTGCCCGCGCGCACATTCCCGGCGTTATTGACGAGAAGATCAACGATGCTCCACGACGAGACCAAATGCGCGATCCGCTCAACAGCGCCAGGCTGAGTTAGGTCTTCAACCAGGACCTCAGTGGTTCCGCCTGCGGCGGCCACGAGCCGCGCAGTTTCTGCGAGAGTATCCAACTGCCGACCGACGAGCAGCAGATGACCACCACGGCGACCAAATTCGAGGGCGAGTGCCCGACCAATGCCCTGCCCCGCGCCCGTGATGATTCCGTGCCTATTGGTGAGGTCCAACTTACTGAGATCCATGGACTGGCTTCTTTCCGTTGATTGTGACTGGCTGACGGCAGCGGGTATCTCCGACTATTCTCAGACGTACTTCCACCACAACCAGACACCACCGTGCTTTATTCACGATCCAGCGACCGCTTATCCCAATGTCACCGAGCAACCTGCAGAGTCTCGTTGCTGATCTGACCGAGGCAACCGATAGACAGCCATTGCTCCGGCGGCCGCGTCTTTGGTTGGGGGTCTGACCAGTAATGGAACGGTACTGAGGCTAAGTCCGCGATGCTCGGCCGCAGCCCCACCGTCTCATATCCCATGGGTTACAAGACGTCAGGGTTGCGCGACACCCATATCCTTCACGGGATGCCGCGGGAAATCTAGCACTGTTCTGGTGGAGACTTGGCGGCACCGCAGCCAGCCCTAAGGGAGAATGGCGGCCCAAGTTAGCCCCTCGGATGTGGTTCGCTGGCGCAGCTCAAGCCAAGATAGCGGCGACGACGCAGCGGCATCGAGGTCGCGGTCGATTGCGGATAAGGCCGTCTGCACGAACTCGGACCCCAAGACTGCCGAATCAGGGCCTCTGTCGTTTACGTCAGCGTTCGGCTTGGTCCGCCAGAAAGCGTAATCGGCCACTTCATACATCTGCAGGGCTGCCCAAACAGCGTGCTGGGCGTCGTCCTTACGCCAGGTGCTGATTGTGTAGGCCACGGCGGCTGCAGCGTTCTGGGCGTACCCCGACTCCAGAACCCAGCCGTCATCATCTTCATCGGGAACCATCGTCGACGCCTCAGCCTCCATCTGCTGCATGTCGTCCGCCTGCCCAGACGCAAGACCCCACGCGCCCGCGAGGATCAGCGCCAACCGTTGGGATTGTGCAGGATGGTTAACCACACGTGCATAGCGCTCGAAGAGAGGAAACAGCCGCTGGGCGCAGGCTGCGGCGAACGCGGTTTTTGCCCGGCGGTCCAACGGCTCCAACCGCGCCAACACGGCACGCTCGTCATAGGTTCGCATCAACTTCACCAGTTCTACCGACGAGCATGTCGTGGTCGCTGTTCCCCCGGTAGCGACAAACCTAGTCGTTAGACCGCACAACACGCCCCGCCAGCAGAGGCATCTCTTATCCCCAGGGATTCGAGCGTCTACCCACCGCTCGTCGCGACTCCATGAAATGATCCCTGCGTCTCGTATCTCATGGATTATGAGACGAATAGGTTGCGAGACGGCTTGCGCAGCCCGGAAGCCCGTTGCGACACGCAAACGCCTTGGCTAGCGGTTCGGAACCGAATCGGTCATTGAGGATCAGGTTTGCAACTTTTAAGCGCTAGTCAATGCGTCCCCTCAGTGGAACGACCGCCCATCAGACACTGTGGCGGTCCTGCCCCGCACGTCGTCCAGACGTCTAGTCTGGCAATGTGACGATGCTGACGCCGACGGCCGCCCGAGCATTTTGGCTGGCACTCCTGGACAACGCAGCACGGATCATCATCGAGGCCGACGCTCTGTTCCCATCACCGCGCGCGCAGTCGCTGGTTATCCTTGCGCAGGAGGAAGTGGGCAAGGCGGTCTGGGTCTACAAGACGTTCTGGAACGCCTGGAATGACGGTGACGAGACGCCGCGCGAGGTGACTGAACTGCGCAAGCAGGGGTTTCATCACCTCGCAAAACTCATAGAGGCCACCGACTTCTTGACCACACACGTCGAGGTCCCGGGCAGTCCGGAGCCCGTGGAGATCGAACTGGTGAAGACCCACGCGCCCGGTGTGCTGGTCGCCTACCTGGAGGGCCTCGCCCAGGAGGACAACGAGGCGAAGAAGAGGGGCTTCTACGTCGATCTCCGAGCGGACGGCTCATTCACGGTGCCGCATGAGATCGACAGGCCACTCCTGAGGTTTCAGATCTGGCAGGCCGCTGACATGATCCAGTGGTTCCTCGTCGAAGATCAACTTCGAGCCAGTGTGACGGGCAAGCCGGTCTCCTCGACCGAGGAGGTTGAGGCACTGCTCGGAGCTGTCTTGGCTCACGGCCCGGACGATTAGGTCGGCAGGGCGCTCGGAGTGGAGAGATTCACGCCGAGGACGTGGCTCAAGGGCTCGCGGAGGGATCCCCCGGAGAAATCACTTGGCAGCCCTCAACGTCTGCACTCAGCGCCAGCCGAAGTATCTGTCTTCGCTGTTCCCGCGAGGAACCGGGACCTTGACCCATGCACACCCAATCAATCGTGGGCGGGATGACCATCACCTTCGAATCCCTCGCGCTGCCCTCCCCACCCGGGCGATTTCACCGAACCCGGATCGACCTCAACCGACGCCCTCAACCTCATGCGCAGCTGGATTGCCGACCAACACCCCGTCTCGAAACCCTAGCGATATAAGACGTCTCACCGACGTGACCTGAGCTTCCTCTGTGAGTCGCAGCGATGAATGGCGCGTTTCTCGCAGCGCTTTATGGCCGATCGCCCAGTCCCGCAGGATCATCCTCAACCGGATGCAGGAGGCTGCTCAGGCGGTGCGCACGGACAGGTGCACGTTTACCACGTCTCCGAGTCCTTTGCCGAGGGTCTTTCGCAAAGCTGCCCGGATGGGCATCATGTGGGTGCCACCGCCAACGGGCAGCATAGAGGCGGCGTACTCGTGGCCGTTGACGGTGCCTTCGACTTTGACGGCTTTACCTGTGCCGAATGCCTTGGCCGAGCCTGGCATTTGGACACACAGCCATCCGCTGTTGTTGTCGGCAATGATCTGCGCCGAGAATGTTATGTCGAGGGCGGGGAAGTTGGGAGTATCTGTCATGCTCGGGCTCCTGATGGAAGGCAGTACGGGACGAGGCTGCTCATTGAGACGCTTGTTCTAGCTTTCGTGCGAATGTTGCGGCACCTTCACCTGAGAAATCTTCCTTATCGACGGGGCGCCCCGAGATGGCCATGAGAAGTGCCAACGAGGTTCCTTTGACCTCTGAGCCAGAACCGTGCTCAAACCTTGAATCGGAAGCTTGCAGACGTACTACAGCGATGAGAAGTACTCGAGCTACGCTCGCCACATGCAATCTGGTTGGGTTCCCTACAAGTGGTTTTGGCGATCGGCGGGCTACTCATCGTTCTCGCCGTGCTAGCTGTGTTTCAAGGAAGCGTACTTCTCCTCGTGACCCTAGGAGCCACCGGAGTGGTCCTGATCATCCTTGGCTACGTTGAACGGCAGCACGGCGCTCCGCCAATCCGATCGCGCAAAAGTGACACGGTTCGACTGTGCCACTCAAGATCGGATTCCTTATCTGTCTCGTATCCGAGCTGTGCCGAAACCCATCTGTTAGGACACAAATCGATTAGGAGACAGTGCGGCAACATAAGCGTGTGCTCTCATGTCCACCCCTCGCTGGCCACCCTTAGTGGCTCGGCTGAGGGTGCATGACGATCTTGCCGACGTGCCCCCTGCGGGCAAGTTCTTCTTGCGCTTGAGCGGCTTGGTCCAGTGGGAAGGTCGCGGCGATGATGGGATGGATCTCGGACCGCCGAGCCATGTCCATGAGGAGATCGAAATGTTTGGGCGTGTGCATCGCGGAGCCGATTACCTGCGCGTTGTGCAGATAGAGACGGCGCACGTCGAAGGTCACAGCGTACCCGCCGAGCGCACCGGCGATAACCCATCGGCCACCTTCGCGCAGCAGCGGCAGCCCCTCACCCACCAGCTCACCAGCGACGACATCGAGTGCCACATCGATACCCTCCGGGGCGGCAGCGCGGACCTGCTCGGCAACGTCTCCCGCGCGGTCGACAACTTCGTGTGCGCCCGCCTCGCGCACCGCATCGATCTTGGATCCGCTGCTGATGGCGACCACCCTCGCGCCTCGCGCGCGGGCGATCTGCACCAGCGCAATACCGACACCGCCGGACGCTCCCGAGACCAGCACGGTCTCTTTCTCTTGCAGTCTGCCCCGCTCGATCATGCCCAGCGCAGTGCCGTAGGCGGTCGGCAACGCGGCGAGCTGATCGTCGGTGAGCAGGGATTCAGTCACGTCGTGCACACGTTTCGCCGGCGCGGTTACGTACTCGGCGTAACCACCGTCGCGTTCGCTCCCCATCAGGCCCACCGGATTCGCGTTGGGCTCTTCCGCGTCGTAGATCGCTGGGTCGACGACCACTCGCAGGCCCACGAGACCCTCGTCCACATCGGCAC
Source organism: Cryobacterium sp. M25 (assembly GCF_002929635.1). Classification (NCBI taxonomy): domain Bacteria; kingdom Bacillati; phylum Actinomycetota; class Actinomycetes; order Micrococcales; family Microbacteriaceae; genus Cryobacterium; species Cryobacterium sp. M25. The sequence continues at coordinate 29,346 of NZ_PJJU01000044.1, read as the reverse complement.
CAACGGCAACGACGCGGCCAGCGACATCGGCGCCCTGGATGCGCGGGAAGTCGAGCGGACCGCGCCAGCCCGATAGCGCCTTTGGGTCTTCCGGACGACCATATGCCCCCGCTCGAGTCCACAGGTCGGTGTTGTTCAGCGCCACGGCGCTGACTTGGACCAGCACTTCTCCTGACTTCGGAGCAGGCACGGCCACCTCTGTCAGCTCAAGAACCTCCGGCCCTCCATGTTCTGCGATCCGGACGGCGCGCATAGTCTTGGAAACACTCATCGTCTAATCTCCTTATCGGTAGACTGATCTGTGAAGACAACCTAGTGCACACCGATCGGTGAAGGTGTGTCCGATGCGGGAAGCAAAGCACTTGACGGCTGCTGGTCATCGCGTCCTGGCGGCTGCTGGCGAGCTGTTCTACAACCGCGGGATTACAGCGGTCGGTGTAGATCTGATCGCCGAACGCTCAGGTGTGACGAAGCGGACCCTGTACAACCAGTTCGGCTCGAAAGACCACCTCGTGGCGACCTACCTCGAGGAACGTGACCAGCGCTGGCGATCACTTGTCCGCACCACGGTCGATACCTGCGACTCTCCGGTCGAGGCCGTCACTGCGCCCTTCGATGCGCTGTGCACCTGGAGTGAGACCAACACCCGCGGATGTGCATTCATCAATGCACTGGCCGAACTCCCAAACCCTTCCCATCCCGCGCACGGAGTCGCCTCGAATCGGAGCTCTGGCTGTTGAACTTGTTCAAGGAACTCGCCACTGCGGCGGGCTGCTCCACTCCCACCGCGCTCGCCACGCAGCTCCTCGTACTGCATGAGGGTGCTCTCGCCACGCAACCGCTTCCGCTCGACACCCTCGCGGGAAGCGCTGACCTGGCGCGAGCGCTAGTTCAAGCCAGCATTCCACCTCACCAATAAGCGGAGCTAGCCGAAACACGCGTGCACGGCCTCGGCCCGACCGCCCGGTGTAGGACCGGAAACGCCCACCACGACACGAAGCGATACAGAACTTGTCGATCTCGGCCAGATCGACATGCGCCGGCACCGCAACGACCAGGCCCGCGCTGACGAGACCTACTGGGAATGACACGGGGGCGGCTCGGGCACAGCGCGCGGGCCGCTACCACCTCGTCAGAACCGCGCTACCACCTGCCTGGACTAGCGCTACCATCAAGCGCTACTCGCCAGATCGAAAGGTGCTACGTCTTTCCAGTCTCGAGGACCACTTCCGGATCACTGAGATCGAGCGAGCCGCCGGCAAGATGTTCCGCAACATCAACATGGCGATAGTCGCCGATGACCAACCGATCAGCAGGCAGGATTTCCAGCGCTTCGTCACGGACCATAGAGCGTTTGTGTGGCTGGTCGACGGTGTGATCGTCGCCTACTTGCTCCTCGAGCAGGTGGACGGAGCTGCCCATATCGAGCAGGTCACGGTCCACCCGGAGCATGCGCGTCAGGGCATCGGAGCGCAACTGATTGTCGTGGCTGACTCTTGGGCACGGGAACGCGGATTCCCCGCTGTGACGCTGACCACATTCCGAAACGTTCCGTGGAACGCGCCATACTACGAGCGCCTCGGCTTCCGTGCGTTCTTGCCACGTGACTGGGGCCCGGCGATGGGCGCTCGAATGGAGACAGAGGCAGCGCGAGGGCTCGAAGCCTGGTCGCGCGTGGCGATGATCCGACCCGTGAGCAAACTCAGCACAGCAAAAGCCGACGTTCACGAATAATCGCCCGCAAGGCGTTCCCACATGGCACCCCGCCGTTCAACGTCGACTCGAAGCCCTGGCAGCGAATTCTGTGCCCCTGAAGCGTTATTTGGAGAGCCACGACGGGTCGGAAAAGAGCGCTTGCAACTCTTGAACAAGGCGAGCCGTATGGAAACCGTCAGCCGCCGCATGGTGCACCTGAATGGCGACAGGCATCACGGTTCGCCCCCCAGCCTCCCGGTACCGACCCAGGGTGAATATAGGCAAGAGATGCTTCCAGCTGTCGCGTATCTGCAAACTGAACCCAGTGAACGACGCCCACGGGATGCTTGATATGTCAAACACATTTGCGGGCATATCTGGCTGCGGCTGAAACGACGTGGCATTGCGGTATCTAGCCAAGACGTCGACCGCCTGCTCGTGGAAGATCGAGAAGTCAGCGTGGAAGGGAGACCAGACGTTGGCAAACGTCTCTCGCTCGGGGTTGAAAACGGTGAATGCAGGGTGCACAACATCCCAGGTCGCCGGGACCATCTCGCCAGTGAGGGTCATCCGAAACTCGACGTGACGATTCACTACTGAGGCGATAGCCCAGATCTGCGCAATATGGCTTTTCCACGGAACGACGCGGAGCGCCGCCACCATCTCCGTGACGTCGAGTTCCACCGTGAGGGCGTACGTGCACTCGACGCGCGTGAGGTAGTGCTCGAAGTGCTCCCGCCGAGGCCACTTGTCCAGATCGATCGCGCGCGCTTCTGTCATGCCCACGAGCCTAAGGCGGGCACCCCTCCCCACCGGTCAGCGCCAAGGAGCGTTGGGCTCGCGGGCGAAGCAGGGGGACCTTTCAGTTGCCTGAACTGCCCGGATCGGGCAATCGTCGCTGGCTTGCAGCTTGACGTTGCCCGAGCATCCAGCCGGCACCGAATGCGAGCACTGCCAGCCCGACAATGAACAGCACGATCCCGATCTGACTCCGTGGCGAGAGTTGTAGGCCTATTGGAGAGAACGTCGTGTTGCTGAGCGGCGCGTAAGCGAACCAGCCGAAGCTCGCTTGGTCACTCGGCACGAGAAGGAGCACGAGTCCGATAACGGCAGCCACGGTGCCGAGGACGACCATGGATACGCTCACACGACGTGAGGGCTCTGAGTTGAAAACTCCGCCTTGCCCGACTCGTGTCTCGCTCATGTGGCCAATGCTAGACGACCCACCGGTTCCACGATATGACAGAGCCCACAGAGAGTTGGGCTGCCGGTACGAGGGCTATCGGTCCGCCCGGCCGAGCACCTCAATCAATTGGAACCGCTCCAGCACGACGAGCGATTCGTCATCGACTTTGAAGTCTGGGTTGCTAAGGAACTCACGCATCTCCGTACTGTGCCAGAAGGCTTCGTGACCGCGGCGCCAGGCGGCTACGGAGACGAATCCTTCGCCCTCATCACGCGCATGCTCGAGGCCGACGTCAGCAAGTCGCACAATCTCAACCGCAACCGTCTGGATGGTCCCAACCGCTGAATTGTTTGAATCCACGACCGTCTGCTTGTTCCCGATGATCGGCAACGGTTCGTCCTCTATTGAGTACTCCACGAGGATTGAGCTGGTGGAGGTCTTCGTGCCGGCCAGGATGGCGGCGATTAGCCGATCCCGAAGTGCGCCCGGAAAGCCGAACTCAGCAATCTGGAATTCGCAGTGGTTAGTCATGAGGTGATTTTAGGTGCCGAGGCTCGCGACCCTGAGCCGACGGGCGTTCGCCTGGCGCGCAATTCAGCAAGGGGGCGCCCCTGTATCCGCAGTCGGGTGTCAAAAGCCACTCTGGAAAACTGTCATTGTGACCGCGGATATACAGGTAGTCCAATTCAACGTTCACGCCTACAGCATCTAACCGAGGCGGGATACCTCGTCGTCGGCGAATCGTGGGGCGCCCGCCTGCGCCTGGTTACGTCCCTGTGAGTGGTGTGGTTTCCGGCTTCTGAGTGTTGCTTCGTCAACGTGAAGAGCCACCGTGGGATGGTCAGTGAGCACCGATCAAAGAACTCACAAAGGACAGCACACGATGGCTCTAGACCAGTCTGCCCTGCTTGACCTGCTGGGAGAACTCAAACTCACCGATGTCACCGACCGCATCCGCGTCGCGACCGAAACTCTCTATCAAGAACTGATCGATGCGGGGGCGACCGCGTTCATCGGTGCCGCCCCGTTCGAACGCAACGGAGACCGCACCGCCCACCGCAACGGGACTCGATCCCGCACGTTGTCGACCACGGCCGGGGTGACGTAGTCGACGAACGCGTCGAACGGGTCCGGGGCGGCGCGGCGACGCACTCCTGGGGTGCGTTGGCCGGCGAGATAGGCGCGGATGGTCTTGCGGTCGTGGTCGGTGCGGCGGGCGATCTCACTGATCGTCATCCCTTGCCGCTTGAGCGCGTGGATGTCCACGTCGTCCTCCTCTGAAAGCATAGGAGTAGGGCCTTTCTTGAAGCTGGTGTGTGGTCGAAGACCATCAGCATCGAGGAAGGCCCGCTTCTATGTGCGGAAGCGACCCGGAGTGGGGAATTTCAGTGAGCAGATCTGGGGAATTTCAGTGAGCGCCGTCACCGTCTCGGAGCATGGCATAGAGGACGTCGCAGCGGCGTCGGGCGAGGGCAATGAGGGCTTGGTTGTGGCGCTTGCACTGGGCGATCTTGCGGTCGTAGTAGGCCAGTGAGACCGGGTCGCGAAGGGCGGCGAAAGCCGAGAGGAACAGTGCCCGTTTGAGGATCTTGTTGCCTCGCCGGGACGGGTGTTCGCCGCGGATAAAGCTTCCGGAGCGCCGAGTCACGGGGGCGAGGCCTGCGTAGGCGGCGAGGTGGCCGGCGGTCGCGAAGTCCTTCCCGGAGACTTCGGTGAGGAGTCTGGCGGCGGTCCTGATCCCGACTCCGCGCATGCTGATCAGGACGGGTTGAAGAGGGTGCGCCTCCACGAGGCGTTCAACCTCGACCGCGATCTCTGCCCGCTGACGGCGCAATGCGGCGAGTTGTTCAGCGAGCCGGGGAAGCACGGTGCTGGCCGCGTTCGTGCCTGTCACGACGACGGTCTGCTCGCCCAGTGCCCGGGTGATTTCATCTGTGAGGCGGCGGCCCATCCGGGGCGCGAGCTTGGTCAGGCGGTTGCCAAACCGGAGGGTGCCGGCGGCTTTCATCGCGGCCGGTGACGGGTATCGCTGCAGCAGATCGAGCACTGCGGGATGGTCCAGGTGCGGGCCGAGGACCCTCTCCAACGCGGGGTGGATCTGGGTGAGGAGCCCGCGGATGCGGTTGTTCGTGGCGGTGATCTGGCCAACGACGTCATCGTCGAAGCCGCAGAGCATGGAGAGTTCCGCGACCTGGTCGTCAGCGAGTTGCAGGGATCGGAGCGCGTGCGGGAGTGTTCGTGCCGCCTGGGCGATGATCGCTGCGTCGCGGGCATCCGTTTTTGCTTCGCCCGCGTGCAGGTCAGCGATTCGCCGCATCGCCAGCCCGGGGAGGTAGCCCACGAGCACTTGTTCGGATTGCGCGACGGCGATCGGAAGTGCGCCGATCGTCGCGGGCTGATCGACGACAAACAGCACTTGGCCGTGTTGTTTCAGCTTCCCGATCAGGGCCCGCAGTTTGGCTTCAACGTTCGGCAGGGCCTTGTCGAAGAGCACCTTCCCGGCCCGGTCCAGGGCGACTGCGTGGTGCTCGCCCTAGCCAACATCAACGCCGATGAAGACGTCAACGCTGTCGTAGTTCTCGATTATGAATGCTCCGTTCCAGGTCTCGTTTCCGTTGACCTGAACCGCGGCATCGAGTCTCGGCATCCACGTTACGAACGGCCTAGGACAAGTCCCGGTCCAGCCCCTATCAGCGATCACCCGATACCAGTCAAACCCGGTGACAACACCCCCCGGATCATGGGCGACTGGGGGCAACAATCATGCCGGGCCTGACAGGCCAACACCCTCAAACGATTACACGATCAAGGGCTACAAAGAAAGTAACGGGGCAAGCGGATTCCCCGGGATAGTTTGGGGCGATGTGGAATCACACTTGCCCTGACTACTAGGGCCGGCGTCGAGGACTCCGCCCGGCTGATCAGCATCGACCACCCACCGGAATCTGTACTTGCGAGCAGCGCGTGTTCCCAACGGCCTACGAGGAACGGATACGTCCTTTTAGCAGGGGTTCGACGACGTCGCCGTGTCGCTGCACGATGAATTCGACGATCCGGGAATGAGGTCGTTTTCGCAGAGCCCTGCAGCGGGAACGGTCACCGTTTCCGCCTGCCCGTGTTCTACCCGCCAAGGACTCATCAAGAAAGAGGCCCGACAGCAGTTTCTCCAGAGCCTGGTTCGGCGGATATCAGTCATTCTTTGGGGATTGAAAAACGCCCACGAAATGACCCAGGTAGCTGCATAGGTAGCTGACTTCAAACATGAAATAAACAAAAACAGAAATATACCATCTGACCAGCATATTACAGTAGGGCGGCCGGGACTTGAACCCGGGACCGACGGATTATGAGTCCGCTGCTCTGACCAGCTGAGCTACCGCCCCAATCGACGCGACTGCTCTGACGAGTGTGCGACCGATTCTGTGGTGATCGGGTGGATCACTGGATTCAACGATACAGGCTCGAAAGGCGGGCTCGCCCGCCTACTCCGCGCCGCGGGCGGCCGCGTCGGAGGTGACCGCGTCGATAACCGGTTCCCCGCGATACAGGCACTCAAACGTGTTCAGGGTGCGGTTGATGTCGTGCACACCGATGAGCCGGAGGGAGCTGTTTTTGAGCGCGTTCAGGTCGTCGGGTGCGGCCATCAGAACTGTCGTGAGCTTGTCGGCGAGGTCCTGAGCGTTTCCGGGCTCGAACAGGTAGCCGTTCTGGCCATCGTGCACGAGGTGTGGGAGCGCCATGGCGTTGGCGGCCACGATCGGCAATCCAGACGCCATCGCCTCCATAGTCGCGATGCTCTGTAACTCCGCGATCGACGGCATCGCGAACACCGTCGCGCGGGTGTAGGCGGTCGCCAGTTCGGCATCCGTCACATAACCCGTGAACGTGACCCGACCACTGAGTCCGAGCGTCTGCGACAGATGTTCGAGGTTGCGCTTCTGGTCGCCGCCACCGACGATCTCCACCTTCACATCGAGGTCGGGCGAGAGCAGGACCACGGCCCGCAGCAGCACGTCGATCTGTTTCTCGCCGGTCACGCGGCCAACGAAAAGGATGCGGTTCTCGGTGCGTGGCGCGAAAGTCGGCGAGTAGTTGTGGGCGTCGATGCCGCATGAAATTGCCAGCACGCCCTCGAGGCCGGTGTAGCGCTCCAGGAACTGGGCGGCTCGCAGGGTCGGGGTGGTGACCGCTTCCGCCCGGCCGTAGGTACGCCTCGCAGCCCGCCAAGCGGCCTTGATGAGGCGATCGTGCAGGCCCTTTGGGACCAGGGTGAATTCCAGCATGTTCTCAGGCATGAAGTGGTTCGTGCCGATAATGCGGATGCCCCGCTTCGCTGCCTCGATCGTGACGGCACGACCCACGTTGATGTGGGACTGGAAGTGGACGACATCCGGCTTGACCGTATCAAGGATTTTCCGGGTCTCTCGCGGAATGAACCACGGCAGGGCGTACCGCAGCCAATCGTGCGGGTACCAGCGCCAGCTCTGCAGACGATGCACGACCATCGGCTGGCCTTCATGCACCTCGGTCCAAGTGCCGAACTTGCGTGACGCGGCTGGAGCCATGATGTGCACTTCGTGCCCGCGGGCCACCATCCCGGCGGCAAGACGCTCGGCGAACCGGGCCGCGCCGTTCACGTCGGGGGCAAAGGTGTCCGCCGCGATCAGGATGCGGAGAGGCTTCTTCGCCGGCTCGCGGGGGGACGACTCGCTCGGCAAATCGGTCAAATCTGACAAAAGACACTGTCCCAACGTAAGTGAGCCGGAGTTCGTCATCCGGCGAGAAATCATGTTTTCGACGGCGCGCACGCTGACGAGGTCTTCTAGAACCCTATTCTAAACCGGTGCTGCAACAGCCATACCGGGGGCGGCGCGCCCACGCGGACGCCGAACGGAGTGCTTGGAGCGCCGTCAGTCGTCGGCGAGAGGGTGATACCGGGCCAACAGGAAGACCCCGACGATGGCGACGACACCCGCGACGAGGAAGGCGACAGCCGCCCACGGCGGAGCCTGTTCGATCTCGCCCAGAACGACGATGCCGATGCCGACGGCGATCAGCGGATCGATCACGGTGAGTCCGGCGATGACCAGGTCCGGCGGGCCGGACGCGTAAGCGTTTTGCACGAAGTAGGCGCCGAGCACCGACGCCAGCAAAAGCCCGATGACGCAGGTCAGGGTCAGCCACTCGAAGTTGCCGTTCTGGGTTCGGTTGATGACGACCTTGGCCAGCGTCGCGACGAACCCGTAGAGCACCCCGGCGCCGACAATGTAGAACATCGCCTTGAACCGGGTACGCAGCTTGAGGAACGCGACGCCGAAGAGGGACAACACGACGCCGAGCACGATCAGGATCGTGATCAGGTTGCCGTCGGTGACTGGTTTGTCCACGGCGGTGAACGCGGCCACGGTGACGAAAAGGGCCACGCCGCCGACGCACATCGCGATCGCGATCTTCGACGCGCGGTTGACGGGGACCCGGGTGATGCGGGAGTTCAAGATGGACGTGATCACGAGGGCGACGGCGCCGAGCGGCTGAACCATGATGATGGGGGCGAAGGCCAGACTGGAGAGCTGGAAAACGATCGCCAGCCCGAGCATTATCGTGCCGAAGACCCAGGAAGGCCGACCGAGCAGCAGCATCAACTGGCGCGGGTTGAGTCCGCCGGTGACCACAGCCGTTTTGGCCTCGACCTTCGTGACGCCGCGATGCTGGAATTGAGCTCCCAGCGACAGGAACACGGCACCCACCAGGGCGAGCGGAATCCCGATGGCCTGACGCGGATTGATTGCGATTTCCGCAGCCAGGTCGGTCAGGTCGGGGTTCACTCAAACGAGCCTATCGAGAACCGGCCCGTTATCCTTGGAGAATGGCCGTTCGTGCGATAGTAATTTCAGGAGATCCCGTTCTCCACTTCTCCGCCCTCCCCGTCACTGATTTCGACGACGATCTGCATGAACTCGTGCGGGACATGTTCGAGACAATGGATGCCGCGCCCGGCGTCGGTCTGGCGGCGCCGCAGGTGGGAGTGCCGCTCCGGCTCTTCACCTACAACTACCTCGATGACGACGACCACCTGTGGCGTGGCGCGGCCATCAACCCGGAACTGTGGATCACCCCGGTTCCCTCGGGCGAGGCCGACGAGGACGAGGACGTCGAGGGCTGCCTGTCTTATCCGGGCGAACGCTTCCCGCTGCTACGCTCCCCCTCTGCCATCCTGCGCGCGGTGGACCTTGAGCAGAAGCCCTTCGAGATTCACGCCGAAGACTGGCTGGCCCGCATCTTCCAGCACGAGTACGACCACCTCGATGGCACCCTGTACGTGGATCGCCTCGAGCACTTCTACGCCAAGATCGCCTTCAAGGTGACCCGCAAGCGTGGCTGGGGCACGCCCGGGCTCAGCTGGATGCCCGGCGTCGACAACCTTGAAGATTGACCAGGTAGGCCCGGCCTGATCCGCTGGCCCGGCGAAAGAGTCAGCTGCGGTCGAGGTCCACTCCGTGGATGCCGTTGTGGAAGCGCAATGACGGGAAGATGGCCGTGACCGTGAACCCGACGCCGGGCACGGTCCCGGCGTTGAAAATGCCACCGAACATCGCGGTGCGCTCGCGCATCTGGGTGATGCCTGCCCCGGCTACGTTCGCACTCAGTGCCTTGAGGTCGTCGTCGATCGTGTACTTCGTGCGCGCGGCGAAGTCGGCGGCGTCGGCACTGTCCCGGCGAGCCACCGCACGGATGCCGTCATCCGCGACCAGCAGCTGCAGCCCGTCCTGAGTCCACGTGATCGTGACCCGAGCCTCCGTGCCTCGTCCGCCATGGGTGAGAGTGTTGGCCAGCGCGCTCTGCAGGATACGGAAGACGGCCAGTTCGGCGCCCGGCTTGAGCGGGAACCGCTCGCCTGACTCGGTGAAGACCACGGTGACGCCCGCGTCACGCATGACCCGGAACAGGTCGTTCGCCGATTGCAGGCCCGGCTGGGCGGCGGCGACAGATTCACCCTCGCGCACGATCGTCAGTACGCGGCGCATGTCGGCCAGCGCCACCCGGCCGTCGTCGACCAATGCCGTCGCCACCCGCACGGCGCTGGACGGGTCGCTCTCGGCCGTGTAGCGGGCACCTTCGGCACGGGTGATCAGCCGCGCGACGGACAGCACGGCCACGTCCTGCAGATCCCGGATGATGCCGAGCCGGCCCTGTTGTTCGGCAAGAGACAGTTGCAGGTCAATGCGCAGCCGTTCGGCCGCCGTGCGGTCGAAGACCACGCGCCGGGCCCGGACAAGGGTGACCAGCCAGAGGGCGAGCAGCCCGACGACGAGCACGGCCAGAACGGTGCTCACGGTAAGCCAGGACTCCACGGATGCCGCCTTTTCTGCGACCGCGTCGCACGGAAGTGAACGGGATACAAAAAAGGCCACCAGGGGTGGAGCCCTTGGTGGCCTTTCGCTCCCCGACTTGGACTCGAACCAAGAACCTGCGCATTAACAGTGCGCTGCTCTGCCAATTGAGCTATCGAGGAATGTCGCTTGAACAGCTCTGCCACTTTATCAAAAGTTGGTGATCTGCCAAATCGGCGTGAACCGTCAGTAGCCGATTCGAGGGTCAACGACCCCGACGTACCGCCCATCCGCAAGGAAGGCACCCACATTCAGGCGAATCCGCTCGGCCAGGAGCGGGGCGGTCATCTCGGGCGTGTCGGCCGAATGCGGCGTGATCAAGCACCGCGCCTCGGCCCAGAGCGGATGCCCCTGCGGCAGCGGCTCCGGATCCGTCACGTCGAGGGCCGCGCCGGCGATGGTTCCTGCGGCCAGAGCTGCCACCAGAGCGTCCGTGTCGACGAGCGGGCCGCGGGCGATGTTGACGAGCACGGTCTCGGGCCGCATCAGCTCGAGTTCAGCCCGGCCGATCAGGTGGCGCGTGCCGCCCGTGAGCGCAGCCGCCACGACGACGACGTCGCTGGTCTGGAGAACGCCGGAGAGGGCGTCCGTCACCACCGTCTGAGCCGCACCGGGCACCGGCTCGGTGCTGCGGCGCACCACTGTGACGTGGGTGCCGAACGGCGCGAGCAGGCGGATCAGCTCACGGGCGATCCCACCAGCGCCGATGATGGTCACGTTGAGGCCGTAGAGCGAGCGCCCCTCGGACAGATTGCTCCAGCCCTCGGCCCGAGCGCGCTTCGGCAGCACCCGCAACAGCGCCAGGGTGAGAGCCAGGGCGTGTTCGGCGACGGGCTGCGCGTACGCGCCCTTCGCGCTGGTCCAGAGAAGGTCCGGGCGGTCCAGGCCGGCCAGCACCCCGCCGAAGGCGTCGACGCCCGCCCAGGGGAGCTGCACCCACCCGATGCCGGGATGCGCGTGCAGGGTGGCGCGCAGCTCGTCGGCCCGGCCGTAGTCCAGCCAGATCAGTCCGCGGGTCTCGTCGGAGAGCTCCGTCACGGTTCCCCCGGCAGCCTCGACCGCCCGGGAGAAGGCCGGTTCCGGCCGCGGCAGGATGGTGATCGGACCGGGGGCCGGTCGTCGGTGCGCCGGAAGGGGCGTGACCTCGTCGGTGAGAACGGCCTGGTGTTGCACGGATTCAGTTTTCGATGACATGTTCGTCGGATTCACTCTCGTAGTCGTAGTTGTCGTCGTCGTTCTCCTCGTCCGGCGCCTCCCCCATCAGAGCCGCAGCCAGGCCGGCGACATACGGATGCCACGGGTCGTCGAACACCTCGTCAATCGTGCCCAGCCCCACCAGCACGCCCTGGTGCAGCACGGCGATTCGGTCCGCGACCCGGCGAAGCACGCTGAGGTCGGAACTGATCACCAGCGCCGAGAAGGCCCGCTCGCGCTGCAGCTCGCCGATCAGGTCGACCACGGCGTCCCGGACGGTGGCATCGACGCCGGCCGTCGGCTCGTCCGCGATCAGGACCGACGGCCCGAATACCAGCGCCCGGGCCAGCGCCACCCGCTGACGCTGACCATTGCTCAGCTCGTAGGGGAATTTGGTGAGCACCGACAACGGAAGCCGCACCGCGTCGACCATGGTCGCCACTTGCTCGTCGAGGATGTGCCGGTCGTAGCGCCGGTCTCGGTCGAGCACGGGCTCGGACACGATCTCCGCCACCGTCAGAGTCGAGGGCAGCGTGTCGGCGGCATCCTGGGCGAGGTGCCCTACACCGAAGGTGAGCCGGGCCAGCTTGCGCCGACGGATGCCGCGGAGCCGGTACCCGAGCACCGTCGCCTCTCCCCCGGTGATCTCTGGTCGAACGTCGCCGGTGCCTCCGCCGCCGTGGCTGAACGCGGCGCCCGACAGAACCCGGGCCAGCGTGCTCTTGCCCGAACCGCTCTGCCCGAGCAGTCCGAGCACCTCGCCGGCCCCGATCTGCAGGGTAAGGCCACGCACGGCCGTGAATGCGCCGCTGGCACCGTGGGGCGGGTACTCGACCGTCAGGTCACTGGTGGAGATCGGACTGGTCGGACTTGTCGGTGCGGCGCCGCGGATCATGTGTCTATCCTGCCTCACGCAGCCGGCGCAGTCCCTCCCGGCGCAGGGCCTGCTCGGCCGGGTCCGGCACGGGCAGGGAGGCCAGGAGCCGCTGGGTGTAGGGATCCTTGGGTGCACCGAGAACCTCGGCGCTGGTGCCCTCCTCGACCAGTTTTCCTCGGTACAGCACCGCGATCCGGTCCGCGACGAGGTCGACGACAGCCAGGTCATGACTGATGAACAGCGCGGCAAAGCCGAACTCCCGCTGGAGTTCGGCGAACAGCTCCAGCACCCGCGCCTGCACGGAGACGTCGAGAGCGCTGGTGGGCTCGTCGGCGATCAGCAGTGGCGGCTCCAGGGCGAGCGCCCGCGCCAGGCTCGCGCGCTGGCGCTGGCCGCCGCTCAGCTCGTGCGGGTAACGGTCGCCGTAGGCACGCGGCAGCTGCACGGCCTCGAGGAGCTCGTTGACCCGCGGGCGAGCGTGGGCGGCGTTCTTCGCCCGACCGTGCACCACCAGCGGTTCAGCGACGCAGTCGGCGATGGTCAGCAGCGGGTTGAAACTCGACGCCGGGTCTTGGAAGACGAACCCGATGTCGCTGCGGAACTTCCGGAACGCACGCTCCTTGAACCCGTTCATCTCGTGGCCCATCACGGTCAGGGAGCCACCGGTCACCCGGGTCAGGCCGGCGATGGCCCGCCCGATCGTAGTCTTGCCGGAACCGCTTTCCCCCACCAGACCGAGAACCTCACCGGGCCGGATCAGGAAGCTCACGCCGTCGACGGCGGTGAAACCGGACCGGCCGAGCCGGCCGGGGTATTCGATTCGGAGCTGGTCGGCGACGACGACCGGCGCCTGCTGCTCCCAGTCGGCCGCGCGGGCCGTGGCACGGGCGGCGGCGTGCACGACCCCCTGGCCCACGTGAGGCACGGCGGCGAGCAGCTTCTTCGTGTAGTCGTTCTGCGGCGAGCGGAAGAGGGTTTGGGCATTCGCCTCTTCGACGACCTTGCCCTGGTACATCACCGCAACCCGGTCGGCGAGGTCTGCGACCACGCCCATGTTGTGGGTGATGAGCACGATCGCCGTGCCGAATTCGTCGCGGCAGCGGCGCAGTAAGTCCAGGATCTCGGCCTGCACGGTCACGTCGAGCGCCGTGGTCGGCTCGTCGGCGACGATCAGGCCGGGGTCGAGCACCAGGGCCATGGCGATCACGACGCGCTGCTTCTGGCCGCCGGAGAACTGGTGCGGGTAGTAGTCGACGCGGGTTTCCGCGTCGGGGATACCGACCCGCCCGAGGATCTCGATGGCCTTCTTGCGGGCTTCCTTGCGACTGAACTGGCCGTGCGCGCGGATGCCCTCCATGATTTGCCAACCCACCGTGAAGACGGGGTTCAGCGCGGTCGAGGGTTCTTGGAACACCATGGAGACGTCGGTGCCGCGAACCTGCCGCAGCTGGGCTGTGCTGAGCGCGATGACGTTGCTCTCGCTCGAGCCATCCTTGCTGCTGAGGATGACGGCCCCGGAGGCGGTCGCCGTCTCCGGCAGCAGCCCGAGGATGGTCTTGGCGGTGACGGTCTTGCCGCTCCCGCTCTCGCCGACGATGGCCAGGACCTCGCCGGGAGCGACCCGCAGGGTGACGCCGTCAACGGCCCGAACGGCTCCGGCGTCGGTCGCGAACGAAATGCCCAGATCGGTGATGGTGAGCACGTCGGTCATGGTCGCTCCTCGAGTCCTTCGGTGGGATGGGTTGCGGCGCCTTCCAGTCCGTCGAGCCCGCCGGAGCCGGCGACGAGGGTGCCACCGGGAACGACCGAGGTCTGCGCGACGATCCCGGCCGACTGGCCGACTGCGCGGCGTCCGCGCAGGCGGGGATCGGCCAGGTCGTTGAGGCTTTCGCCGACCAGCGTAATGCCGAGCACGACGAGCACGATGGCCAGGCCGGGGAACAGTGACGTCCACCAGATGCCGCTGGTGACGTCCGAGAGGGCCTTGTTGAGGTCGTAGCCCCACTCGGAGGCGGCCGTCGGTTCAATGCCGAACCCGAGGAAGCCGAGGCCCGCGAGGGTCAGGATGGCCTCCGACGAGTTCAGGGTGAAGATCAGCGGAAGGGTGCGGGTGGCATTGCGGAACACGTGCCGGAACATGATCCGGCCGCTGCCGGCACCCAGCACGCGTGCGGATTCCACGTAGGCCTCCGCCTTGATCCGCACCGTTTCGGCGCGGATCACCCGGAAGTACTGCGGGATGAAGACCACGGTGATCGAGATCGCCGCCGCCAGCACACCGCCGATCAGGTTGGACTTGCCCCCGGAGATGACGATCGACATCACGATGGCGAGAAGCAGCGACGGGAACGCGTAGACGGCGTCGGAGACGACCACCAGGATCCGGTCGAGCCAGCCGCCGAAATAGCCCGACACCAGCCCGAGGAACACCCCGGCGAAGATCGACAGCAGGACGGCCACAATGATCACGAACAGGGCGGTCTGGGCACCCCACAGCACCCGGGAGAGCACGTCGTAGCCGCTGACGGTGGTGCCCAGCGGATGCGCGCCCCCGGGCGGCTGCTGGGCTCCGAAGGCGCCGTTGGCGTCGCGCAGTTGGCTGAAGCCGTAGGGCGCGAGCACGGGGGCGAAAATGGCGGTCAGCACGAAGAGAGTGGTGATCACCAGGCCGGCGATCAGCATCCCGCGCTGGAGTCCGATGCTCTGCCTGAGCTGGTGCACGACGGGGAGGCGGGACCAGACGCTGCGCTTCTGCCGGGCGGAGATCACGGTGGCGTCACTCATCTCAGTACCTCACTCTCGGGTCGATCAGTGCGGCGATGATATCGACGACAAAGTTGGAGAGGGCGACGATCACGGCGAGCAGGGCGACGATCCCCTGCACGGCCACGAAGTCCCGGGCCTTGAGGAACTCGGAGAGCATGAAGCCCAGGCCCTTCCATTCGAAGGTGGTCTCGGTCAGCACGGCGCCGCCGAGCAGCAGGGCGATCTGGAGGCCGATCACGGTGATGATCGGGATCAGGGCCGGCCGGTAGGCGTGCTTCCGCACCAGGCGGAACTCGCTCACCCCACGCGAGCGAGCGGCGTCGACGTAATCGGTGCCGAGGGTTCCGATCACGTTGGTGCGCACGAGGCGGAGGAAGACCCCCGCAGTGAGCAGCCCGAGCGTCAGCGCGGGGAGCACGGCATGCTCGAGAACGTCCCCGAGCACGGTCGGGTCCCCGGTCAGGATGGCGTCGATCGTGTACAGGCCGGTCTGGTTCGGCAACAGCTGCATCTGCAGCTCGGAACCGGTCGAGGCCCGCCCGGAGACAGGAAGCACGTCGAGGTAGACGGCGAAGACGAGTTTAAACAACAGCCCGGAGAAGAACACCGGCGTGGCGTAGCAGAGGATCGCGAAAACCCGGAGGAAGGCGTCCGCGGATTTGTCCCGCCAATAGGCGGCGACCATGCCCAGGGGAATCCCGACGATGAACGCGACGACGAGGGCGTAGAAGACGAGCTCGAACGTGGCCAGCCCATAGGTGACCAGAATCTCGGAGACGGGACGGTTGGTGCTGATGGTCGTGCCGAAGTTGCCGGTGAACACCTGGCCCAGGTACTCGATGTACTGCACGAAGATGGGCCGGTCGTAGCCGGCGGCCTGGATGCGCTCGGCCAGCTGCTCGGGCCCGAGACGCCCGCCGAGAGCGGCCGTGATCGGGTCACCGGTCGTGCGCATCAGCCAGAAGACCATGGACACAAGGATGAAGATGGTGGGAAAGATCAGCAGAAAGCGGATCAGGATGTACCGGCCGATCCCGCCGTCAGTTGCGGGACGTTTCTTGCGTCCCGTCGCGCGGGGCGACGGGGGGCGCGTGGTCACAGTGGTCATTCCTGCCTAACGATAGGACTGTGCGATTAGAACGTGACGGGGGCACCCAGCGCGCAAGCGACTGGATGCCCCCGGGTTTCAAATTAGAGAAACTCTAACCGGTCGACGAACTAACCTTTGACCAGTGCCGCGTAACGGAACTTGAACGACGCGTCGAGCGTGTCGCTGGTTCCGGTCACATCGGGGCCGGTGACGGCAACCTGGGCGCCCTGGAGCAGCGGCACGGTCGACAGCTGCGCGGCGACCTTGTCCTGGATCTCCTCGATCAGCTTGGTGCGCTCGGCGGGATCGGCGGTGACGGCCTGCTTCAGGATCAGGGCGTCGACCACCGTGTCGCTGTAGTGGTTCTTGAGGAAGCCGCCTTCGAGAAAGAACGGGGTCAGGTAGTTGTCGGCGTCGGAGTAGTCCGGGAACCAACCGAGCTGGTAGATGGGGTAGACATCCGTCGTGCGGTCCTTCGAGTACTGAACCCACTCGGTGGTCTGCAGGTTGACGGTGAAGAGGCCCGAGGCTTCCAGCTGGTCCTTGACCAGGGCGTACTCGTCGCCGGACGACGGGCCGTAGTGGTCGTTACTGTACTGGAGGTTGAGCTTTACCGGACCGGTCACGCCGGCGGCCTTGAGGGTTGCCGCGGCCTTGTCGACGTCGGGGGCACCCTCACCGTCGCCGTAGAGGCCCTTGAGGGACTCGGTGGCACCGGTCAGTCCGGCGGGAACGTAGGAGTACACCGGGGTGTACGTGCCCTTATAGACCTGCTCGGCGATTTCGTCGCGGTCGACCAGGTCGGCCACGGCCTGGCGCACGGCAAGGGCCTTGGCCGGGTCGGCCTCGGCGGTCTTGGCGCCGAACGGCTGGGTGTCGAAGTTGAAGACGATGTAGCGGAGTTCGCCGCCGGGTCCGTCGACGACCTTGACCTTGTCGTTGCCGCGCAGGTCCTCGATGTCGGTGGCCGACAGGCTACGGAACGCCACGTCGATATCACCCTGCTGCACTTCGAGCTTCAGATTGGAGGCGTCGGCGTAGTACTTCACGTTGACGACGTCGGTCTTGGCCGCGCCCAGGAGACCCTCGTAGTCCGGGTTGGCCTTGTAGCCGAGCAGGTTGTTGAAGTCGTAGCTGGTGATGACGTACTGGCCGGCGAACGCGTTGGCGTCGACGATGTCCTGGTCCGGCGTGAGTTTCGTGGCCGAGAAGGTGTCCTCGTCGACGATGGGGCCGGCCGGGCTGGACAGGATCTGCGGGAAGATCTGGTCGTCCGCCTGCTTGAGGGTGAAGACAACCGTGGTGTCATCGGGGGCCGCGACGCTGTCCAGGTTATAGAGCAGCGAGGAGGGGCCGTTGTCGTCCGCGATCGCTAGCTGGCGGTCGAAGGTGAACTTGACGTCGGAGGAGGTGAGCTCGTTGCCGTTGGCCCACTTCAGACCGGGCTTGAGGGTGACCGTGTACTCGTTGGGGCTGGTGAACGCGGCGGCCGTGGCGATGTCGGGCTCGACGTCCGGACTGCCGTAGGGCGTGTTCATCAAGAATGGGAAGACCTGGTTCTGAACCGCGAACGAGCCGTTGTCGTAGGAACCGGCCGGGTCGAGCGACGTGATCTTGTCGGTCGTGCCGATCGTGATGGCTTCGCCACCCGAGCTGGTCTCGTCGTCGGTTCCGCCGGCGGAGCAGCCCGCCAGGGTCAACGCGGCGACCGCGACAACCGCGGCGGCGCTGAGCCCTCTCGCGCGTGAAGTGGATGAGAATGCCATAGCCGTGAGCCTCTTCCTCTAGAAAACCGATGCCGGGCGCAGGAATCGTGCGCGGCCAGCATTGCTGTAGGAAAAGAAGTAGCACAGAATGCGCGGTGTCCCGTCGCAATACGATGCATCTTTATCGAGCTGCAACCAAGGAGGAGCCGGGCGAGACGAGCCCGGTCTACTCCTCCCGGAGGTTGCGGCGCTCGGACTCGACTCGCACCAGCTCCCGCTGGAGTGCCACATAGACGTCGCGATTGGTCGCATCCGCGCGCTGGAGCCGACCGAGGAGTTCGGCCTTCTGGCGAAGCAGGTCCCGGTCGATCAGGGCCACGGTGATGTCGCGCACGTAGCGGCCGATTTCGCGTTCGGACCGTTCGGGCAGGGAAGCCATCGCCAACTCCTTGACCAGGTTTTCCAGCGTGGCCGGGACCTCGGCGACGATGCGGTCGAGCCAGTCGACGGCGTCGTGGTGGGGCGCGGTGGCCGCGATGGCGTCGCGCACCACCGCCAGGGAGGTGTTCACGAAGTTCGTCGCCGCGGCGCGCTGGATCAGATCCACCCCGACGACGGTAGGGCGCTGCAGCATGGCCATCAGGCCGTCGCGTTCCAGCCGGGTGACGGGGTCGGTCGCCAGGTCGATCATGGAGAACGGCTGCTCCCGGGGCGCCGGCTCGTTCTCCCCCGACCGAGCTCCCGGAGTGGCCGTACCGGTGCTCCGGGAGCGCGACAGGGCGGCGGAGACGGCCTTGCCGACCTCGCCGAGCTCCATGCCGAGCATGCGCGCCAGCTCGTGCGTGTAACCGGGTCGCAGGGTCGGGTCACGGATGTCGCCGACGATCGGCGCCGCGGCGCGAAGCGCGGCGACGCGACCCTCCACCGTGTCGAGGTTGTATTGGCCGAGCAACTGCCGGATCATGAATTCGAACATGGGCTTTTTCGAGTCGATCAGCCGGCGCACGGCGTCATCGCCGCGCTGCAGTCGCAGGTCGCAGGGGTCCAGTCCCTCGGGCGCGACGGCCACGTACGTCTGGGCGGAGAAACGCTGCTCCTCGCTGAATGCGCGCACGGCGGCCTTCTGGCCGGCGGCATCCGGATCGAACGTGAACACGACCTCGCCGACCCCGCTGTCGTCGCCGAGCACGCGACGCAGCACCTTGATGTGGTCGACCCCGAAGGATGTGCCGCAGGTGGCGACCGCGGTCGTCACCCCGGCAAGGTGGCAGGCCATGACGTCGGTGTAGCCCTCCACGACGACGACCTGGTGGCCTCGGGAGATGTCGCGTTTGGCGAGGTCAAGCCCGTAGAGCACCTGGGACTTGTGGTAGATCGGCGTTTCGGGGGTATTCAGATATTTGGGTCCCTTGTCGTCTTCGAGGAGCCGACGCGCCCCGAAGCCGATGGTCTGCCCGGTGATGTCCCGGATCGGCCAGACCAGGCGGCCGCGGAACCGGTCGTACACGCCGCGGTCGCCGCTGGAAACGAGACCGGACAGCGTGAGTTCCTCGGTGGAGAACCCCCTGGCGCGCAGGTGGTTGGTGAGCTCGTCCCAGCTTTTCGGGGCGAAGCCGACCCCAAACCGGGCGGCCGCGAGGGAGTCGAAGCCGCGTTCACCGAGGAAAGTACGCCCGACCAGGGCGCCGGGGCTGCCGAGGCGTTCCACGAAGAAGTCGGCCGCGGCCTGGTTGGCGGCGTACAGGCGGGCCCGATTGGTGTGGTCGGGAGCCTCGCCGGCGCCGCCCTCGTAGTGCAACTCGATACCGACCCGGCCGGCGAGCCGTTCGACGGCCTCACTGAAACTGACGTGGTCCATCTTCTGCAGAAAGGAGTAGACGTCGCCGCTCTCGCCGCAACCGAAGCAGTGGTAGAAACCGACCTGTGGGCGCACGTGGAAGCTTGGGCTGCGCTCGTCGTGAAAGGGGCACAGTCCCTTCATCGATCCCACGCCGGCGGACTTGAGACTCACGTAGTCGCCGACGATGTCGGCGATGTTGGTTCGGGCCTTGACCTCTTCGATGTCGTTTTGTCGAATCAGGCCTGCCATAGTTGAATGTTAGTCCTGCCCGTGTCGGTGTTCGGTGTGGTGTCGTCGTTCTGTGCGGTGCTGCCCGTGCTGTCCGTGCTGTTGTTCGCGCGGGTCAGTGCTTTACCAGGCGTTCGTACCAGGCCAGCGCGGACTGGTCGGTAAGGCTGGCGACCTGGTCGACGACGACGCGTTTGCGGGCTGCGGCGTCGGCGGCTGCGTGCCAGTCCTCCCGGTATCCCGCGTCGAGGTGTTCGTCCCCCGTCGCGTGCAGCGTGCGCGCCAGCAGGGTGAGCACCTGCCTCTGCTCCACGTAGATGGGCTTGCGGGTCTGTCGCGTCATCACGAAGGTCGCCACGATGCCCTTGAGCACGGCGATCTCCGCCTCGACCTCCCGCGGCACGACCACGTGGGCGCCGAACCGAATCAGGTCGCCCCCCGGGTTGGCGTCGCGGGTGGCGCGCACGGCGGCACCGCTGAAGCGGCCGATCAGCTGGCTGGTCAGGTTCTTCAGCAGGCCTTGCTCGCGGCGGCTGCCCGACCAGGTCTCAAGCCAGGCGTTGAGCGAGTCCAGCCGGTCGAAGGCGTCGGCCAGGTCCTCCTCGGAGAGACCATCGCCGGTCCACTCGGTCATCGTGGCCAGAAGCGACTCGTGGTTGGTCCGGCTGCCGAGCTGGCCGACGTCGATGTAGCCGTTGAAGACGGCGTCCTCGAAGTCGTGCACGGAATACGCGATGTCGTCGGAGAGGTCCATCACCTGCGCCTCGATGCAGCGCCGGCGCTCCGCGGCGCCGGTGCGCATCCACTCGAAGGCCTCCCTGTCGTCCGGGTAGAAGCCGTACTTGGCGCGGCCGCTCGGATCGGCAACCGACGAGTCGGCCGGCCAGGGGTATTTGCAGCTCGCGTCGAGGCTCGCCCGCGTGAGATTGAGCCCATAGCTGCGGCCGTGGCGGCCGAAGACCTTGGGTTCGAGTCGGGTGAGCAGGCGGAGCGTCTGCGCGTTGCCCTCGAAGCCGCCGATGTCTGCAGACCAGGTGTTGAGGGCCTTCTCGCCGTTGTGGCCGAAGGGCGGATGGCCGATGTCGTGCGCCAGGCAGGCGGTGTCGACGATGTCCGGGTCGAGGCCCAGCCGCAGAGCGAGTTCGCGCCCGACCTGGGCGACCTCGAGAGAATGGGTGAGACGGTTGCGCGCGAAATCGAGACCGGCGGCCGGGCTCAACACCTGGGTCTTCGCGGCCAACCGGCGCAGAGCGCTCGAGTGCAAAAGCCGGGCCCGGTCGCGAGCGAAATCGCTGCGCCTGGAGCCGTGCTCCTCAGGCAGCCAGCGTTCCTCGTCGTGCCTGCTGTATCCGGTCTCATTAGCCACCGCTTGTGTCCCCTTCACCTTCGGTCAGATTGGCGCGCTCCGCCGACACCAGCTCCTGGGAGTCGAGCCAGTGTTCAGGAAGTGAGGTTTTCTTCGGGCTGCCGGCCCGACCCCGGGGCCCCTCAGCGCCCTCGCCGGGGTAGTCCTGATCGCCGTCGAGGGTGCCCAGCAGATCGTCGAGCTGCGCGAGCGAGACGACCGAGGCCAGGCTCGCCCGCAGGTCGCCGCCGACCGGGTAGCCCTTGAAATACCAGGCCACATGCTTGCGGATGTCCCGGCAGGCTCGCTCCTCGCTCTCGAAGAACTCGGTCAAGAGCACCGCGTGGCGGCGGAAGGCGTCGGCGACCTGGCCCAGGTTGGGCTGGATCCTGGCAGCCGCCGCGCCGGACTCGCCGCCGCGGAAGGCCGCGGCGAGGTCACCAAACAGCCAGGGGCGGCCCAGGCAGCCGCGCCCGACGACGACGCCGTCACAGCCGGTCTCCGCGACCATGCGCAGGGCGTCCTCGGCGGACCAGATGTCGCCGTTGCCGAGCACGGGCACGCTCGTGACGGTTTTCTTGAGGGTCGCGATGGCGGACCAATCGGCCTGGCCGGAGTAGTACTCGGCGGCCGTGCGGGCATGCAGGGCGATGGCCGCGACACCGGCGCCCTCCGCCGCCTTGCCGGCCTCCAGATAGGTCAGATGGTCGGAGTCGATGCCCTTGCGCATCTTGACGGTAACCGGCACGTCACCGGCCGCGGTGACGGCACCCTCGACGATCTGACGGAAGAGCCCGAGCTTCCAGGGCAGGGCGGCGCCGCCGCCCTTGCGGGTGACCTTGGGAACCGGGCAGCCGAAGTTGAGGTCGATGTGGTCGGCCCGGTCCTCGGCCACAAGCAGGGTGACCGCCTCGGCAACGGTCTTCGGGTCCACGCCGTACAGCTGGATTGAGCGGGTCTTTTCGCTCTCGTGATGGTTGATCAGTCGCATCGACTCCGGCGTGCGTTCGACCAGCGCACGGGAGGTTATCATCTCGCTGACATAGAGGCCTGCGCCGTATTCACGGCACAGACGACGGAACGCCGTGTTGGTAATCCCTGCCATGGGCGCGAGAACGACGGGCACGTCGAGCGTGAGCGGGCCGATCGTGAGGTTCGCCGGGCTGGTCTGGGTTACGGAAGTCATCCGTTCAATTCTCCCCCACGCCGGGACGCCTACCTGACGACCCGGCTAGACGCCGCAGGAGCCGCCGCCGCAGCATCCGCCGGCCGCGGCTTGGCCGAGAAGTTCGATCGTGGGAACGGACGCGGCCTCGGCGGGGGCGACCGGGGTGGTGGTGTCGGGTGCGTCGCTCATTTGTTCTTGTCCTCGGATTTTTCGGTGTGCGCCTGGCGGAGGGCCTGGGCGAAGGTGTCGGGGTCCTGGGCGCCGGAGATCCCGTATTTGCCGTCGATGACAAAGAAGGGCACCCCCTGGATGCCGTAGGCGTTGGCCTGAGCGACGTCGGCCTTGACATCCGAGAGGAAGTCGTGGGCGGTCAGGGCGCGGATGACGTCGTCACGGTCCAGGCCGATTTCGGCGGCGAGGTCTGCGAGGTCGGCGATCCGGCCGACGTGGCGGCCGTCGACGAAGTAGGCCTTGAGCAGTCGTTCTTTCATGTCGAGCTGGCGGCCGTGCGCCTTCGCGTAGTGCAGCAGCTCGTGCGAGATGACAGTGTTGGTCTGATGCACGGAGTCGTAGTCGTAGTGCAGCCCGACGCTCTCGGCAATGCCGGTGACGCGCTCGAGCATCTGCTCGACCTCGGCGACCGGCAGGCCCTTACGCTGACTGAGGTAGTCGACGGGGCTGCCATCGAAGTCGACCGGGGTATCCGGGGCGAGTTCAAAGCTGTGATATTCAACCTCGACGTTCCCGTCGAACAGGGCCGCCCCGGCCTCGAACTTGCGCTTTCCGATGTAGCACCAGGGGCACTGAACGTCGGACCAGATGTCTACTTTGATGGCTTCACTCACTGTGAGGTCAACCGATGGAGCCCCACGTTGTATTCCCGGCCTAGACGGTCGGCGCGTCCACGGCGCCGCCGTAGCGGCGGTTACGGGCCGCGTAGAGCTCGATCGCCCGCCACAGGTCCCCACGGCCGAAGTCCGGCCAGAGGGTGTCCAAAAACACCATCTCCGCGTAGGCGCTCTGCCAGAGCAGAAAGTTGCTGGTGCGCTGCTCCCCCGAACTGCGCACGAACAAGTCCACGTCGGGGAGGTCCGCGGTGTACAGGTACCGCTGGATCGACTTCTCGGTGATCCCGGCGGGCTTCAACCTGCCTGCGGCCACGTCCTCAGCCAAGGCGCGCACGGCATCCGCGATCTCGGTGCGCCCGCCATAGTTCACGCACATGGTGAGGGTGAGCACGTCGTTTCCGGTGGTCAGCCGTTCGGCGAACTGCAGTTCCTTGATGACGGATGCCCACAGCCGGGGCTTGCGTCCGGCCCACCGCACGCGCACCCCCCATTCGTTGAGCTGATCGCGCCGGCGGTGCAGAACGTCCCGGTTGAATCCCATCAGGAAGCGAACCTCGTCGGGTGACCGCTTCCAGTTCTCGGTGGAGAACGCGTAGACGCTCAGGTGTTTGACGCCGATCTGGATGGCCCCGGCGACGACGTCGAGAAGCGCGGCCTCCCCCGCCTTGTGGCCTTCCACCCGAGGCAGCCCGCGCGCGTTCGCCCACCGGCCGTTGCCGTCCATCACAACCGCCACGTGCTCGGGAACGGCCTGCTTCGGCAGGGCGGGCGGGTACAGGCCCGTCCAGTCCAAGGGTTTGAACGGCACCGCATCCTTGTGGGTCAGGGGCTTCTGGCCGAAGGGATTGAGGAAGGGCGCAGGGGTCATCGACTCACGTGTTCCAACGATCGAAGGCCGCGTCCGAGGTGCCACTGCGTGTAGGCGGCGACAACCCCGGTGGCCTGGGCTCTGGTCTGGGGCGGGGTGGATTTGGTGTGCTCCCAGTCGCCGGTCAGGAGGGAGCCGAGCAGGGTGATGGTGGCCGGATCGAGCCTCGGCGAACCAGGGGCTGCGCAATCGTCGCAGACGATCCCGCCAGCCTGCACAACCATCGCGGAGTGGGCTCCCCGGGCTCCGCACCGTGCGCAGTCCTGGAAACTGGGTGCCCAGCCGGCCATCGACAGTGCTCGGAGCAGATAGGAGTCGAGGGTGAGGCCGGCGCCGTGCTCACGGCGGGAGAGCGACCGGAGGGCACCCACGAGCAGCAGGTATTGCTGCAGCGAACCCTCCGCCTCGGTGAGTTTGTCGGCGGTTTCGACCATGGCGCTGGCCGCCGTGTAGCTCGGGTAGTCGGCCGTGATCAGGGCTCCGTAAGAAGCGATGGACTCCGCCTGCGTGATGACGTCGAGGCTCCGCCCCTCCCAAAGCTGCACGTCGGCAACCATGAACGGTTCGAGCCGGGCCCCGAATTTCGACGCGGTGCGGCGCACACCCTTGGCGACCGCGCGCACCTTCCCGTGCTGGCGCGTGAGCATGGTGACGATGCGGTCGGCTTCGCCCAGTTTCTGGGTGCGCAGCACGACGACATCATCACGGTAGACAGGCACCCTTGAATTCTCCCACCTGGCGGGAGCGCGGGGTCGTCAAGCGCGCCGATACCCACCGTTTCAGTGGTTTCATTAGGGGTGCCCTCCACCTCATTCTTCATCCCGCTCTGGCTCGACCTCACGGCCGTGGCCATCGGAGCCGTGCAGGGCGCCATGTTCGCCGGCCGCTTCACCGACCGCCGCTTCGACCTGCTCGGCATCGCGCTGATCGGCGTCACCGTGGGGCTCGGCGGCGGTTTGCTCCGCGATATCCTGCTGGGCGGCGTGCCGGCCGCGCTGCAGAGTAACTGGTACCTGCCGGTGTGCGCGGGGGCGGCTCTGCTCGGCATGCTGCTGCAGAGCCTGTTCAACCGGCTCGGCCCGTTCATCATCGCCCTCGACGCCGTGACCATCGGGCTGTTCGGCGCCCTCGGCACGAGCAAGGCACTCGCCGTCGGCCTGCCGGAGGTCCCGGCCCTGTTCGTCGGGGTCGTCACGGCGGTGGGTGGGTCGGCCCTGCGGGACATGATGCTGAACGTGCCGATCGCCGTGATGCACGTCGGCTCGTTCTACGCCGTCGCGGCCGGGGTCGGCAGCGGCCTGCTCGTGGTGCTCTTCATGCTGCAGGTGCCCGTCACCATCGCCGGGATCGCCTGCGTCGTGGTGACGACGCTCATCCGGATCCTCGCCGCGCGGTACGGCTGGAGCCTGCCGCAGCAGCGCGCGATCGGCAGTTGGCCCCGGTGGCGGCGCGACAATATCGTCGCCTTCCGGCGGCGCAGGAACCGCGGGGCCTGAGGCCCCGACTGGGCCCGAAACTGGTCCACAAACGACGGATTCCGCTCTCGCCTTTCATTGCGTCCCGGGTCAGACTGGTAAGAAGATCTCACGTCGTTTGGAGGAACCTCATGAACATGATGAAGGGCAACGTGCCCGATTCGATGCCGGATTTGATGCCGGTCCTGTCCCGAGGCAAGCACAGAAACCCGCGTTCCGGCGCCTGTTTCATGGAGTTCGCCTCCTATCTCGCCGGAGTGGCCTGGAGTGACCACCCTGCCTGCACTCATCCGTTACTCGCCTCCGTCGCTCGGATGGTGAACGACTGCACGTCGGACACCGCCCGGGCCCGGCTGGTCCCGCTGATCCCGTCGGTGATCGGTTTGCGCGGGGACAACCCACGGGTGCGCCTGCTGATCGCTCTGCGGGCGGCCACATCCGCCCTCCCGGTCACGAGTGCAGACCACCAACGGGCCCTCGCCGTGGGGATCCTCAACTGCGAACGGTACCTGACCGAGGCCAACGGCACCATTCCCGACGACGTCGCCCTGCGCATCCGCAATTCGTTTGACGCGGCACCGGCGACCGAACGGTGGGCGCGAGAATTCATCGCCTCGATGGGGTCCTGGTCTCGGAGCAAGTTCACGGACCGCACGGCGGAGACCATCATCCGGGTGTCCGTGCAGGGCATCGCGGAAGCGTGCGTTCCCGACCCGGACGGCCAGCTCTACGACCTGCTCGCCGGCGCGATCGACGACTGCACGATGGTGCTGACCCCTGCGCCCAAGGCACGACCGGCCAGGGCGACTGCCGACCCGACTCACGTCACTCCGACGCACCGGGCGAAGACGAAGGACACGGCGCGGGTCTAGAGCCGGACTGACAGCACGCAGCCGAGAACCATCGCTCCGGCCGAGCGCCTCCCCCGGGGAAGGCACTCGGCCGGGCTGGCGATTTTCTGCTCACGCGCCGACTGAGTTCACGTGCCGGCTGAGGCTACCCGGGGTCAGGCGGTCGCGTCCGCCAGAGACCGCTCGCCAGCCTCGGCGCGGATGCCGCGGTTGACCGCCGACACCACCGACTTGAGCGAGGCGGTCGAGATGTCCGCGTCGATGCCGACGCCCCAGAACCGCGTGCCGTTGACGTCGAGTTCGACGTAGGCCGCGGCGAGGGCGTCGCCGCCGGCCGACATGGCGTGCTCGACGAAGTCGTAGAGGGTGATGGCGATGCCGCGTTCGGCCATCACGCCGAGGAACGCCGCGATCGGGCCGTTGCCCGCGCCGACCGCGCTGGACACGGTCGTGTCGTCGCGCAGGTCAACGGACAGTTCGACCGAACCGGAGAGGTCGCTCGAGGTGCGCGTGGCGTGCAGCTCGAACCGACCCCACTTCGCGTCGGGCGTGGTGTGGCTGGCCGGCAGGTACTCGTCGTTGAAGATCTCCCAGATCTGCTCACTGGTGACCTCGCCGCCCTCCTGGTCGGTCTTGGACTGCACGACGCCGGAGAATTCGATCTGCAGCTTGCGCGGCAGGTCCAGGGCATGGTCGGTCTTGAGCAGGTAGGCCACGCCGCCCTTGCCGGACTGGGAGTTGACCCGGATCACGGCTTCGTAGCTGCGTCCAAGGTCCTTCGGGTCGATCGGCAGGTACGGGACCGCCCAGAGCAGGTCGTCGACGCCGCAGTCCTGCGTGGCGGCATCCACTGCCATGGCCTCGAAGCCCTTCTTGATGGCGTCCTGGTGCGAGCCGCTGAACGCGGTGAAGACCAGGTCGCCGGCCCAGGGGCTGCGCTCGGGCACAGGCAGCTGGTTGCAGTACTCCGCGGTGCGCTTGACCTCGTCGATGTTGCTGAAGTCGATCTGCGGGTCGATGCCCTGGGTGAACAGGTTGACGCCCAACGCCACCAGGTCGACGTTGCCCGTGCGCTCCCCGTTGCCGAACAGACAGCCTTCGATGCGGTCGGCCCCGGCCAGGTAGCCCAGTTCCGCGGCCGCGATGGCTGTGCCGCGGTCGTTGTGCGGGTGCAGGGAGATGAGCACGTTCTCGCGGTGGGCGAGGTGGCGGGACATCCACTCGATGGAGTCGGCGTAGACGTTGGGTGTGGCCATCTCGACGGTCGCGGGCAGGTTGATGATGACCTTGCGCTCCGGCGTGGGCTCGAGGACCTCCAGCACCTGGTTGCAGACGTCGACGGCGAATCCCAGCTCGGTACCGGTGTAGCTCTCCGGGGAGTACTCGTAGTAGACCGTGGTGCCGGGGACGGATGCCTCGGCGGCGCGGCAGAGACGCGCGCCGGCCAACGCGATGTCGATGATGCCCTGCTTGTCTTCGCGGAACACGACCTTGCGCTGCAGCACGCTGGTGGAGTTGTAGAGGTGGACGATGGCCTGCCTGGCGCCCGCGATCGACTCGTAGGTGCGCCGGATCAGGTGCTCACGCGCCTGGGTGAGCACCTGGATGGTCACGTCGTCTGGAATGGCATTTCCGTCGATCAGGCTGCGCACGAAGTCGAAGTCGGTCTGGCTGGCCGACGGGAAGCCGACCTCGATCTCCTTGTAGCCCATCCGAACGAGCATGTCGAACATGATGCGCTTGCGCTCGGGACTCATCGGATCGATCAGCGCCTGGTTGCCATCCCGCAGGTCGACGGCGCACCAGCGCGGGGCCGCGGTGATGTGCTTGTCCGGCCAGGTACGGTCGGGCAGCTCGATCGTGAACTGCTCCTGATACGGGCGGTACTTGTGAATCGGCATCTGGGATGCGGTCTGATTGTTTTTCATGATCTGGGATCTCCTCGCGAATGGTGGGTAGCCAACGACGAACTCCGCGACGAGGGAGGCCTCAGATTAGGACTCGACGCGGCAGCGAAGAAGCAGCTCACCGAAAAACATAAGTGCAGGCTACCACCCTCGGCAGCACCCTCGGCAGCGGATCGGGTCACGCCACCCGATCGCATCCGGCGTTGAACGAATTCGACGGAGAATTTCGGGAAATGGCCGGTTTTCCGGCTGTCCGGGGCCGATACAGGCAAAATCTCGGCTCTCCTGTCGTAACCGTGGGTTAATCCCGGCCGGGGAGTGCGGGTTTGTGGCCGCCGAGGCTGAGCATGGCGAGGGCGATGAGGGCGTCGGGTGATTTGAAGCCGAAGGCGATTCGGGTGAGCAGTCGGATCTTGGTGTTGACGGATTCGATGCGGCCGTTGGAGAGGCCGTGCTCGATCGATGCAAGGATCGCGGCCCGGTGCTTGACGATGGAGCGTTGGAGTTTCACGAAGGACGGGATTCGGCTGCGGCGGGCCCAGCCGATCCACTTGTCCAGGGCCTCNTCGATGCGGCCGTTGGAGAGGCCGTGCTCGATCGATGCAAGGATCGCGGCCCGGTGCTTGACGATGGAGCGTTGGAGTTTCACGAACGACGGGATCCGGCAGCGGCGCGCCCAGCTAATCCACTTATCCAAAGCCTCGGCGGCTTCGTCGCGGGGCAGCTTGAAGACCAGCCGGAGGCCTTCCTTGAGGTAGTAGGCCCGGCCCAGGGCCGGGTTGGTGTGAACGACCCAGGCGAGCTTGATCTGTTGTTTCTCGGTGAGGTTCTCGGGGTTTTTCCAGAGCGCGTAGCGGGAGTTCATCATCAACTTCGCGTGCTCGCTGTGAGGCCGGGCCGGGGCGTCGTGC
>NZ_PJJU01000049.1:0-89397 GCF_002929635.1 Cryobacterium sp. M25 | reverse complement strand
GAACGCCTCATCAAACTCACACTCGCCGCCTAAAATGAAACCAAGGACCCCGTCCGAAAAGACCGGGTCACCCCAGCGCCACAACCGGCATTTCGCGAAAATCTCCGCGTTTACGTCACACGGCGGATGCGAGGTGAGGGCCGTGTGACCGATGCCCGCGGCGGACAGTTAAACGGATTGCGCCGTGGCCCCTCTCCTCCTCCACGATATGGGTTTCATCGGGTTATCCACAGAGCGATGACTGGTGCCCACCTGGGGCATGGAATGTCAGTGGATACCCGTAGCGTCTCCCTCATGAAGCCGACTTATAGCGAGAAGTTCGAGGCCCGGGGCGACACTTCGAGGCGATTCAAGCGACTCAGACGACGCAGGCGGAGTCCGCCCGAGTCGACGCCCGATTCGCCGCGCAGGTCAATGGAGCCCGCCGGTATTCCGAGATCACGGCCCGGAACGCGACCCGGGGGAGCTCCGTGCACCTGCCCGACGGGACGCTGAAGAAGACGTCACCGACCGGGCGCACCCTCCTCAGCGAACCGGCCACGATCATCCGCCCGGCGAGGCATCCGGCGGAGAAGGAGGAGAAGCCGGAGAAGAAGGAGAAGCCGGAGAAGAAGGAGAAGGCTGAGAAGGCTGAGAAGGCGGAGAAGGCGGAAAAGTAGAAGGTGAAGAAGGCGCGGGAGCCGGATTCGGACGTATCGGCGCCGTTCTGATCGGGCGGAACAGGCGTCGTGCCACCTCGGGGCGGGCGCGGTGGATCGACATGATGACGATGACGACGATAGCCGTGGCGATGGCCACCCGGGTAAGCGGAATCGAAGGGACAAGCAAGCGGAGGGTGAGGGCCATCGGCACCAGGAGCCATTCCCAGCGGCCGCTGAGGGCGATGAACGGCAGCAGCAGCAGGGCATACCAGGAGTATCGCGGGCTCAGAATGAGCAGCGCACTGCCGATCATGACAAGTTGGCCCAGCCAGGGCTGGTCGGGGTCCGTCTTCCAGATCACGAGCACGGCGATGACGAAAAGCAGCACACCGGCAACGATGACGGCCGAGCCGCCCGGGGCGACCAGCGAGAGCAGGGCGAAGCGGGTGCCGTCCTCGTACCCTTCCTCGGAGAGGTAGCCGGGCAGATAGCCGAGCACCCCGATACCGGTGGTCAGCACATACGGCACGTACAGCAGCAGGAAGGTGGCCACGGCGGCCACGGCGACCTTCCACCCCTGCCGCCGCAGCATGGCAGGGGCCGCGAGCACGGGAATCAGCTTGGTCGCGATCGCCGCGCCGAGCGCGATCCCACCGCTCCAATAGCGCCGGCCGGTGACCAGGAACACCGCGCTCAACGTGAAGACGACGCCGAGCATGTCGATGTGGGAATTCGTGACCGCTTCCGTGGCCACGAGCGGACACCAGGCCCAAAGCGCGGCGAACCGCTGGTCGATGCCGCGGCGGCGCATCCCGACCAGCAGCATCACCGTGGTGCCGACGCTGAGCAGGAGGCCCGTCAGTTGCAGGGGCCAGTACTCCGCATCCGGCCCGGTGACCGCCCGGACGCCGGCGAAGAAGATCTCGGCGGCCGGCGGATAGATCGTGGGCACTCCGGTGCGGTTCAGTGCCGAACAGAGAATCTCGTCGGACTCGCTTTTCAGCGCCGTCTGGATGCGTTCGCCGACGCACACGAGATCGCCGGCCGCGGTCAGCTCCGGAGCCGGAAACAACCAGTCGGGGCGCAGGGCGTCGAGCCGATCGTCGGCCGGCGTGTAGGCATACGGCGAAATGCCCGCGGTGGCGACGATGCCGTCCCAGGCGTAGCGCGCGGAGTCCGTGCTCGTGTTCGGCGGACCGACCATGGCCGCGGCCCCGATCCCGACCGAACCCGCCAGGATCAGCACGACCACGGCCCGGCCCCGCACCCCGCGCAGTAGGACCACGGCGAGCGCGAAAAGCAGCCACAGCCCGCTGGTGCAGATGACCAGAGGCACCGTGTCGCGTCCCGGCTTGAACAGGTCATACGCGAGCACGCTGAAGGCCGTCAGGGCCGCACTGGCGGCAAGGAGGAGGGAGACAACGGCGATACGCACCCTGCCATCCTGACGGAACCCGGGCATTCGGGCCCAACCGTCCCGGTGCGCGTCACCGGACCGTAAGGATTGCGCCGCCTCTCCGGGCACCCCGGATGATGCAATGGAACCATGAGACGAATGATGTACGAGGCCCAGCGCGCGCTGGCCTCCCCGGTGCGCAATCCCCGGCTGGCGGTCGTGATCGGCCGGCTGCTCGGCGCCGCGTTCATCGTCTGCTTCGGCACCGGCCTGTACAGCCATTTCCTGCAGGAGCCGCTGCCGTGGATGCGGTTCCCGACCCGGCCCGCGTCGCTCTACCAGATCACCCAGGGCACGCACATCGTGGCCGGCATCGCGTGCTTCCCGCTGCTGCTGGCCAAGCTCTACATCGTCTTCCCCGACCTGTTCCAGTGGCCGCCGGTGAAATCGTTCCTACACCTGCTCGAACGCGCGTCGATCGCCCTCTTCGTGGGCGCATCCCTGGTGCAGATCACCATCGGCCTGATCAACACCTACCAGTGGTACCCGTGGCCCTTTCCCTTCCGCGAGGTGCACTACGCCCTCGGCTGGGTGTTGGTGGGACTGCTGGTACTGCACATCGGCATCAAGCTGCCGATCATCACACGGTTCTGGAACGGGCGCGCCGCTGCCGAGCACGAGGCAACGGATGCCGCGAGCGACGTTGAGTCACCGGCCGACGTCGAGGCGGTGCGGCTCTGGGGCAGCGGACGTCCGTCCGGTGTGACGGGCCGGTTGATCGCCTGGATCGACGCCACGCCCTCGTTCGTGAGCGAGACGAAGACCGTGAGCGAGACGACGACCGTGAGTCGCCGGGGCTTCCTCACCACCGTCGGAATCGCCTGCGCCGCCGTGGTGGGGCTGACCGCCGGCCAGACCTTTGCGCCTCTGGACGCGGTGAACGTGTTCGGTCCGCGCAAGAAGGGCGTCGGCCCGCAGGGCCTCCCGGTGAACCGCACGGCCGAGGAGGCAAAGGTCACCGCGTCGGCCGTCGCCGCCGACTGGGTGCTCACCCTCGCTGCCGGTGGCGTGGAGCGCAGCTTCAGCCGCGCCGAGCTCGAGGCCCTGCCGCAGACCGAGGTGGAACTGCCGATCGCCTGCGTCGAGGGCTGGAGCCAATTGGCGCTCTGGCGCGGGGTTCGCCTGTCAGAACTGGCCGACCTGGTCGGCGCCGACACCGGCGCATCCTTTCGCCTGATCAGTCTCGAGGAGCGCGGCAGCTTCAAGAAGACCGAGATGGGACCGGAATACGTGCGGGACCCGTTGACCCTGGTGGCACTCGAGCTGAACGGCGAGACGCTCGACCTGCAGCACGGTTACCCGGCACGCATGATCGCCCCGGGACGGCCCGGAGTGCTGCAAACCAAATGGCTGAGCCGGATCGAGGCGATCACCGCATGAACACCGCAGGTATGACAACAGCACGCGCGACCACCGCGCTCCCCCACGCCGGCGACCGACGGATGCGCGCAGCCCGCACCACGCTGATTCTGCTCGGCACGTCCGGGCTCCTCTTCGGCCTCTACGTTCTGTTCGACACAGTGCGGATCACCCGACTGCCCGGGGTGGCGCTCTGGATCGGCGCGGCGATCGTGCTGCACGACGCCGTGCTGGCGCCCCTGGTCTTCTTCTGCGGCCTTCTGCTGCGCCGCGCGGGGCGCCGCGTCACGGGCACGATCGTGCTGGTCGTGCAGGCCGCCATCGTGGTCGGCTCGATCATGACGCTGATCGTGGTGCCCGCGATCGTCGCCCGGTCTCTCACCTCGAACAATCCGAGCATCCTTCCGCTCGACTACGGTCGGAACCTCGCTCTGTTCTGGGTGGCCGTCGCCCTGGTCGCGACGGTCTGGTCGGTCGTGCTCTACGCTCGCAGCAGGCGCGCGAACCAGCGGCCGTCCAGCCGCCAGTCCTGAGTCACGACCAGACCGGTCGCTCCGGCACGATCGCGGAGGCCGTTAATGCCGATTTCCGCCCAGGGGAACACGGCGCTGCGGCTCCCGGTTGAATCCTCGATGGTGCCGAGGTAGCTGTCGTCCCGGGCCGGGTCGTGGCTGAGTTCGACCAGGAGAACGCCGTCCGGCGCCAGCAGGTCGGCGCAGCGCGTGAGCAGAACGGATGCGTCGCCGCCGATTCCGATGTTGCCGTCGACGAGCAGCGCGGCCGCCCAGCCACCCTCCAGCGGCAGAGGGTCGAAGACGCTGCCCTGCAACACGTCGAGGCCGGCGTCTGCGGCCATGCGCACGGCGGTCGCCGACACGTCGAGGCCGAGCGCGGTCAGCCCCAGCCCCATGGCGGCCCGCACCATGCGGCCGGGGCCGCAGCCGATGTCGAGCACCGGGCCGGTGATCCCGTCGAGCAGGCAGAGGTCGGTGTCGTCGGCGTCGGCGCTCCACCGGCCGGCGTCGATGGTGGCGTGCTCGCCGGAGGATATCCGGCGCAGGTAGAGCACGTTGTCGGCGTTCCTTAGCGCGGCGGCATAGGGCTCCGCGCCGCCGGCACCGAAGGTGGTCGGTTCGGCCCACTCCCCCTCGAGTTGTGCGGCCAGCAGCGTCATCGGAAATTGTCCGTCGGGCTCGGCGGCATCATGGCGGCCAGGGCCGCGGCGAATCTGCCGGTGGGCGCGATCCCCGCCACCCGGTGGGCGTCTTCGATGGTGTCCACATCGGTGAGGGTAGGCAACAGGTTCACGCGCAACCCGGCATCCGTCAGCCGTTTCAGCTGCACAGCGCCAGTATCGTCCCGGGACATCGGCACGCCGCGGATCAGGTCGCCGGTCGGGTCGTTCAGGGCGAGCGCCCAGAATCCGCCGTCGTTCGCGAAGCCGAACCAGGCATCCACGTCATCGGTCCAGTCGGTGAAGACGGGTTCAAGCAGGGCGGAGGTGACCTGCGGGGTGTCCATGCCGACCAGCAGCATGGGACCCTCGCAGGCGTCGAACACGGCCGCGAGCCGCAGGTCGAGGGTGCCCTCCACCTGTGGCAGGATCTCGTAGCCGGCGGCTGCGTTCGGCGCAATCACACCGTCGAAGGCCAGAATGCGGCGGGTCGCGGGCAGGGCGGCGACCGCGGCGAGAGTGTCGTCGAGGCTGGCCGCCGCCAGATCGGCGGCCTGTTCGAGGCTCAGCGGCGGGTGCAGCCGGGTCTTCACCCGACCGGGAAGGCATTCCTTGGCGATCACGACGATGGTCGTCATCGGCGCGTCTCCCGGAGGAGGGCGGACATGTCATTGACCGCGGTCAGGGTGCCGCGCACGGTTCCGGTCACCTTGCTGCGGCCGACCCTGGGCGAATACGTCGTGTCAACCTCGAGAATGCGCCAGTTCGCCGACGCCGCCTTCAAGAACATCTCCAGCGGATACCCGCTGCGGCGGTCCTGGAGATTGAGGTCCAGCACGGATTCGCGGAGCGCGGCGCGCATGGGGCCGAGGTCATGGATGTTCACCCCTGTTATTCGGCGCAGACGCCAGGACAGACTGGAATTGGCGAGGCGCGCGTGCAGCGGCCAGGATTTGGCGGTCGCGGGCCGGCGGCGGCCGAGCACCAGGTCGGCGGATCCGGCCCGCACGGGATCGACCAGGAGCGGCAGTTCGGCCGGGTCCATCGACGCGTCGGCGTCGCAGAAGGCGACAATCGGCGCGGTGGCCGCCAGGAGGCCCGCGTGAGCGGCGGCGCCGAAGCCGCGGCGCGCCTCGTGCACGACCTGGGCGCCGGCCATGGCGGCGATCTCGGCCGATCCGTCGGTCGAGCCGTTGTCGACGACGATGGCCCGATATCCCTCCGGGAGCCGCGACAGCACCCAGGGCAGGGCGTCGGCTTCGTTCAGGCATGGCAGCACGAGGTCCACCTGGAACACAGTCATGACTCGACACTATGGGGGCCGGCTCCGCCGAAACGGCGAAAGAGATTACGGAGTGAGGAAGAAACGGTGTCGCCTGCTCCGGCCCGGCACACCCGGTGCCCGCCGCTCTATCCTGATTTCGTGCCTTCTTCCCTGCCCCCGGGCGATTTGCGCCCGCTACCGCCTCTCGAGCGCCGCATCCTCGTCGTCGACGACGACCCGACGGTGTCCGAGATCGTCTGCCGGTATCTGCGGGCGTCCGGGTTCGTGGTCGACGAGGCGGCAGACGGCTTGGACGGGCTCGCGAAAGCCGAACAGCTGCGGCCAGACCTGGTCGTGCTCGACCGGATGCTGCCACTCCTGGACGGAATCGAGGTGTGTCGGCGCATCCGCGGGGACTGGGAGATCCCGGTGATCATGTTGACCGCCCTCAACCAGGAGGAGGACCGCATCGACGGCCTCGAGGCCGGCGCCGACGACTACCTGACCAAACCGTTCTCCCCGCGCGAGCTCGTGCTGCGGGTGCAGTCGGTGCTGCGCCGGAGCACCGCGCCCGCCGTGCCGGCCGGGCTGGTCTCGGTCGGCGACTTCGCCCTGGACGCGCAGGCGCACGAGGTGCGGCTGCGCGGCGAGCCGCTGGTGCTCACCGCGCGGGAATTCGACCTGCTGGCCCACCTGATCAGGCGTCCGCACACCGTGCTCAGCCGGGAGGACCTGCTTCGTTCGGTCTGGGGCTGGGAGTTCGGCGACCTGTCCACGGTGACGGTGCACGTGCGCCGGCTGCGGGAGAAGATCGAGGCTGACCCGGCGCAGCCCCGGCTGCTGAACACGGTCTGGGGGGTCGGCTACCGGTTCGACCCGGTTCCGCTGGCTCCCACGGGGCGGCAGTCATGACACCGGATGTGCTCCTCACGGTCTCCCTGTTCACGCTGGCCTGCGCGGTGGTCGTCGGCGGCGCCGGCCTGCTCACCCTGCGCCTGCTCTCCCGCACCTCCCTCGTACTGAAGCTGATGGTGATCGCCCTTGCCACGGTGGTGTCGGTCGTCGGCGGGATGGCGGCGGTCGCCTCGCAGACATACGTCTCCCGGCACGACCTCACGGTCTTCTACTCCGTGGCCAGTGTCGCCGGCCTGGTGTCGCTGGCCATGGCCGCGGTGCTCAACCGTCAGCTCGCCCGGGACATCCGCTCCCTGCGCTCGGCCGCGGCCAGCATCGGGCCCGGCGAACGGGTCGCTGCGACCGACCGGCACAGCAACAACGAGTTCACGGCGCTGGCCGGGGAGCTGGCCGCGACCGGGGAACACCTCGCCGAATCCCGTGTCCGCGAGAATCAGATCGAGGAGTCACGGCACGAGCTGATCGCCTGGATCTCCCATGACCTGCGCACGCCGCTCGCGGGCATCCGTGCCATGGCCGAAGCCCTCGAGGACGGCATGGTCGAGGACCCGGAACGGTACTACACGCAGATGCGCGGGCAGGTGGACCGGCTCACG
Source organism: Cryobacterium sp. M25 (assembly GCF_002929635.1). NCBI lineage: Bacteria > Bacillati > Actinomycetota > Actinomycetes > Micrococcales > Microbacteriaceae > Cryobacterium > Cryobacterium sp. M25. The sequence continues at coordinate 81,992 of NZ_PJJU01000049.1, read as the reverse complement.
GGTATGGTCGACGACCTGTTCGAGCTGTCGAAAATCCACTCCGGCACCCTGCGCCTGAGGCTGCAGCCGGTCTCGCTCTACGACCTGATCAGCGACACCGTCGCCGGACTCTGGCCGATCGCCCAGGCCAAGTCGCTCGACCTGCGATTCGCCGGAGAGAAGGGGCTGACCATCCTCGCGGACCCGCGCGAACTGTCCCGGGTGGTCGGCAACCTCGTCATGAACGCCATCCAGCATTCGCCGGCCGGCAGCTCGATCGTGGTCTCGGTCACGGCCAGCACCGGATCGGGTGCCGGTGCCACCGACCACGCCGTGATCTCGGTAACGGATGCCGCTGGCGGCATCCCCGAGCAGGACCTCAGCCGGGTCTTCGAAGCCGGCTGGCGGGCGAGCGGTCCGCGCACCCCGGTGGCCGAACCGTTGGGCACCGGCGGCGCTGGTCTCGGCCTGGCCATCGTGCAGGGGATCGTGCGGGCGCACCACGGCGAAGTGCGGGTGCTGAACGTGCCCGGCGGGTGCCGGTTCGAGGTGCTGTTGCCGCGGCATCCGATCGCTACGCGCTGATCCGCGCCGGACGCCCCGAACGAATTCGACGGAGATTTTGACTGAATCGGCGCCAGAAGCGCCGAAAAAGCCGGTTCACACGAAAATCTCCGTCGAATTGGTTCATACCGGGGCTACCGGGTGACGGCGGCGCGCAGGGGCGCGTTCGCGAAAGCGCGCATGCCCTCCTCGAATGAAATGCTGGGTGCCCAGTCCAGTTCGCGGCGGAGTCGCCCCGAAGAGGCAGTGATGTGGCGCACATCGCCGAGCCGGAATTGCCCGGTGACGACGGGGGTCGGTCCGTCGGTGGCCACGCTGAGGGCCGCGGCCATCTCGCCGATGGTGTGCACGACGCCGCTGCCCACGTTGAAGGGGCGGAAAGTGGACGGCTCGGTGCCGGCGGTCCAGTCGAGCGCGGCGAGGTTGGCCGAGGCGACGTCGGCGACGTGCACGAAGTCGCGACGCTGGCCGCCGTCTTCGTAGACCCGTGGGGCCTCGCCGCGTTCCAGGGCCGAGCGGAACAGCGACGCGACACCCGCGTAGGGCGTGTTCTGCGGCATCCCCGGCCCGTAGACGTTATGGTAACGGAGCGCCGCGGCCCGGCCTCCGGTGACGCGGGCCCACGCCGACGCGAGGTATTCCTGTCCCAGCTTGGTGCTCGCGTAGACGTTGCGCGGGTCAAGCGGGTCGTCCTCGGAGATGAGCAGTGGCTCGAGGGCCTCACCGGTGGCCTCATCGACGGGGTCGAACACGCCCCGCAGCAGATCGGCCTCGCGGCGCGGTCCCGGACGCGTGAACCCCTCCGGGCCGCGGTAGCTTCCCTCCCCGTAGACCACCATCGAGGAGGCCAGCACAAACCGGTTGATCCCGGCCTCGGTCATCGCCGCGAGCAGAACGGACGTGCCGACCTCGTTGCTGTGCACATAGTCGGGGGCGTCGGCGAAGTCCACGCCGAGGCCGACCTTCGCGGCCTGGTGACAGACGGCATCCGTGTCGCGGAGAGCGAGCGCGACGACGGATGCGTCGGTCACGTCGCCGACGATCACGTCAACACCGTCCGGCAGCACCGGGAGTCCACCGTGCACGTCACTGCGAAGGGAGTCGAGCACCCGTACCTGCCAGCCGCGGGCGAGCGCGTCCCGGACGATCGCGCCGCCGATGAAACCGGCCCCACCCGTGACGAGCAGGCGCCGGGTCACGCGTCGGCTCCGGCCGGCGCGGCAGGGGCAGGTGCAGGTGCAGGTGCAGGTGCAGGTGCAGGTCGACGATCGAGCACGACGCCGACCTGCTCGGGGGCGATCAGCTCGCGGGGGGCGAAATTCTCGGGCAGGGCACGCAGGATGCCGTCGATTGCGGCCAGGATCCTCGGCTGGGCGGCCCGGAGACGCGTGAAGACCAGGCTGGCGGAAACGGTATCCGGGTCGGCCTCGGCCTGAGGTGTGATGGTCTGAGCGGTGTCGGTTTGAACGTTGGGCACCGGGGCCAGGCCTGCGTCGGCGTCGGTGACGAAGGAGAGATTGACCGTGCCCATGTTGAGTTCGGCGGCCAGGACGACCTCCGGGTACTGCGTCATGTTGACGGTGTGCGCGCCCGCGGCGCGGAACCAGAGCGATTCCGCCCGGGTGGAGAACCGCGGGCCCTGAATCACGACGCAGGTGCCGGTGGGTGCGAAGTTCTCCTCCAGCGCCGCGAGCGCGCCGATCGCGAGGCGGCGCAACTCCGGATCGAACGGGTCGGCCGCGGCCAGGTGCCCGACCGTGCCCTGGTCGTAGAAGGTGTCGGCACGGCCCGAGGTGCGGTCGATGAACTGGTCGGTCACCACCAGCATCCCCGGCGGGTATGCGGGGCTGACGCCGCCGACGGCCGACGAGGAGATGATGGCCTTCACGCCCAGCGACGCGAGCGCCCAGATGTTGGCCCGATAGTTGATCAGGTGCGGCGCCACCGAATGGTCGCCGCCGTGCCGGGCCAGGAAGGCGACCCGCCGGCCGGCCCGCAGTCCGATGGTGATCGACGCCGAGGGAGGGCCATAGGGCGTGATGATGTCGACGGATGTCTCGGTGCCGGCGTCGAAGAGCCGGTACAGTCCGGACCCGCCGATGACGGCGACGCCCACGTCGGCGGCGCTGGTGGTGCTAGTGGTGGTGCTGGTGGTCTCGATCACGGGATCTCCAGAGGTTGGAAGACGGTTAGCGGGGGTAGACCCGGATCGGGGCCGCCAGCGGCCCGGCCTGGCTCAGCGGGAATGCCGCGAGCAGCCCGTCGCCCGCGTAGGCTACCGAAGCCACGGTCGAGGTGCCGCCGGACACGAGGTAGCGCTGCGACTGCTCCAACGGCATCGTGGCCGAGCCACCGGCCGGCACCGCCACTGTGCTGGATGCGCCATTGTCGGGGGTGGCCGTGTAGGTGGCGTCGACGGTGCCCATGTTGACCAGGTTGAGTTGCGGGGACGGGCCGTCGGCGGCGGCCACCAGGAACTCGTCGGCGAGGGCGCCGGACGACGCGAACCAGGCGAAGTCGCGGCCTGCGGAACCCGCCGCGGAACTCTGCGCCGCGGCCACGATCGGCTCGCTGGCGACCAGTTCCAGCGAGTAGGTACCGGGAACGAGCCCGGTCAGGGGCACCTCGGTGGCAACCCCCGGCTGGATGTCGACCTGGACCGAGGCCCCGGCCGCCTGGCCGGTCGCACCGGTCACACCGACCTGGACCGTCGCCGCCACCGTTCCGGGCACAAGCACCCGCACCGAGGTGACGTCGTCACTGAGGCCGCCGACCTCGTCGGGGGCATCCGATCCGGCCGCGTTGGAGACGATCACGCCGGCGATGGCCAATGCCTCGGCAGGGCCGTTGGAGGGACCGAGGAGGTCGACGCCGCCGGGTTCCAGCCCGCGCACGATGCTCTGCTGCAGCGTGGCCGCCACCTGGCCGCCCTTGGATTGCACGTGCAGCACGGGTGAGCGGAGGTTGGGGGCCAGTCCGGCGAGGGAAACGACCCGCTGGGTGCCCGGCTGCACGAGGATTCCAGTGGAGCCGGGGGCATCCACCTGACCGGTCTCGCCGAACACGGCCAGGTCGACGGTGGCCACGACCGTGGTGGGGTTGCTGAGCAGCACGAGGCTGGTGCGGCCGATGTCGGTGGAACCGCCGACGAGCCAGCTATCACCGGCCGCCTCCCCGCAGCCCGCGACGGCCAGGCCACCGAGCGATTCGCCGCCCGCGATCTGGGACTGGCTGCCCGTGACCAGCGGTGCCGCCCCCGACCCGGGCGGGGTCGGAACGCGCAGCAACTGCGGTGCGCCGAACGATTCGGGGTTCGCGTTATCCGGGGCCGCGATGGACGTAACCTGCGGTTCGATCCACCCCGGCTCGCCCGACGCCGCATGGGCGCCGAAAACGGCTGCAGCGCTTCCGACGGAACTGGCTGCCTGTGCCTGGCTGGAATCCTCGGCCAGCACGAGGAGCGGCCCCGGGCAGACTCGTTGCTGCTCGCTCGGGGTCGGCGACACGATGATGGACGACGGCCCCTTCTCAAGCGTGGGCCAGGTGACGAGGGTTGCCGCGCCGACGGATGCGACGACGACGCCGAGACCGACCAATCCGGCCACCGCCCGCGCCCCGAACAGGGCGATTCCGCGTTTACTGGGCATGGTCGTGCTCCTCCGAACGGGCGCCGATTTCCGTGTCAGGTCCGGAATCAGGTCCGGAATCGGGTCCGGTACCGGAACCGACGTCCGGTGACGTTCCAGGGACGGCTTCAGTCGACGTGACCGGTGCGGCTGTGTCGAGGGCGCCCGCCGCCGCGGGCGTGACGGCGCGCTCGGCGGAGGGCCGGAAGCCGGGCGCGGGCTTCCTGCGGGCCGCCGCCTTGGCGATACGCTTGTTCTCCCTGGTGCGGGCCTTTGCCGTGTTGCGGATGGCGTCCCGGCTGGCCTGACGCACCGCCTCCGGCCCCGCACCGGTGGGGATCGACAAGAGCACGGTGGCCCCGACCACGAGCACGGCGATGACGAGGAACACCAGACCGAGGGTGCCGCCGGCGTTGGCCGGGATGGCGCCGTTGGCCGCGGTGGGGACCGGGGCATCCGTCACCTCGTACTGCCAGAGCCGGCCGAAGACCGTGTCTCCCACCGGCGCCAGGGAGGCGTTGCCGTCGAGGGCGGTCGTGGTGCGGCCGGCGGTCTCTTCTGCCGCGGGGGTGACCGGCGCCGTGTTTCCGGGACCGGCCGGTGCGACGGCGGCCGGTCGAAGCAGCACGAAACGGATGCCGAAGTCGGCCAGGCCGGCCGCGGCGTCGAGCCCGCTGCGCGAGGCGAGGTTTCCGGCCAAAGTGGCCAGCTCCTCCTCCCGCGGGCTGAGGGTCACGTCGGTGCTGCTGAGGGTGGACTGGGTGTTCAGGGTGGCGCCGGGACCGCGCACGATGGTCGCGAGGATGCCGCCGTCGGGTTGCGGCACGATCTGCAGGGTGCCGACCCGGGCATCCGTCTGCGCCTCGGCGCTGACGAACGCGGGCTGGGTGCGGTCGATGCCCTCGGCCACGACACTGGTGCCGAGGGGCAGGGCTGCGACCAGCGGCGCCACCACGATCACGAGCAGGGCGACCACGGTGACCGCCGGGGCGATGGCGAAGCGGCGCAGGCCGCGCAGGGCGAAGACGACCGCGCCGACCAGCCCGAGCCAGTACAGGCTGAGCCCGGCGCCGGCCCAGATGCCGACCGACTGGCCGCCGACCGAGGAGAGGGAGAGCTGGCTGGCGGCGATGGCCGTGCCCGCGCCGAGCAGGGCGGTCAGCAGCGCGAAGCTCGCGCCGCGGGCCCCAGGCAGGAAGAGGGCAAGGGCGCCGAGTACGGCCAGCGGGATCAGGAGCACCGGCACGAGCACGGACGCGTCGACACCGGGCAGCCCGAGCGTCTCGAGCAGCGGGGTCCACCCGCCGAGCTCACCGGACGGGAAGCCGAGCAACAGCTGCCACACCGAGACGTCGGGGGCGGGCAGAGGCAGGCCCGGGTCCGCCAGCAGGGCCAGCCAGTTGCCGCGCAGTCCCTGATTCCAGATCAGAGGTGCCGCGAGGGCGAGCGCCGCCAGAGGGATGCCGATGAACCGCATACCGCTGCGCCCACTGAGCAGCATGGCGATCAGCCAGACCACCAGGAGCGCGGGCGCGAGCGACGGCGCCGCAGCCACGATGGCGGCGAACAGCAGGGCCGCGGAGCCGGACGCCGACCACGAGCGGGCGGCCATGAACCCGGCGAAGAACAGCCACGGCAGCAGCAGGTGCACGAGGATCGCAGCCGGACGCCCGGCAGCGAGGGCGCTGAGGAAGGTGGGCGACAGCATCCAGAGCACGGCGGCGATGGCGCGAATGGACGCGCGCTCGGAGAGGCGGGTCGCGGCAAGCCAGGCGCCGAGGGCGGCCAGCGGCAGGGCGAGGAAGTGGAGCAGGACGAGCGAGAAGGACGGCGCCCAGAAGGTGAGCGAGCCCAGCACCGCCAGCACCGTGGCGAATGGGTCGGCGCCGCCGACAAAGCCCAGGCCGATGTCGCGCCAGCCGTAGCCGATGCTCCCCCAGAGTTCGGCGGGGGTGTCCGACAGTGGCAGCAGCCCGCCGCCGGTGAGGGTGCGGGCGCCGATCAGAGGGCCCAGGACGATGAGGCCGGCCACCAGGGCGGCCAACACGGTCCACGCGCCGCCACCGGAGATGAAGCGGATTTCGGGCACCTCGCCGTTCACGCTGGTGAGGCTGGCCTCACGGCGGAGCGCCTGGCGGCGGCGCACCTCGACGGTGGGCACGCGCAGCGAGGCGATCGATGCCCAGCCCAGGGTGCGGGTGGCACCGAAGCGGCGCCGGGCAGCACTCACCCGCAGACCGCTGAAAGCCGCGGCGAACGCGGCGGAGTACTCACCCAGAATCGCCCCGGGTTCCTTCTGCAGCAACTGCCCGAACGAGCGCAGCACCGCGAGGGGAACCAGGGCCAGCCAGTGCAGAGGGATCATCCAGCGCGGGGAGTAGACAAGCCGGCGGTGCAGCTGCGCGGCGCGCATGGCACGGAGGCGCTTGCGACGCGCGCGGCCGCGGGAGGAGCCGCTGGTGCCGGCAACGCCGTCTCCGGCTGAGGCCACCTGAGCCGCGGCGACGCCGGAGACGCGGTAGCCGGCCATCCGCACGCGCACACAGAAATCGAGGGAGTCGTCCGCGGACGGCAGGGCCGGGTCGAAGCCGCCGAGCTGCTGCCAGACGAGGTGGCGTACCAGCATGCCGCCGGCGCTCACACCGAGCACGTCGCCCATTCCATCGTGCTGGCCCTGGTCGAGTTCGCTCTCCACCAGGGTGACGGTCGCACCGCCGGGCGTCAGGGACTGCCCGAATTCGTGGATGTAGTCGCCGGCGTCCCAGTCCATGACCTTGGGACCGGCCACGGCAACGGATGGCGCAATCTCCAGTTCGCCGAGCAGGGCCGTCAGGGCGTCGGGTTCCGGCGCACTGTCCTGGGCGAGGAGCCACAGCATTTCGCTATCAGACTCGGCGGGCGCGATGACCCTCTCGGCCGTGGCGATGGCCTCGCCGAAGCTGAGTCCGGCATCCGCTGAGATGAAGTGAGTCGGTGCGTAGGCAGCCAGAAGCGCGGCCGTAGTGTCGGTCGATCCGCAGTCGACCGTGATCACGACGTCGGGTTGACGTGTCTGGCGACTCAGCGCCTCGATAGTGCGTTCGAGGTGCTTGGCGCCGTTACGGGCAACGAGGATGGCGGTGACTCTGGCATGCATATGGAGAACAGCCTAGATTGGTTCGGGCCCGATGAGGAGCAATGGGAGGGGCGAGCCTGAAAAACACTGCTTCGCCTCCGGTGCCGCAGCCGGCGTCGGGTCCGGATTCGCATGCCGTGCGTCGTTTTACGGCCCGTCTGAGGCCTAGCTGGCCCGCTTGCGCAGTTTGCGCCGTTCCCGCTCGGACAGGCCGCCCCAGATTCCGAACCGCTCGTCGTTGGCGAGCGCGTATTGCAGGCACTGGGTTTTCACCTCGCACGAGGAGCAGATCTTCTTGGCATCGCGGGTCGACCCTCCCTTTTCGGGGAAGAACGCCTCCGGATCGGTCTGCGCGCAGAGCGAGTCCGATTGCCACGACAGAAGATCGCCGTCGCCCGCTTCCTTGCGAACCCCGGGAACACCCAGACGAACCGGGTCAATGAACCAGTCCTCCGGTGCCCCGGCACGAGACTCTGATAGCGCCATATCGTCATCCACCCCACTGCAAAATGTGCCCAAAATTACGCGTCAGCCCTAATTACAGCCGTGTAATTCCTTGCCGTCAAGTCGCTGATACTAAACCGTCAATATTTGTTGGAGGGTTTCGACTCGCCCAAGAGCGAAAATCGGTGAGATTTGATTGGTCACAACGCTGAGACGGATGCCGCCTGTCGCGATTCCCAGGCGCTTTGCACCATCTCCTCCAGGCTGTGGCGCATGGCCCAGTCCAGATCGCGGGCCGCGAGTTCGCCGGAGGCGACGATCCGGTCGGGGTCGCCCGCGCGGCGCGGACCGATCACGGGAGCGAAGTCGATGCCGGTGACGGCCGCCACGGTCGACATGATCTGCCCCACCGACACTCCGTCGCCGCTGCCGAGGTTGTAGACGGGCAGCACCGGCTCGCCGGCGTCCAGGTGCCGGGCCGCGGCCACGTGCGAGAGGGCCAGGTCTGCCACGTGGATGTAGTCCCGCACGCACGTTCCGTCGGCGGTGGCGTAGTCGTCGCCGTTGATGCTCGGGATGCGGCTCTCCATCAGCGCGTCGAAGACGAGGGGGAAGAGGTTGTGCGGGCTGGTGTCGCGCAGGTCCGTCGCTCCGGACCCGACCACGTTGAAGTAGCGCAGCGCCGTGTAGCGCAGTCCGGCGGCGACGGCCTGATCGCGCAGCAACCATTCGCCGATCAGTTTGGACTCACCGTAGGGAGATTCGGGGTTCTTCGGGGTTTCCTCGGTGACCAGGTCGGTGTGCGGGGTGCCGTAGACGGCCGCGCTCGAGGAGAACACCATCCGTTTGACCTCGCACTCCTGCATGACCGCCAGCAGGGTGGCCATGGCCGTGACGTTCTGCTCGTAGGTGTGCAGCGGGCGCTGCACCGAGACCCCGGCGTACTTGTAGCCCGCGACGTGCACGACGCCGGTCACGGTGTGCTCGGCGAAGGTGCGCATCAGCAGCTCGCGGTCGAGGAGGGTGCCGCGCACAAACGGCACGTCGGCAGGCACGAATTCAGCGTGCCCGCTGGAGAGGTCGTCGATGACGACCACCTCGATGCCCTCTTTCAGGAAAGCACGAACGATGTGGGAACCGATGTATCCGGCACCTCCGGTGACAAGCCACGCCATCTGAACCTCGCAAGATCTGACGGCAATCAAGCACTGCCGCTCTGCAAGCCTAGCCTCGGGGGCCGGGAACCGACCCGGGCCCTAGCCGAGACGGCGGCGAGCCCGCAGCATCCGCTCGTGGAACGGCAGAAACGCTGCCGACGGCTCGCGCAGGTAGTCGTACTCCAGCGCCGTGACCATCGCCCGCACACACAACCCCCACTGTTTACGAAGGAGCGCGTAGCTGAACCTCAGGGTGCGCCCGTTCTGGCTTGCAACAAGCAGATCACGTTCCCGGTCGACCTCGAAGGCGATCGGATCGTCATGCCAGTCCTTCCCATCGATCTCGACGAAGGTCGACGGCCCGATCTGGCCATCGAGATGCCCGACGCCGCTGACGAACGGTTGCGGAACGAAGGGGATGCCCGCGGCCAGGGCCTTGAGCCGGAATTCCGTTTCCCCACCCGCGGCGGCGCGTCCGTCGACCTCGTCGCGCCAGGACTGAACCCGCAGCAGCGCGCGGGCGAAGATCCAGCCCAGGTCGTCGAGGATAATCCCGACGCCGTTTTCCTGGGCGCTGTGCAACGCGGCATCCAGACACACGATCGCGGTGACCCGGTCGTGGTTGTTCAGAATGTGCACCAGGGCCTCGTGCACGCTGGTACGCCACACGCAGTCGCCCCGCCCGTCGATCGCGTCGTCGCTCCACGTCACGCGGCACCGCACACCGTCGAGCACATCCAGCCGCGCGCGCATGTCCGTCGGGCGCCGCAACCCGCGCGCGGCGCTGGGGACGCTGACGTGGAGCCTGCCGGTGGTTGGGGTCCAGATCCCGTAGGACTTCAGGCAGCTCAATCCGGCCAGCCGGCCTCCGATCCGGAACGCCTCGACGGCCGACGGCGGCGCCAACGGAACCGAGTACCAGCCCTTGCGCACCCGCACGACCGTTCCCCGGTTGACCTCGCCGCGGAGGTGCCCATCGCTCCAGCCTCGGGCGCGGAGTGCGGCGCGCTTGACGAAGAGTCCGTGGCCGAGGATGTCCCTGGTGAGTGAGCGCATGGCCCGCAGCCTCGCAGCGGAGTCGTACCCGCGCCGCGGCATCCGTCACCTTGGGGATAACGCGCCGCCCCCACCGGGTGGGGGGCACCGTTTCCCGCCCGGACGCTACCGATCAGACCGCCCCAGCACCCCCTCGCTGCTGCGCGGAAGGGCGACCGCGAACGAATTCGACGGAGATTTTGCTCCGAACAGCGCACAAACCGGCAAATAGCGGGTTCGAGCGCAAAATCTCCGTCGAATTGGTGGGGAGCCAGGGCTAGGGGGTCGTGGCCAGGAAGACCTCGCCGACGCCGGCGAACGTGAGCGTGCCTTCGTCGGGCGTGATGTAGACGGACTCGCCGCGCTTGAGGGCGACGGATGCCCCCGCACCGGCCACCAGGAATCCCCCGGCCGTGCAGATGGCGATCGCGGGCCCCGTCAGCGTGAACTGCCGCATCGGCACTCCCGCGCGAGAAGCCGAAGCCGCAGGCACACCCGCACCCCCGGCTTCCGCCGCGATGTGCACGAGCACGAAGTCGTCCACGTCGGGTCGGTACTCCGAGACGCCCGGAGACGACAGCACGGGCGGAAGGTACGGCACGGGCAGCGGTGTGAATTCGAGCACCTCGAGCAGTTCGTCGACGTCGATGTGCTTGGGGCTCAGCCCGCCGCGCAGCACGTTGTCCGAGGCGGCCATCAGCTCCACACCGAGGCCGGACAGGTAGGCGTGGATGTTCCCGGCAGGCAGGTAGAGCACCTCGCCTCGGCGCAGCGACACCCGGTTCGTCAGCAGCGAGATCACGATGCCGGGATCCCCCGGGTAGGCACGGGCCAGGTCCCGCACGGTGGCGAGTTCGAGCGGGTAGTCGAGGATCGCGCCGCTCTCGGCAAGGTCGGCCGCGCTGACGGCGAGGGCAACCACCCGCTCGACCAGCCAGGCCACCTCGCCGGAATCGCCGCCGCGGCCGTCGCGCAACAACCAGTCGACGCAGTCGCGCAGGGCGTCGTCGCCGAGCAGGTGCCGCTCGAGCGCATCGAGCGCGCCGGGCTGCGGGTCGTCCGAGGCCACGTCGAGGGCGCGCAGCTCGCCCAGGATGCCGCGGATCTCGACCGGCTCGCGGAACCCGCAGAGGGCCTCGAAGGTGTCGCTCAGGGCGAAAATCACCTCGGGCTTATGGAACGGGTCGCGGTAGTTGCGGTCCGCCGCATCCTGCGGAATACCGGCCGCGTTCTCCAGGCCGAAGCCGATCCGTGCCCGCTCCGCGGTCGGGTGCGCCTGCAGCGAGAGCGGTCCCGCGGCGGCGAGGATCTTCAGGAGATACGGCAACCGCGGAGCAGCGGGCGCGGCGAGCGCGGCGCCGAGGGCCTCCTTCGGGGCTGCGTGGATCCAGTCCAGGAGGGTGTGGTGGCCGCCGACCTGCTCGGGGTCGGTGATGACGCTCGGCGATCCCGGGTGAGCGCCCAGCCAGAGTTCGGCCTCAGCTGTGCCCGACGGATCGTAGCCGAGCAGACCCGCGATGGCGGTGGTCGAACCCCAGGCATAGTGCCGCGGCGTATTGGTGATGCCCACAAACATGGCGCTCTCCTGCACTCTTAGGTTTAGACCAAACTACCAACCGCTTGCGGCGTGCCGGTTCCGCGACCGTAGGCTGCGAACATCCGCCGACCGCCGCACGCCGGCCGTCGCCACCCCCTGCAATGGAGCACCTGATGACCTTCGAGCTACTTCCCAGCGACTTCTACGGCTACGAGAATCTGCTGACCGATCAGGAGAAGACCGCGGTCGCCTGGTGCCGCGAACTATTCGGCGGCAACGGCATCGTGCTCTCGTACGATGTGGCGCGCTTCTTCTCCGACGCCGAGGCCGTCTACTCCTATGAGGGCACCCGGGAGATGAACACCCTGATCGTGGGGCGCAGCATCACCGGCCAGGCGGCCTTCGTCTAGGCGAGTCAGGGGCCGCGCCCGCCCTACCGCCCCGAACCCCGAACGAATTCGACGGAGATTTTGGCCAAACTAGTCCGCAAAACCCTGAAAACGCGCTTTTACGGGAGAATCTCCGTCGAATTGGTTCAACGCCGAGCGGGCCCGGGTCGCGTCGGGCGGCTACGCCAGCGTCAGGAAGAGCTTCTCCAGCTCCTCGACCGTGAGGGAATTTTCCCCCTGCGGGTTGTCGAGGCACTCGCGCATCGCCGTGGAGACGATGACGAAACCGGCCTTGTCGAGGGCGCTGGACACGGCGGCAAGCTGAGTGACGACATCCTTGCAGCTGCCGCCGGCCTCGACGGCGGTGATGACCGCCGCGAGCTGGCCCTGGGCCCGGCGCAACCGGTTGAGGATCTTCTTCTGGTTCTGTTCCCCAGCGACGTCGGCAGCAGCGACGTCAGCAGCGGTAGCGGTGATTTCGGTCATGCCGGAATCCTTTCAGACTTGGCGGCGATGACGGGCATCAGGCCGAGAGCGGTTTCGCCGGCGATCCAGGTGCGGTAGCCGCCGTCGAGGTTCTGCACGTCCAGCCCGTTCTGGCTCAAAATGCGTGCGGCCGTGTGCCCGCGCTGGCCCACCTGGCAGTGCACGATCACAGGTGCGTCGGGCAGCTCGGCCAGGCGGTCCCGCAGTTCGTCCACCGGAACGTTGATCGCGCCGGGAATGTTCCCGGCGGCGAACTCCGCCGCCGAGCGCACATCCACGAGCACCGCGCCCGCGGCCCGGGCTGCGGCCAGCTCGTGCCACTGCAGCGCACGCGTCGTTCCCGCGGCAAGGTTGTCGGCGACATAGCCGAGCTGGTTGATCGGGTCCTTCGCCGACGCGTACTGCGGCGCGTATGCCAGCTCGAGGCGGGTGAGAGCGGATGCCGCCAGTCCGCCGGTCATCGCCGTCGCCAGGATGTCGATGCGCTTGTCGACGCCGCTGCCGCCGACGATCTGGGCGCCGAGGATGGCATCCGTCGCCGGGTCGACCAGGAGCTTTATTGACATGCCCTCGGCGCCGGGGTAGTACGTGGCGTGCGAGGCCGGGTGGGTGTGCACGACCCGGTGCGCGCGGCCGCGCTGCACGAGACGCTTCTCGCTCCAGCCGACCATGGCCGCCGTCAGGCCGAAGATGCCGAGGATGGCGGTTCCGAGCACCGGGGCGGCCGACGCGGGCTCGCCGGCGATGCTGTCGGCGGCCGCCCGGCCGTGCCGGTTTGCGAGGCCGGCCATGGTGATCAGGATGCCGCTATTGTCGACGGCGTCGATCTTCTCGACGCCGTCGCCGACCGCGTAGATCGACGGGTCGTTGGTCTGCTGACTGCCATCGACGGCGATACCGCCGCTCGCGCCGATCGTGATGCCCGCCCGGGCGGCGAGCGAGGTGTCGGGGAGCACCCCGACGGAGTCGATGACGAGGTCGGCCGGAACGACGGATCCGTCGCTGAGCTTGACTCCCGCGTCGGCGGCGGCGGTGACGGTCGTGTTCAGGCGTACGTCAACACCCCGCAAGAGCAGCTCGTCGAAGATCGGCGCGGCCATCTCGGCGTCGAAGGGCCCGAAGACCTGGGAGCCGAACTCGACCAGGGTCACGTGCACGCCGCGGCGAACAAGGTTTTCGACGGCCTCCAGGCCGATGAACCCGGCGCCGATGACGACGGCGGAGGCCTGACCCGTGATGCCGGCCAGCAGAGCGGTGATGTGGTCGACGTCGTCGACCGTGCGCAGGGTGCGAGTGGCGAGGCCGGCCGGGGTGATCCCGGTTCGGGCCGTCGCTCCGGCAGCCAGGATGAGGCGGTCGTACGTCTCGATGGTCTCAGCGCCGGTCTGCGTTTGGCGCACGGAGACCGTCTTCGCTTCCCGGTCGATCGCCGTGACCTCGTGGTCGACGCGCACGTCGAGGCGGAAGCGGCCCCCGAGGGATTCTGGGGTCTGGAGTAGGAGGTTGCTGCGGTCCGTGATCACGCCGCCCACGTAATAGGGAAGTCCGCAGTTTGCGAACGAGACATAGTGGCCGCGTTCAAATACAATGATGTCTGCCGTCTCGTCCAGCCGACGCAACCGCGTCGCCGCCGACATTCCGCCCGCAACTCCACCAACTATGATCGTTTTCATTCGAACCTCCGGGATAAGTATACCCCAGGGGGTATAGAAAATGATCGGTGACCGCCCCGGCACGCTCTAGCCTTAGACACATGCCCGCCGTCCAGAGCCGATTCGTCGTTCGCACCTTCGCGACGCTCGTCTTTTTCTCCGTCCTGGCCGGCCAGTTCTGGCGCAGCCTGTTCGGCTGGTGGGGCTACGGTGCGATCGCGCTGGTCGTCGTCGTGAGCAGCGTCGTCGCCCTCGTCACGTTGAACCCGGACTGGATGTGGTCGCGGTTCCCGAAATCGCTCATCGCCTTCCTCGGTCTGGCCACCCTGTCGCTGGCCTGGTCGTTCTACCTCGGCGCCTCCCTGATCGGGGTCACCCTGCAGTGGGCAACCACGCTGGCCGCGCTGTTCCTCGCCCTGTGCCTGAGTTGGGCCGAGCTGCTGCGCACGCTCGCCGCCGCACTGCGTTGGATCCTCGCCCTATCCCTCGCGTTCGAGCTCATCGTCGCCCTGTTCGTGCGGCAGGCCGTGCTCCCCTTCTGGGTCGACTACGGCACCCGCAACGTGCCGGAGTCGTACTACTGGACCCGCGGCATCCTGCTGCAGGGCGGGCCAATCGAGGGCATCGTCGCCAACCGCAACCTGCTCGGATTCGTGGCACTGATGGCCGTGATCGTCTTCGCCGTGCAGCTCGCCGCCGGCACCGTGAGCCGCAACTGGGGTCTGGCATGGCTGGGCCTCGGGGTGCTCATGCTGCTGCTGACCCGGTCCGCGACCGTGACGCTTGCCGCCGCCGCCGTCGCCGCAGCGCTGCTCTTCGCCCTCTGGGCCCGCCGCCGGCCCCCCGAGGGGCGCCGGCCGGTGTACCTGGTGGCCGCGGCATCCGTGGTCGTCGGCGGTGTCGGCCTGGTGGCCCTCACGCCGCAGCTCCTCGCCCTGCTCGGCAAATCCGCCGACCTCACCGGCCGCTTCGACATCTGGCGCAGCGTGGCCGGGCTGGCTGCCGAGCGCCCGGTGTTCGGCTGGGGGTGGGTGAGCTACTGGGCCCCCTGGGTCGAACCCTTCGAGGGTCTCGCCGTGCGCCGCGGCGTCGTCTACCTTCAGGCGCACAACGCCTGGCTCGACGTCTGGCTTCAGCTGGGCGTCCTCGGGCTGATCATCTTCGCCGCCGCCGTTTTCTCAACGCTGTGGCGCTGCTGGTTCCTCGCGGTCGACCGGCCCAGGCGCGCCCTCGCCGACACGGAACCCTACGCGGCCTCCGCCCTGCTCCCGCTGCTGCTCCTGGTAGCCCTGATCGCCCAGAGCCTGGCCGAAAGCCGCATCCTGATCGAATCCGGCTGGCTGCTGCTGGTCGTGCTCGCCGTGATCACGAAGCGACAGCAGGCAACCAATCAACGGATGCCTTAGGCGGTAGCGTGGGAACGTCATGACCTACCGCGCGTATCCCCCCGCCGTGCCGGACCAGTTCACACGGCTGTTCGCCTCCCCCAAGTTCGCCTCCTCGCTGGCGCTGGTCATCATCGGCTTCGCCTTTTCGACCACTGCCCTGCGCGCCGTGATCGGCCCGCCCGGCGTCGTCGGCATTCTCGTGGGCCTCGTCGTGCTGGCCGCGTTCTCGCTCACCGCCCGCTGGGCCGGCGTCGACTGGCACGGGCTCCTGCCGATCTCGATCATGGTCTTCGTGGGCTGGTGTGCCCTGTCGGTGCTGTGGTCCAGCTACCCGCTGCAAACCCTCAGCGCTTCGCTCTACCAGCTCGCCTTCACCTTTTTGGCCATCTACATCGCCCTGGCCCGCGACACCATCCAGGTCGTGCGCGCCACCGGCGACGTGCTGCGGGTGCTGCTCGGACTGTCCCTGGCTCTGGAGGTGCTCTCCGGCCTGCTGCTCGACACGCCCTTCGTCTTCCTCGGCATCCAGGGCAACATCGACTCTTTCGGGCCCGTGCAGGGCCTCTTCGGCTCTCGCAACGTGTTCGGGTTGGTCTCGCTGATCGCGGCGGTCACTTTCGCGGTCGAACTGCGGTCCCGGTCGGTGCGGCGCGGGCTCGGCATCGGCTCCATCGCCCTGGCCGTGTTCGGCCTGCTACTCACCCGCTCCCCCGTCATCCTCGTGGTGGCCCTGTTCGTGGGCCTCGCCGCGCTGGCGCTGATCTGGCTGCGCGCCACGCCCGCCGCGAACCGGTGGCTGCTGCAGATCGGGCTGCTCGGCGGCACCGTCGTGGCCGGCATCATCGCGGTTGCGGCCCGCGCGCGCATCACCGACCAGCTGAACGCGGGCAGCGAGTTCGAGGCCCGCACCACACTCTGGGGCGAAATCTGGCGACTGGCCATGCTGAACCCGCTCGAGGGTTGGGGCTGGGCCGGTCTCTGGCCCGTCGACGTCACGCCATACGGCTGGCTCAGCTTCGTCACCGGGCGCCCGCAGGCCTCCGCGCTGAACGCGTTCCTCGACGTCTACTTCCAGGTCGGCCTGGTCGGCCTCCTGTCGTTCCTCGCGCTCGTGATGCTCGCCTTCTGGCGGTCGTGGCTGCTTGCCTCGGACAAACGCTCGATGGTCTACGTCTGGTCGCCGCTGGTGCTGGTGACCCTGCTGGTCACCTCGGCGGCTGAAAGCACCGTGCTGGTCGACTTCGGCTGGCTGCTGCTGCTGATCTGCGCGGTGAAGGCCGCGCAGGGCAAGAGCTGGCGCAGCCTGCTGCAGCCCACCCCGCACCGGCACCCGGAGAACTGAGCGGGGGCCGAGCCGAGCGAAAGCTCAGACCGGCTGCACCAGGTCGCGCAGCATGTCCTGTAGGCCGAGGCCGAAGCGACGGTAGTCGCCGGCACGCCAGCCCGCGAAAACGGACGCGACCCGGGCCGCGCGCAGGGCCGGAAGGGTGCTGCGCCGGCGTTCGTGGGCCAGCTTGGCGTCGATCAGGGCGAGCGTTCCGGCTGCCGGCGCAGGCTGCAGCTGCGCCGCCCGCGCCTGCAGCGCCTGAGCTCGGGCCAGCAAACGGGCGTTGCGCGCCGTGCGCGGCGCCCGCAGCCGGCCAAACCTGCCGGCCGCGTCGAGGTTGGAGGCGCCGATCTGGTTTCCTGCGTGCTGGCGGTAGTCCAGCAGCGGGATTTCAAGCAGGTCGACCTCCCCGGTCGCGGCGGCAACGATCGCCAGCCATTCGTCGTGCACCCACGCCGCCGGAAACGGTCGTGCACGCTGCACGAGCCCGCGGCGCAGCATCACGGTGGCGCCGGTTACAGTGTTGCGGCGCAGCAGGATGTCGAAGGCGTTCCCCTCATGCTCCGCGGCCCGCTCCGCGGCGGTGACCCCCAGGGTGGCGAGCAGGGTGCGGCCCGTCGGCAGGCCCGCCTCGTCGACGAGGCGGGCATCCGTATGCAGCAGTTGCAGGTCCGGGCGGACCCGGAACTCGGCGATCAGCAGGGCCAGCCGCTCCGGGGGCCACACGTCATCCTGGTCGCTGAGCGCGATCAGCTCGCCCGTGCAGTCAGTGAGCGCCTGCTCGAAGTTCGCGGTGACGCCCAGCGGGGCAGAGTTGCGGATCAGGCGCAGGGTCACGGCCTGCCGCGGATGCTCTACCTTCCAGGCAGCGAAGACGCTTTCCACCTCAGCCGGGGTGTCGTCAGTGGAGCCGTCGTCGGAGACGACGATCTCGTCGGCGGGCGCGGTCTGGCCGAGGATGCTGCGCAGCTGCTCCTCGATGAACGCGGAGCCGTTGTAGGTGCAGAGGGCCACGGACACGCGCGGTAGGGATGCCCCGGGCGCGCGCGACGAGGAAGCGGTGGAGCGAGCCATCAGCGTCGCTTCAGGCCGACCGACAGCACGCCGAGGAAGAGGCCGCCCATGACCGTCTGCGAGCCCAGCATCATCAGCAGGGCAGATGGGATGGCCACCCGCACGGTGGCACCGGCCTCAAGCGCGCCATAACCGCCCGCCGCCCAGCCGATCAGCTGCGACAAGGCTATGCCCAGTCCGATCAGGAACAGCACGACCCCGAGGATCGCACCGCTCTCGAGGCTGATGCGTTTCTCGAGCCGTTCGAAGTTGCGGCTGCGGGGGATGCGGAACCCCTCATGCTGGGCGTAGATCTTGGTGAGCAGGGCGAACAGGAAGGCCTGGTAGCCGACGACCGCCAGGGCGGCCAGGTAGATCTGACTGGAGTAGGTGAAGCCCACCTCCCCCACCACGACGGGTCCGAAGCCGAGCAGCACGGTGCCGACCAGGCCGATCAGGAACGCGGAGATGCCGGGGATCAGGAACAGCCAGCGCGGGCTGAAGATGAGCAGGAACCGCAGGTGCCGCCAGCCGTCCCGCCAGCTGCGCAGGTGCGGCGGCCGGCTGCGGCCGTCCTTCTTAAGCGTGGTCGGCACTTCGCTCACCCGGGACCCACCGAGTGTGGACTTGACCACCATCTCGCTGGCGAACTCCATGCCCGAGGTCTGCAAGTGCAGGGCAAGCATCGACTGGCGGTTGAAGCCGCGCAGCCCGCAGTGGAAATCCTTGATCGGGGAACGGAACAGGGAGCGCCCGATCCACGACAGCACCGGGTTTCCGAGGTACCGGTGCAGCGGCGGCATGGCGCCGGGTTCGATGCCGCCGCGAAAGCGGTTGCCCATGACCAGTTCATCGCTCGCACGCAGCCGCTCAACGAAACCGTCGAGTTCGCTGAAGTCGTAGCTGTCGTCGGCGTCACCCATGATCACATAGGTGCCGTGGGCGGCCTCCATGCCTACGATGAGAGCGCTGCCGTAGCCTTTTTCCGTGACATTCACGACCCGGGCCCCGTGCGCCTCGGCGATCTGCTGCGACCCGTCAGTGCTGCCGTTGTCGGCGATCAGGACCTCACCGGTGATGCCGCTTCGCCGCAGATATCCCTGGGCCTTGTCGATGCAGATCGCAAGCGTCTCGGCCTCATTGAGGCACGGCATCAGGATCGAAAGTTCAATGGTTGCGGTGATTGTCATGCTCGCTGCAAGTCCCGTCATTGTTGGTCTGGCCCCCTCATCGTACAGACTGGGCTGTGTGGACCTTGGACTGGTTGTGTCGACGCTCGGCCGTGTCGAGAGCCTGAAGCGACTCTTCGATTCCCTGTCTGGTCAGCTATTGGTGGGTGACACGCTCCTTGTGGTCGCCCAGCGAAACCTGTCTGAAGTGGAGGCCCTCGCATCCGTCTACCGCTCGGAGAGCATGCGAATCATCGTGACGACGTCGCCGCCCGGGGCTGCCCGCGGCCGGAACGCGGGCGTCGCGGCGCTGCCGGCCGACCGGGATCTGCTGCTTAATTTTCCCAATGACACCACCTGGTACCCACCGGGCGCGCTGCAACGAATGAGGCTTCTCCCCGAGGGCTTCCTTGCGGGCGCCCTCACAGTGGTCGACGAGAACGGGCCTAAGTTCGTGCTGCCCGAGCCGGGCGCGGCCCTGACCCGGTGGACGGTCTGGAGCGTGATCGAGATGGGCATCCTGATCCGGCGCAGCGTGTTCGACCGGATCGGGGGCTTCAACCCGGAGATTGGCACCGGCGCCCCGACGCCCTGGCAGGCCGGGGAGGCCACGGACCTGCTCCTGAAACTGATCTGTGCCGGGGAGCACCTCGGCTTCGCTTGGCAGCCGCCCGCGCTCACGGTGGGCGGGATCAGCGACCCGAGCGGGCTCAGCAGCGCGGAACGCCGTCACAAGCTGCGCGGCTACGGCCGCGGGCTGGGACGCCTGGTGACCCGCTGGCGGTATCCGTTGTGGTGGCGGTTCGCGTTCCTCGGCGGCGGTCTGTTCTTCGGTCTGCGCAATCGCGGCACGAACGCCCTCACTGACGGCTGGTGGGTGTTCCTCGGCCGGCTCGAAGGAATGCTTGGGCGCGCCCTCGGCCCCGTCGGCACGCTCACCGCGGTGACCCGATGACGGCCGATCTGCCCGCCCCTCTCCGTCTGCGCCGGGCCACACTCAGCCTGATCACCCTGCTCGGGGGTGTATCGCTGGCCGTCATCCCCGCAGCAACGGTCGCCATCTCGTCCCGACTGTTCAGCCGGCCGGAGCAGGGCGTCATTGCCGTGGCGGTGATGGTGGCCACCTTCGCCGGCCAGCTCACCTTCGCGGTCGTGCTGGAATCCCGGCTCAGCTCGGCGGCAACCGACCGCCGGGTGGTGTTCCCGCTCTGGCTGGCCGGCCTTGCCCTGGTCGCCGCCGTGGTGATCGCCCTCAACGCCACGAACCCGGTCGTGCTCTGTCTCGGCCTGCCTCTGCTGATCGCCGCGCTGGAAGTGGGCCGGGGCGTCTCGGTCGCCGAGCGTCTCGACCTGCGGGAGATCTGGGCATCCATCGCCGTGGGGCTCGGTGCCCTCGCCGGTGTGGCGGCAGCGTTCACCGGCCAGGACTGGGCGCTGATCCCGCTCGTGGCCGGAATCGCCCTGGCCACCCCGGTGCGCTGCCTGCCGGTGACGCACCGGGCCAGTCGCCCCGAGCCGGCCGTGATGAGCTGGGTGGTGGCCGACACGGCGATCACCGGGGTGATCTATCCGCTCCTGAATGTAATGATCCTGACACTGATCGGGCCCGGCGGCGCAGTGCTGTTCACGGCGATCGCGACGGTGTCCGGCCTGCTCGCGATCCCCCTGAACTTCATGCGACTGCGGCTGCTCAAGGAGCATTCCCGGCTCGACATCGTGGTGTCGGCCGGCGCGGTGGTCGCGGCCGTGGTGGTGCTGATGATGCTGGAGCTCACCGGAGTGCTCGGCTTCATCTTCGGCGGCGTCTGGACCGGCTCGGCCGCCGTCCTGCCGCTGGTGCTCGCGTGCGGCTGGCGGGCCGCGTCGCTCGCCACGACGATTCCGTTCGCCGCGTTGCGCCGGATGGGCGAGGTGCGGCTGCTCACCGGGCTGCGCGCCGCAGTCTCCGTGATGGCGTTCGTCCTCGCCGGGATCGGCCTGGCGCTGAACAGCCTATCCGCCGTGTTCCTGGGCCTGCTCATCGCTGAGCTGGCCTCGGCGGTGGTCTACGAGCTCGCGCGACGCCGCCGGGTGCGCGCCGCCGCGCTGGTCGTGGTGGCCGCCGCGTGAGCCGTGTCCTCGTCGATCTGCTCTTCTACACCGGCCGCAAGGGCGGCATGGAGTCGTACGTGCGGGAGGTGTACGGCCGGATCGAACCGGATGCCGGCGGGATCGAATTCATCGGCCTCGCGTCGAGCGAGCTGGCCGGCTCGGACACGTCCTGGTTCCCCGGCGAGATCGTCGACTCGGGCATCAGCGGTGAGAACCGGATCGCCTGGGCCCGCGGTGAGCTCGTCACCGTCGCCCGCGCGGCCCGCTGGCTGCGCGCCGATCTGGTGCACTGTCCGGCAAACCTCGGCCCGGTCTGGTCGCGGGTGCCCGTGGTGCTCACGGTGCATGACCTGCTGCCGTTCCGGCATCCGGAATACGTGCCTGGGGCCTATTCGCGCATTCTCCGCACCATGATCCGGGTGGCCGCGCACGGCGCCCGCCGCGTTCTCACCGTGAGCGTCGCCTCGGCAGAAGACATCGTGCGCTATCTGCGGGTTCCGGCCGCCCGCATCGACGTGGTGCCGCTCGCGGGCAAGGACCCGGCTGCGAACCCGGACCCTGTGCCTCTCCCCCGGTTGCCTGGCCGGCTAATGGCCGTGGGCAACCGGATGCCGCACAAGAACTTCCCCCTGCTGCTGGAGGCCCTCGCCCTGATCCCCGCCGAGTCCCGGCCGCACCTGGTGATCACCGGCAGCCACGGCGACGACCCGCTCACCCCCGTCGTTGCCCGGCTCGGTCTGGAGCCGTGGGTGTCGCTGCGGGGCTGGCTGAGCGCCGAGGAACTCGACCGGTGCTACGCCGAGTCGAGCCTGATCGTCTTCCCGACCCTGTTCGAGGGCTTCGGACTGCCGGTGTTGGAGGCCATGTCTCGAGGCTGCCCCGTGGTTTGCTCCGACATCCCGGTGCTGCACGAGGTCGCCGGAGAGGCGGCCGTCTACGTCGCGCCGCGGGATACCGCGGCCCTCGCGGCGACGCTGTCCCGCCTGCTCGACGACCCGGCCGAGCTGGCGCGCCTGTCAGCACAGGGCCGTGACCGCGCCCGCACCTTCTCGTGGGCGAAGACCGCCCGGGACACCCTGGCGTCGTTTCAGCGGGCTCTCGCCGAGCGGTAGCGCGCCAGAATCTGGTCGACCGAGGCGCTCAGGCCGTGGCTGACCCGCTCGCGCCGGAACCAGTCGAGCGTGGAGCGGCGCAGGGGCTCGCCGGCCTCGACCGCTCGCACAATAGCCCCGCCAAGTTCGGCGGGCGCCACGGAGAGGGCCACGTAGCCGTTGACGCCGTCGACGACCAGCTCCGCTGCGGCGTTGTCGGGGCCCGCCACCACCACGCTGGGCGTGCCGAAGGCCGCCGCCTCGGCGATGACGAGCCCGAAGCCCTCCCGGGCCGACGGGTTGACCAGCACCCGAGCACCCTGCACGAGGCCCCTCAGCTCGTTGTCGCTCACTCGGCCGAGCAGCTCGACGGCGGAGTCGAGGCCGAGTTCGCGCACTCGTGCGGCCACCCGGGGCGTTTCGGGGCCGGTGCCCACGATAACCGCGCGCAGGGCCGGGACCTGGCTGCGGGCCTCCCGCAGGGCCGGAATGAGATCGATCACGCGTTTGTCGGCGATGTGCCGGCCCACGAAGACCAGGTACGGGTCGGCCGGGCGCTCGGTTGTGGCATCGGGCTCGTCGCCGACGAGGTCGACCAGACCCAGGGCGACCGGCTGGGCACGGCGCCGATAGCGGCGCAGCCGGGCACCAGTGAACTCGCTGTTGACGGTGTGCAAGTCACCGAGGCGGATGCCCACGGTCTGCAGCAGGAACGCGATCGCTCCCGGCAGCGAGCCGGCGTACTCCCGCCACTTCGGCCACGGCCAGACCTCGAGCCAGTCCACGACGACGAACGTTTTCGTCCCGACCAGCGCCAGGGCCACTGCGAATATGTTAAGCACGGGCAAAGCACTCACCACCACGAGATCATAGTGACCGCGATGGCTGTGGAAGTGTCGAAAGAGGGCGAAAGCGAATGCGACAGCCGCGGTGGGCGTGCGCGTTCCGGCCGAATCGCTGATGTCTCCGGCCCAGACCGGAACGACAGTGAATACAGCCGTCGGTGACTCCACGGCCTGCTGCGTCCGTGTCACATAGTCGACGTCACTGCCGTTCAAGATTAGCAGCTCCGCGAGTCGCCGGTAGACCCGTTCACCCCCGCCGGTGGTCCGGGGAAACAGGCAATCGTAGGCGATCGCGACGCGCGGGCGGCTCATCTCAGTGCTTCTTCGAGCCAGCGAGTGCAGCACGCTCGTCGCGAACAACGCTCTGCTCTTGGCGAGCGACGCTCTGTCCGAGGAGTCCCACCCACAGGACGAAGCCGACGGACACAACCCCAAAGAGCAGGCAGAGGGCAGGCCAGCCAAGCGGGGGCTGCCATTGGGGATCGTTCCACATGGCGCTCGGCAGAGCCTCCGATCCGGTCACGTAACGGCGTAGCACCAAGGCAAAGGCGACAGCACCATACAGCAGAATCAGCGCGGCACCGATCCACGTCACACGAGGCGCCAGAAAAGCGAGTCGGTCGCCGGCGGGACCCGATAGCAGCCAGCCCGCGACGACGGCCACTCCCAGGTACAGAAAGAGACCGTAGCGGCCTTGCCAGATAATCCCGGTGCTCGCTACACCGTAGGCCTGCACCAGCGCAGGTACCAATATCGCCGACAGAGAGACAGTGGCCAGGGTCAGGACACCGCGCCGATCCAATGCCGTGACCGCGAGCACAAGCAGGATCGCGCTGGCAGCCACGATCGGCCAGAAGGCGACGTCGGGCAGGCTCGCGTCGAACCAGCCGAAGTAGCCAACCGCCTGTTTCAGGAAAGGCACGGTCAGGCGCAGCATGTAGACGACTCCGGTCGGGAATGACGCCCCGACGAGAGGCGCGTCCGCCTTCTCCGCCTGCCCCGACAGGCTGCCTCCGCCGAGTGTCCAGAGCACGGAGAAGAGCCCGGTGACCGCGATAACGGTGAGCCATAGGTAGCTCCGGCGATTCGTGAACAGACCCCGCACGCTGGACCAGCCACCGACCAGGAAGCACAGCAACACAACGACCAACAGCCACAGCGGACCCAGCGCCCTCGCATTCGCGAGCACGGCGGAGGCCACTGTCACGATGACCCACAGGTACCAGCGGGGCAGGTTGACCGCAGGCCTGGCGGGATGGAACGTTTGCAGCAGACGAGGCAAGGCTGTCCACAGCGCGACGGCAGAAGCGATTTCCACACCGTTCGGATTCACGGACCCGAGGAGGTAGATGATCATGGGACTCGCCGCAAAGGCAACCGCAAAGGGCATCCACCGGGCACGGGCGCCGGCGACCGCGGTCTGATAGGCCCAGGCAAGAAACACGGAGCCGAAGAGGGCGCTCAGGATACGCAGGATGTAGACGCCGGCCGAGCCGTCGACGAACAGGCTCGGCCAGCCGATCACGTAGTAGTACAGGGGATTGTATCTCGCCACCCAGCTAGAAGGGCTCGTGGCGCCGTCAGGGTCACCGATCTCCACACCACAACTTGCCGGAACCTCTGGGTGATAGACAAAGCACTGGATCTGAGGGCTGACCGACCACCCGGCGGGGAGATTGAACACCGGATGTCTGGCGTCCGGTTCAAAGTGACCGACGAGTTCACCACGGAGCTGGCCAACGGCCTTGATGACGTGCGCGTTCTCGTCCGGGACCGAGAAGATAGGGCTGGCCAACGACCACAGTGTCGAGAGCAAAGCGAAGAAGACGAACGCCGTCCAGAAGGTGCCTGTTCGGCGTCCGTCGCTCACTGCGGTTTCAACCGCGTGAGGAGACGCTTTCGACCTCCGCAGGGCCCCGGGCATCACAAACGCCAGGCCCGGACCAAATTGGTCACGAGGCCCTCAGCGACCTGCCGGACGTTTGGGGGCGCTGTAGGCCAGGTAGGTCAGTCGGGCGAGTTCCCGTCGGGATTTTGTGATTCCGTCTAGCATCAGTCCGACGAATCCGATGAACGCTCCCACAATGACCAGAGTCGAGGCAAGAAGAGCGGTGGGAAGACGCGGCACGAGTCCTGTGTCGAAGAACTCGAGGAGAACGGGCGCACCGAGAACAACGGCGCCGACGATCAGAAGGCTTGCCAGCAGGCCGTGGAAAAAGAGCGGACGTTCGTGCCGAGTCAGGTTGACGATCAAGCCGAGGATTTTGAACCCGTCCCTGAATGTATTCAGTTTGCTTTCACTGCCCTCCGGGCGATCGCGAAAGCCGACTTTCACCTCGGTCTGGGGAACACGGAGGCTCATTGAGTGAACCGTGAGTTCAGTCTCAATTTCGAACTCGTGCGACACTGCCGGGAACGACTTGACGAAACGACGCGAGAAGACGCGGTAGCCACTAAGCATGTCGTTGACCCTGAGCCCGAAGACCGCGCTGACCAAAGCGTTGAAAGCCCGGTTGCCGGCGGAGTGACCTGGTCGGTAAGCAGATGTCGACGACTCTTCGCGCACGCCCAGAATCTGGTCGTAGGGGCCGTTCAGAAGTTCTTCGACCATGCCGGGTGCAGCGAGAACGTCGTAGGTGTCGTCCCCGTCGATCAGCAGGTAGACGTCGGCTTCAATATCGGCAAAAGCCCGACGCACGACGTTTCCCTTGCCTTTGGTGTCCTCGTGGCGAACAATCGCACCGGCTTTCAGCGCCAGCTCCGCTGTTCGGTCCGTGCTGACGTTGTCATAGACGTAGACCTCGGCGCCAGGCAACGCCAGAAACAGGTCGGTGACCACCTTGGTGATTGCCGCCTCCTCGTTATGGCACGGGACGATGACAGCAATTTTCACACCGGTGAACATATTCAACTTTGACACTCACGATCACTAGATTCATCGAGACCACACTGGACTGGCCCGGACTCGAAAGGACCCCTGTCAGGGTACTCGATTAAAGAGTTCGTCCGCGCCCGGACGAAGCAGTCCCTGCCCGACGTTCTGGATATGCTGTTTCCTCTAGGCTTCGCTGGCATCCCGGGAGCTCGAGTCCACAGCAAGGAGCTTTCCATTGAAGTCACGGCAGTTGATGGACCACGCCAAGAAAGGAAGCGCCTTCCTGGTCATCGGCGGGGCCGCCTTCATCATCGACGCGGCCGTGTTCAACGCTCTCGTTTACTGGGGAGAGCGGGGTCCGATGTTCGATTGGCCCCTCGCCGCTAAAATCATCTCCATCGTGGCCGCGTCCGTTGCGACTTATGTCGGAAACCACCTGTGGACCTTCCGTGACCGCCAGACGAAGACTTCCTTCCGGCACATCCTCGCCTTTATCGCAATCAACGGTGTGGCGATTCTGGTCCAGCTGGGCTGTCTGGCCTTTTCGCGGTATGTTCTCGGCCTGGCAGATCCCGTCTCCGACAACATCTCCGGAACCATTGTTGGCCAGATTCTTGCCACCGTTTTACGGTACTTCTCCTACAACGTGTGGGTATTCCCGAAGAATCCGGACCTCAGCCCGGCGTGACTTGGTAGATGAAGTGCTGGGACGGCCCCTCATTGACCTCATCCAGCAGAACCGCGCATTCCTGATCGAGGGGCGCGTCCGTCAGCACGTAGTCCACACGATCCTGGCCGAATGAACTGCAGGAATCGAACGTTATCCGAATTTGGTCTCGCACGGGGCTAGAAACGGTCGGCTCCCCTGACCCTGGCTCCCACCCGACGTTGGCGAGCCGGTTCCAGACGTCCTCGTACTCCCCCGAGGGGTCGATCTCGTCCCACATCTCCTCCGGCGGGTAGGTCTGGACGCCGTTCATGGCTTCAACACCGGATTGCACGAGCACAGCCGTGGGCACGTAGCTGCCGATGCCGACCCAGGTCCCCGGCTCCCTGGAGTCGATCTTCCGAACTTCTGTTCCGACGGCTGTCTCATTCAACTCAAAGACACCGAGGTAGAGCGGGTTGACGCCCAGCCCGACTATCGCCGATGCGAGCAGGAATGCCACCGACCCGGCAAAGATCCACTGTCGCGAAAAAGCGACCGCGCACACGATTATCAACACGGCGGCGATCTTCCATGACGGTGACAGTGCGATCGTCTCGGGGGCAGAAGTCCTGAAGTAAGCCCAGGGCACGACCACGCTCAGCAGCACGGCACCGGAGGTGACCCAGCTGACGCTCCACGGCACGCTCCTGATGCGCGCCTTCGACAGGCGCTCGGAAAGGACCACAACGGAGACGATTCCCAGGATCGCCAGGCCCAGTCGCAGACGTGATGCGCTACTCCGGTCCAGAAGCAGGAGGTGGGCCAGGCTGTCCCAACCAGGCAGGAACATGAAGGCCAGGATCACAGACGTGCATGCCACAACCGACATCGACAGCCAATCGATCGTCCGGTTCTCGGCCCACTGCTGAGTGATCAACCAGATCAGCGGAACCAATAGGAACAGAGCGACCATAAGCACCGAAGCGGCTTCGGACTGGTTCCCCCCCAGTCCCTCAACCCCATCGTTCAGCAGGGCCTGGTCAAAGGGCCCGCCCATGAGTCCCATCAGGCCTTCCAGGCCCACGGTCCCCGTCTTCTCGAATCTTTGGCCTGGGTAGACCGTTTCGAAGAGTGCCCGGATGGTGTCGAGTCTGGTGGCGATCCACAGGCTCAGCACCACTGCGGCGCCGACCCCGGCGGCGATCAAGGGCACCAGCCGCACCAGAACCGTCCGGAACGGGACACCCTGGTCTCTGGATTCAGAGAGACTGAATCCGATGAGGAAGAAGACGACTACCAACGCGGCAGGCACGATGAACGGAGCATAGATCGACATCGCGGTGGCCACGGCTACGTAGGCGATCGCGGCTGCCCACACGACACGAACCCACCTGGCCGGGTGTCGGAGGGTCCACACGATTCCAGTCATCGCCAGGAACGCGAGGGCGACCGGCCAGATGGTGGTGGGCAGGAACCACCACTGGATGACCGGGGTCAGGAAGAGCGCCGCGCTGAGCAGCGTAGCCGACAGCGGGTGCTTGGGCAGCAGGCTGACCACGAACGAATAGCATGCACCGACCATCACGCAAGCGGGAAGCCACCACCTCACCGCCATCCCCTGGTCCAGCGGGAGGGCAAGAAATCCCAGTAGGTGCGGCCTGAATATGGACGACCAGTCGAGGGTGGGCAGGTCGTTCTGAACGGTAGCGTCCATTCCTCCCGGCAGAGTCTGGTTGAAGGTCCCAAACCCCTGCTGGTACTGAGACATCACCCAGCTGGACTGAACTAGCCACTCATCACTGCGAATCGGTCGCGGCTCCCCCATGAGCAGGGACGGGTCCTGGCCGGTGCCGAAGTACGACCAGTACACGCCCGTCGACGACCCGGAGACACCGAAAGCGACCAGCAGAATGCAGGCGATCAGCAGAAGTGCGGGAAACCACAGCGAAACGAAGAGGCTGGGCAGCCCGTACCGGCTCGGTTGAGTGAGCTGGGACATCGCCGCCACCGACGCCGCACTGCGACGGCGGAGCGCGGGAACGAGCCCAGGCCGACTCCTCATTGAACGAGCTTTCACGGCACCATCACGTCGTAACAGCCGAGCAGCGTGTTCCCGCCCTGGCCCACGTTGATCCCGAACGCACACACGCTGTGCTTTCCGGGCATCAGATCAAAACGCTGGTCAATCCCATGGTTATCACCATAACCGGCAAAGATCCGACCGACATCCGGGCGGGACTTATCCGCCTTGATCGACTGACCCCTGCCATCGATGTAGACGTGCACATCGAGGGACGAAGCAGTCTCCGGATCAATGGTCCAGCCACGCAACTGCACCCCACCCGGGACCAGCGCCACATCCGTGCCGCCGAACGGGCTGCCGGCAGGGACCGTCACGTCATAGCAGCCGAGCAACGTGTTCCCGCCCTCGCCCACGTTGATCCCGAACGCACACACGCTGTGCTTTCCGGGCATCAGATCAAAACGCTGGTCAATCCCATGATTATCGCCATAACCGGCAAAAATCCGACCGACATCCGGGCGGGACTTATCCGCCTTGATCGACTGACCTCTGCCATCGATGTAGACGTGCACATCGAGCGGGGCCGCAGTCTCCGGATCAATGGTCCAGCCACGCAACTGCACCCCACCCGGGAGCACCGCCACATCCGTGCCGCCGAACGGGCTGCCGGCAGGGACCGTCACGTCGTAGCAGCCGAGCAGCGTGTTCCCGCCCTGGCCCACATTGATCCCGAACGCACACACGCTGTGCTTTCCGGGCGCGAGATCAAAACGCTGATCAATCCCATGATTGTCACCGTAACCGGGGTAGGTTCGGCCGACATCCGGGCGGGCCTTGTCCGCCTTGATCGACTGACCTCTGCCGTCGATGTAGACGTGCACATCGAGCGGGGCCGCAGTCTCCGGGTCGATGGTCCAGCCCCGCAACTGCACCCCACCCGGGGCGACCGCCACCGCCGTGTCGCCGAACGGGCTGGCCTGGCTGACCTGGACCGTCCGGCAGCCGAAGGAGGTATTCGAACCGACGCCGACATTGATGGCATAGACGCAGATTTCGTGCGTTCCCGCATCGAGCGGGACCGTCCGTACGATTCCGTGATTGTCGCCGTACCCCGGGTACGCAGCTCCGACGTCGGGACGGCTCGAATCGGCCGGGAACGAGGTCAGGCCGCGTCCATCGGAGTAGACGTCGATCCGAACGGCACCCGTCGTGTCACGGTCGATGGCCCAGCCGCCGAGAGTGACCGCCCCGAAGACGGGCGTGACGTCAAAGCCGCCGATTGGATTTCTGCTTGCCGTGGGTGAACCGAACCAGTTCGAGTAGTGCACCCAAAAATTGCGGTTTCCATAGGCCGAGCAACCGTCCCCGGTTCCATCGAGGTTATTCAATGCTGCCGCGTTTGGCTGGTAAGGCGTGTAGTAGTACAGAGAGGCCGTTGCCCTGTTCGCGATGACTACTTCGCTTGACCCACAGGTTAAATCGGGGTGATAGCGCACGGCATTTTTCTGGCCGACTTTGATTGAAGTGTGCGAGCCTTCCGGGTTTCCATACCACCCCAATTGCCGCACGCCCGTCAATACCTGAATGAAGAAACCATAAAATGCGGAGTCACACTGCGAGGTATCAGGGCAGCCCTGCCCCATAGCTTTCCGAAGCACGGCACTTGTCGGAGCCTTGGCAATTTTACCTTCGACAAGCCCCTGCTCCTTTTGGAGCGTAGCCAGAATAACCTTGGCGCTGATTGCGCACGCCTGCTGGACCTTGTAGATGATTCTGGCCGCCGGCTCTCCTGCCTCGCCAAAATATGTGTTGCACGTACCGAAGCCAAGAGTGGTTGTCGGCGTGTCGACCTTCAAAATGTTCAGGCACAGCGAATTGGTGCAAGTTCCAATTTTCGCGTCCAGAAATTTCTGAATCTGTTCCTGCGACATGGCATCACGAGTGTAGAACTGCGAGTCGGAAATGATGTAACCCGGGTCGAACTCGGAGCCGGTCAACGCCTCCGCCCGCTGGGGAACCGCGACCACGACCGCACCGAGCAGCAGGAGGACTAGAGAAACCGCGCAGACACGAAACACAGCGGACAATTTCACGGTTTCCCCCATCATGGCCGACCACGAACGGAGAGACCGATCAAAGTGTACGGTGCGAACGGATACTTACCGGACCGACACGGCCCCTGACCCGATTCTCAGCCGCCGAGGCGAACTTCGCGTTTGCGGTCCAGCCGGGCCCGAAAACGTTCAACGACCGCCGTCGCCCCACCCTGGCGGAAGTAATAGGCGGCTCGATCCACGTCTCTCCGGATACCCGTATGCGGGCTGCGGCGCGTGGCCTCCAGCGGCTTAACCTTGGCACCTGTTCTCGTTCCGACATGGCCAGGAGGGAAGGCCTTGTCCGCCGCGTGAACGGGCTCACGGCAGAATTCGACCAGCGGTTCAAGAGCGCTCTCCCAGACGAACTCCGCACGCACGCGGTGCACGTTAGCGCGGGCGCTCTCAATCGCTGCGGGGTCATACAAGTAGCTCGCGAGGGCTGCAACGAGGGCGGACTGGTCCCGCTCGGGAATCGCCGCGCCCAACTTCTCCTTTTCGACGAGGTCACCGAAGGAGTCACCCTCAGTCGTGACGATCGGCAACCCGGCCCACAGGTAGTCCAGGATGCGTGTTCGGAACGAGAAGGTGGTTTCCACATGCTGAAAGTGGGTGGATACACCTAAGTTCGCCTCAAGCAGGTAGTTCTGGCGCTCATCGAACGGGACCCAGGACTCGTTGAAGAAGACGTGCTTATTCGTCATACCGAGCGACTCGGACAAGACCCGGGCCTCGGCGACGGCTTCCATCTCGGGAACGTCCGGGTTGGGATGTTTGACGCCCATGAAGAACAGCCGCACGTCGGGGTGTTCCACAGAGAGTTCCGCGACGGCGCGGATAAGCACTCCCGGGTCGAACCAGTTGTAAATTCCACCGCCCCAAATGATGATCTTGTCGTCCTGGCCGATGCCGGGCACGACCCCGCGGATGGCCGGCTCGGTCATCACCGGGTCGACGCTCGAGATACCGAACGGCGCTATCGCGAGGAGCGAGTCGAGCTCGCTGTCCCGAGAGTAGGTGTAAGCGTTGATTCGACCGAGAGCGGCGAGCTGGCCGAGCCAAAAGTGCCGCTGGCGTTCGCTGGCACAGAGGAAGAAGTCGCCGAGAAGCAGCTGGTGGTTGAGCGCATCCGTAGCGTCGTTGACCTGCTTGTTCCACAGCTCGAGGATCTTGCCCCGGCCCTGCTCGAGCTGTTCAAGGTGCAGCGGGTCATAGATGTCGACGACAATGACCTTGGTGGATGTGGCGAGCGCGGGGAACAAAGCGAGTGCGTGGCCCTGCACGATGATGATGTCAGCCCAGTGTTCGTGGGCCATCACGGAGCTCGGCCGGTGGTGCGAGATCAGGCCCACCTCGAAGGCCGGGTCGAGTGACTCGGCGTGCGTCATGCTGAGCAGGCGTACGTCGTGCTCGTTGGAGAGTAGCTTGGCAATGTTCCAAGCACGGATTGCCGGGCCGGCCATTTTCTTTCCGACGGAGTCACCCGTGATCACCAGGATGCGGCGCTTGGTTGGCGTCGCCAGCACGTTGAGGCTCGTGACGATCTTCTCGTAGCCGCGCAGGTACGTCTCGATCGGGTAAGCGGGCTCGTCAACGTTGCCGAAGAGGCCCTCGAGTTCGCGGTCGGTGCGGCGGCGCGAGGCCTGCACCTGGGCGCGGGCCAGCGTCATCTGCGGCAACAGCTCGACGAGCTGGTCGATCGCGAACATGCCCGCCATCGTCGACTTCGGCACAGGCATGGTTCCTTCGTCGTCTCCGCCGGGCTTGCGCAGGTCCAGCGAGGTCGAGTCAAGATTGCCGCGGCCGATTGCACGTCGGGTGGCGAGGAGCAACGCGCCCGGAAAGACCCGCGCGAGCGAGTCATCATCGAGGTTCTTGTACAGCGAATAGAGCGCGTTGCGCTCCAGTAGGTACTCCTCACGGAAGTTGCCGAACTTGTTCATCGACGCGTGGTGCTTGTGGTACGCAAGAGACTTGGGCTGAAATCGGAACCGGTAGCCGAGCAGATTCAGCCGCCAGCCGAGGTCGACGTCGTCGTAGAACATGAAGAAGTTGTCGTCGAACCCTCCGAGCTCCTCGAACACGTCGGCCTTGATGAACATGGCCGCGCCGGTTCCGAAGAGCACGTCCTTCTCTTCGTCCCAGATGCCGCGGTCCTTCTCGCCGGCGTGGGGCTTGTAGCCCATGCCGTACCAGGTGACGGCCGCGTCGAGATAGTCGACGTTGACGCCGTCCCAGTCGAGAACCTTGCTCGCCACAGCAGCGATGTCTGCACCCTGGGCAAATGTGGCGATGGCCTCGGAAATCCAGTCCGGGTGCGGCTTGGCGTCATTGTTCAGGAACGCAACGTATTCGCCGGTAGAGCGTTCGACACCGACGTTGCAGCCGCCTGTGAACCCGCGGTTTTCCTTGGATTCGACGATGGTCACCCGATCGGCCACAGCCTTGAGCGTGGCCATGCTGTCATCACCGGAGCCGTTTTCAACGACCACGATCTCGAGCAGTTCCATCGGCCAGTTCAGTCCGAACAGTCCTTCGATGCACTCGAGCGTGTCTTCCGCTCCACGAAAGTTGACCAGTACGACGGATACGACACCTGCACGTCGTTTCTTCATTTCTACCTCGCTCATTCCCGGCCGGAAGGCCTTGAAAACCTGAAAAATCGGGCGGATTGCCCTGGTCGCTTTTAGTCCCGTCGCAACAGCGCGGGCAAGCTACTCGCGCTCCTCGCTCTGCAGCGAGTCAAGGTAGGCCTTGATGGTCGGTTTTGCGTCGCCGACCATCACGAGCTCGCCCTTGCGCAGCCACGCTGCGGAATCGCACATGTCCTCCACTTGTCCCATGGAGTGGCTTACGAGCACGACGGTCTTTCCGGCGTCCTTGAAATCGATGAACTTCTGACGGCACTTGTCCTGGAAGCTGGCGTCGCCGACCGAAAGCACCTCGTCGACCACGAGCACGTCGGGCTCGACGTTGATCGCGATCGCGAACCCGAGTCGCACGTACATACCGGACGAGTAGTTCTTCACCGGCTGGTCGATGAAGTTCTCTACCCCGGAGAAATCGACGATCTCGTCGAACTTACGGGTGATTTCCTTCTTCGACATGCCCAGGATTGACCCGTTCAAGAAGACATTCTCCCGGCCGGACAGTTCCGGGTGGAATCCCGAACCAACCTCGAGTAGGGCGGCGATGCGGCCCTTGTAGGAGATCGACCCCTTCTCGGGGTAGTAGATCTTGGCGAGGCACTTGAGTAACGTCGATTTGCCGGAACCGTTGCTGCCGATCAGGCCGAAGGTAGACCCAGTCGGAACGTCGAAGGTCACATCGGTCAGCGCCCAGAAGTCCTCGTGCACCGAACGCCGGCCACGCATGATGGCCGACTTGATGGACTGGTTGCGCTCGTGGTAAAGGCGGAATCGCTTGCTGACGTTGTCAACGTGTACGGCACTGTCGATCATAGTAATTCAGCCAGTTTCTTTTCGCTGCGGCGGAAGACCCAGACGCCGACGACCATGGAGCCGAAGGCCCAGACCACGCAGAGAAGAACTTCTCGCCCGCTAGGCATCCGGTTGTCGTACATCAGGTTCCGGAAGATCATGACGAAGTGTTCGAGCGGGTTGATTTTGTAGATGTCCATGAGCGTGATTGGCGTTCCGAAGAGCCCACCGTTCGCATCCGATTGCACTTGCACCAGACTGATCGGGTAAATGATCGGGGTCAAGTAAAACCAGATCTGGAAGACGATGCCGACGAGGTACTGGGTATCGCGGAAGTGCACGTTGGCGACGGCGAGCATCAGCGAAAGTCCGGCAGCGAAGAACGCGAGCACGACCATCATCACTAGCGTGAACGGGATCCACGGCCAGATGAACGAGCCGCACAGCGCCAGCACGAGGATCAGTACGCCCATCTCCAGGAGCCAGTTGTAGCCGACAGAGCCGACCTTGGAGAGCGGCAGCACGATGCGGGAGAAATACACCTTCTGAACGAGGCCGGCATTGCCAATGATCGCCCCCATGCCCTGCTGCACGACGTTTGCGAAGAAGGACCATGGCAGCAGGCCGCACATCAGCCAGACAGCGAAGACGTCGAGGCCGCTGGGGTTTCCGGGCTCGGGTTCCACCCTCAGGAAGAAGCCGAACACGAGCGTGTAGACAAGCATCGTGGCTAGCGGGTTCACCAAGGACCATAGCTGCCCGAAGACGGTTCGCTTGTATTGGCCTCTGATCTCCCGGAGGGTGAGATTGGCCAAGAGTTCCCGCGAAGCGAAAACTTCGTTCAGATATCGCATGTAACCTCGCTGAGTGGCCGATCGGTATGGCCGCAGACCAACCTAGCCTAGAAGTATGGTGAATGAAGATATGGCCATTTCATCTGACACGCCTCCACGCGACACGCTGGTCGCAGTCGTCACCGTCAGCTTCGGCTCCGAAGACGTGCTCCGCCCCTTCCTCGCTTCCCTTCCAGCCGCATCCGCGCATCCACTGACGGTCGTCGTCATTGACAACAAGGCGGATGCCGCCGGAAACACCGTCCGCTCCCTCGCCTCTGCCGCTGGGGCCACGTACCTGCGTCTCGACGCGAATCACGGCTACGGCGGTGCCATCAACCGCGCGGTCGCAAGCCTGCCCGGCGACATCGAGTGGATCGTCGTGAGCAACCCCGACGTCACCGTCACTGCCGGCGCCATCGATACCCTGCTCGAGAGCGTGCGCGGCCAGGACCTCGTAGCCGCAGTCGGCCCGCGCATCCTCTCAGCCGACGGATCCCTTTACCCATCGGCGCGCTCGATCCCCTCGCTGGGTTCAGGAGTCGGGCATGCGCTCTTCGGTACCCTGTGGCCGAACAATCCCTGGACGCGTGGCTACCGCCGTGAGACCGGAGAAGCGGCCGTGCGACGAGATGCCGGCTGGCTGTCCGGGGCGTTCTTGATCGTGCGGCGGTCGGTGTTTGAACGGCTGGGCGGTTTCGACGAGAGCTACTTCATGTACTTCGAAGACGTGGATCTCGGTTACCGTATCGGCCGGTTGGGGCTGCGCAACGTCTATGAGCCGGCGGCTACTGTCGTGCACACCGGTGCACACTCCACCAACACCGACTCCCGGCGGATGTCTCGCGCGCACCACGACAGCGCGCGGCGCTTCCTCACCCGCAAGTACTCCGGGCCGTTACTCTGGCCGGTGCGCGCCGCCCTGAACCTCGCCTTGCTTGTGCGCTCACGCCTCGTGGAGCGTCGAATCTCGCACTGAGGTCGGCCAACCTTGGGTCAGGCGTCGTGCGCCGGGCCGCCAAGTCGCTTTGCCCCACGGGAGAGGGATCGCATCGGCCGAGTAATTCGCCACGACCGGCTGCCGGCGATCTCGTCGATCGTATCCCGGAGCGCGTCGTTCTCCTCCTGACGCCGTCGGTTTTCGGCCTCCCCCGCTTCGCGGGCCAGCCGGGCCTGTTGCAGTTCGGCGCGCAGCTCGTCTTCGACCGCGCGCAGTTCGCCGGACCGGCCGCATTCGGCATTGATATCGGCCTCGAGCCCGCGAATCCGGTCGGTCTCCCGCCCGAGCCGCAGCTCGTAGTCTCTGACCGCCCCGATCATCGCGGCACGCTGGCGATCCAGCTGGTGCAGCAGTAACACGCTGGTCGTGCCGTTGTCGAAGTCAGCGCCGCCGCCGGTGCCGGCACTGTCCCCGATCGGCGGGAGCCTGTCGCTCACAGGAACTCCTCGACCAAGGCGCACGTTGATCGGTCGGCCAGCCGGGCGAGGTCGGCAGAAGCCTGAACCGCGGCGGGTCGGGAGGCGATCGCGATCGCCTCCGAGACGGCGGCGCCGAGGTTCTCGATTCCGACGCCCACCGGAAACACGGAGTCCCATGTCGCCGCGTAGGTCTCCACCTTGGCGTTCGTCAGGCTAACCCGGGGCAGCCCGAAGGACCCCGAGATGATGCGGCCGTGAAGAGACGACCCGACCCACAGCTGCGAACGGGCGATGAAGGAGGCGAGGGCGACGGGGCGACGGCTCTTCATTGTCATCGGCACCAGATTCGGCGAGATGCGTTTGAGTGTGGCGGTGATTTCCGCGTACTGGTCGGCGCGGTCGTGGTGCCGGGCGGTTCCAGCCAAGAAGAATGCCGGCCTCCAGCCTGTTACCGCAGCCACCGAGGCGAGCGCCTGCGCGATCGCTTCCGCACCGTACTCGAGGATCAGGTGCGCGTTGCACTGGAAGACGAAGAACGGGGTCGCCCCCGCCGAGCTAGGCAGGGCGAGTTCGGGATGCCGCAGGCTGATCGCGTGCACCATGTCCGGCACCAGCCGCGCCGGTGTGCCGATCGAACCCGCCACCTCGAGAGAGGCGCTGTCTCGCACGACCACCTCGGCGGCACCCCTGATGACAGGGATAGCGGGGTCGGCGACGGTTCCTGCGCCGGCCGCCGTGATCGCCGGGCGCAGGTTGCCCAAGCCAACGGAGTTCAGCACGAGAGGCGTATCGGCGTTCGCAGGAAAGCGTGACAGCACCGGCAGGTAGGCCGGGGCGTCCGCCCCCGCGCCCGAAAGGAAGCGTGCAATAAGTTCCTTGCCGCGCATGCCCGCACCGTCGAAGACGCTGCCGTCCTCGTCACTGAGCGACATCGCCAGCGCCCCGCGGGTGTCGACACCGCCGATCTCGCCGCCGACGACCCAGACCAGATCGAAGGCGCGGGTGGCGAGCAGGTCGTTGTGCGGGTGCACACGGATTCCGATGAGTCGAGTCATGTCGGCCCCGATGACACTGCCGGCCAGCACAGTGTGCCCGTCGAAGTATTCCCGAGTGAGCTCGTAGAAGAGTAGGTCACCAAAGTTGTCTCGCTCGTACGCGCCGACGAGCAGCACCTGGGCAGTCATACTGGATTTGGACAAAAAGTGGGTGGTCCCTTCGCGTACGCCCCCCAACGAATCAATTACTCTAGCCGAAGCCACGCCGACGGCGTATTCCGGGCGAATCCTGCTCAGGGTCGGCTGTCCCGGCGCGCTGACCACAGTCGGATCACGATCAGTTCCGCAGCACAATCGACCTCAGGCTTTACCGCCCCTTGCTGGCTATCGGCACGTCCAGCTGAGCTAGCCTGCCGGCTAGTCTTAGCCCTGCCAGACGAGTGTCATCAGGTAGGAGCCATAGCCGCTCTTGACCAGGGGGGCGGCGAGCTTAGCAAGTTGAGCGTCGTCAATCCAGCCCGCGCGCCAGGCGATTTCCTCGATGCAGCCGACCTTGAAGCCCTGGCGGTCTTCGATCACGCGCACGTACTCAGAGGCCTGCATCATGGACTCGAATGTCCCGGTGTCCAACCAGGCTGTGCCACGGTCGAGCACCTGCACGTGCAGGTCGCCCTGCTGCAGGTACCGTTCGTTGATCGTAGAGATCTCGAGTTCGCCACGCGCAGAGGGCTCGATGGTCTTCGCGATCTCGACGACCCGGTTGTCGTAGAAGTAGAGGCCGGGAACGGCGTAGTTGCTCTTGGGCTTGAGCGGCTTCTCTTCAATCGAAAGCGCTGTCATCGACTTGTCGAACTCGACGACGCCATAGGCGTGCGGGTTGGATACGTGGTAGGCGAAGATGCGTGCACCCTCGAGTGTTGCGTTGCCACGGAGGGCAGAACCCAGGCCCGCACCGTGGAAAATGTTGTCGCCGAGAACGAGCGCCACGCTCTGATCGCCGATGAAGTCCTCACCGATGATGAATGCCTGTGCGAGGCCGTCGGGAGATTCCTGCACCGCGTACTCGATGTGAATGCCGAGCTCGGAGCCGTCGCCGAGCAGCGCCTGAAATTGCTGGTTGTACTCCGGCGTCGTGATGATCAGGATTTCCTTGATGTCCGCCATCATCAGCGTCGACAGGGGGTAATAGATCATCGGCTTGTCGTAAATGGGCATCAGCTGCTTGGAGATGCCCTTGGTGATGGGCCACAGGCGGGTGCCAGAGCCGCCGGCGAGGATGATTCCGCGCATTGTTACTTTCCTTCGTTCAGGGAGGTGTAGAACGCCCGGGCGTCGGCCCAGGTGGGCAGCAGGCCGCTGGCAGCGGCTTCGGTCAGGCTTGGGGCGTCCGTGTCCTTTGGGGACAGAAGCAGTTCTCCGGCTTCGGGCGGGAAGACCAG
The DNA here is from genome assembly GCF_002929635.1 of Cryobacterium sp. M25. Classification (NCBI taxonomy): domain Bacteria; kingdom Bacillati; phylum Actinomycetota; class Actinomycetes; order Micrococcales; family Microbacteriaceae; genus Cryobacterium; species Cryobacterium sp. M25. The sequence continues at coordinate 43,278 of NZ_PJJU01000049.1, read as the reverse complement.
GCCGATGTCCGAGTCGAGGGGGTTGATGCCGTGCTCGCGTCCCGGGTTGAACGGGGCGGTGACCAGGTAGCTGACCGTGGCATTGTCGGTGAGTGCCACGAAGCAGTGACCGAGGCCCTCGGCGATGTAGATCGCGCGGCGGTCGGTGTCATCGAGCAGAACGCTGTCCCACTGGCCGAAGGTCGGGGAGCCCACACGGATGTCGATGACGAAGTCGAGCACAGCGCCGTGCGCGGCCGTGACGTACTTAGCCTGGCTCGGCGGGATGTCGGCGAAGTGGATGCCACGCACGGAACCGCGCTTGGACACCGACGTGTTGGCCTGGGCGATCTCGAGGCGATGCCCGATCGTCTCCTCAAGACGGTCGAAGCGGTACCACTCGAGGAAAACCCCCCGGTCGTCCCCAAACTGCCTGGGAGTGATTTCGTAGGAATCAGGGATGGAGAGTTCGCGGATCTTCACGGTTGGCAGTCTACCCATCGGGCTCAGGCTAAGAGCACGGCCAGTCAGCCCCGGGGGCGACGGACCGCGGCGCTCAGAAGGCGAAGCGGCCTCGTGACTTTCCAGCTCGTGCTCTGGTGAATCCTCTTGATCTGATCCAGCAGGCCAAGGCGCTCGCTCGCATACACCGCAATGACGCGGTCTTGTTCATCGCTTTGCTGCCCAGCGACTTCCAGTCCGGCCTTCACTGATGCCAGGTCACCCTTCACGGATGCCAGCTCACCCTTTACGGCTTCCAGCTCCCCCTTGAGCAGAGGCACTTCTGCTGCTCGCACACCCCGGTCATACAGTTCACCGATAGCTGCCCCTCGCAACTCGTAGAACTCCTTGATCTCACTCGCCTTCACGAGGCCCACCTCGAGGAATTCGTGCAGGCGCTGAGGTATGTCGCCACCGACCGCCAACACGCCTAATCCATGACCGTGGTCAAAAGCGAACGACGGATATTGCGCGGTGAGCTCTTTCCAGAATCGCCACACACCGAAACCCTCCTGGTGCTCCGCGATATCGTGAAAAATCACGACGCCCCGATTTGTGAGCTTCGGGCGCCAAGCCTCGAAATCGTGACGCACGTCGTCGTACCCGTGCCTGCCGTCGATGTGGAGGAGATCGATTGAGCCGTCCGGAATCGATTCGAGGCTGTCATCAAAATAACCGCGCAGCAGTGTTGAGAAGGCAGAGTAGTCAGCTCCATTGATCGTGCTGACGCTTTCGTAGACCTCAGAGCCATAGAATCCGGCTTGATCATCACCCTGCCAGCTGTCAAGTGCGAAGGTCTTGGCGGGCAACCCCAATCGAGCGATTGCTTCGCAGAAGACAAAATAGGAGAAGCCGTTGTGCGTGCCGAGTTCGGCAATAGCGGTCGGCCTAATTGCATCCACCAGCCAGAATGCGAACGGGGCATGCTCCAACCAAGCTGACTCGACAAAATGGCGCGGAATCCAGTACGACGTGTCGCTGATCCAGGAAGCAGAAGGTCGAGTATCACGTTCCAGACCATTCGAGTCTGACCGGATTTCATCCACGTTTGAGCCCTCCAATATTAATGCACGGCAAGCAACTGCTTCCCTGATTGAGGCTATCAGTCCCAGTTGTCGTGGCCTGGGCGGTCGAAGATACGGCAGTTGAGCTCTTGCTGTCGGCCGTTTCCCCAAGCGCGTTCCGGTAGAATCGCGGGGGCACTTTCATCAAACGGAACGGTTACCTCCATATGAAGATCCTCGTCACCGGCGGAGCCGGTTTCATCGGCTCGAACTTTGTTCGGCGCACCCTCGAAGACGCCTACCCGGGCCTCGAAGGAGCCGAGGTCGTCGTGCTCGACGCCCTCACCTACTCGGGCAACCTCGAGAACCTGGCCCCGGTCGCCGGGTCCCCGCGTTACTCGTTCGTGCACGGCGACATCCGTGACGCCGCACTGCTCGACGAGCTCTTCCCCTCTCTCGACGCCGTGGTGCACTTCGCCGCAGAATCCCACGTGGACCGCTCCGTGCGCGACGCGTCGATCTTCGTCGAGACGAACGTGCTCGGCACCCAGCAGCTGCTCGACGCAGCGCTCCGCCACGACCTGGCCCGGTTCGTGCACGTCTCCACCGACGAGGTCTACGGCTCCATCGCCGAGGGATCGTGGAACGAGGAGCGCGCGCTGGAGCCGAACTCCCCCTACTCCGCGTCGAAGGCCGGCAGCGACCTGCTCGCGCGCAGCTACCACCGCACGCACGGTCTGAATATCTCGATCACGCGCTGCTCGAACAACTACGGGCCGTACCACTTCCCGGAGAAGGTCATCCCGCTGTTCGTCACCAACCTGATCGACGGCTTGCACGTTCCCCTCTATGGCGAGGGAAACAACATCCGTGACTGGCTGCACGTGGACGACCACACTCGCGCCATCGCGATGGTGCTCGTCGGCGGCCGCGCCGGTGAGATCTACAACATCGGCGGCGGCACCGAGCTGACCAATAAGGAGCTCACGCAGATGCTGCTCGACTCCACCGGCAAGGACTGGTCCTACGTCGACCGCGTCGCCGACCGCCTCGGCCACGACCTGCGCTACTCCGTGGATATCTCGAAGATCCAGGCCGAACTCGGCTACGCGCCCCTCGTTCCGTTCGAGCAGGGGCTCGCGGACGTCGTGCAGTGGTACCGCGACAACCGCACCTGGTGGGAGCCGCTCAAGGCCCGTGCGGCATTGAGCTGATGACCCGCTATCTGATCACCGGCGCGGCCGGGATGCTCGGACGCGACCTGCAGGCCATGCTCGCCGGCCGCGACGTCACAGCGTTCGACCGCACCGACCTGGACATCACCGACCAAGCCGCGGTTCTGGCTCAGGTCGTCGGCTACGACGTCATCATCAACGCCGCCGCATACACGCAGGTGGACGACGCCGAGACGAATGAGGATGCCGCGTACGCGATCAACGCGACCGGCCCCCACAACCTGGCGCTGGCCGCATCCGCCACCGGGGCGAAGCTCGTGCAGATCTCGACCGACTACGTGTTCGATGGCAGCGCCACCGCGCCCTACGCGGAGGACACCGAGATCGACCCGATCTCCGCCTACGGCCGCACCAAGGCCGCCGGCGAGGCGTTCGTGCTGCAGGAACACCCGGCGGGCAGCTACATCGTGCGCACGGCCTGGCTCTACGGCCAACACGGCCCGAACTTCCCCAAGACCATGCTGAAGCTGGCTGCAGCCCGCGACACCCTCAGCGTCGTCGACGACCAGGTCGGTCAGCCAACCTGGACCGCTGACCTGGCCGCGCAGATCGTCGCCTTGCTCGATTCCGACGCCCCCGCCGGCATCTACCACGGCACCAGCTCCGGAGTGACGAGCTGGTTCGGCTTCGCCCGTGCCGTCTTCGCCACAGCCGGCCTTGACCCTGAACGGGTCACCCCGACCGACAGTTCGCAGTTCGTGCGCCCGGCCCCCCGGCCCTCGTATTCGGTGCTCGGCCACGATGCCTGGGCTGCCGCCGGGCTGTCCCCCATTCGCGATTGGCGCGAGGCTCTGGCCGCGGCGGCCGAGCAGGGGATCTTCGCGGACCAATGACCACACTGAGAGTCGTCCTGGACCAGATGATTGCGCCGGTCCCGGGCGGCATCGGGCGTTACACCGAAGAACTGACCCGGGCCCTGATCGCGGCGGCGCCGGCCGATTGCGACGTCGAAGGAATCGTGTCGTCGTCGTCGGCCGAGCACTACGCCAGGGTCGAGGCGTCCCTGCCGGGTCTGGCCAGTCTGCACAAGACCACCTTGCCGCGGCGCGAGCTCACGGCGGCCTGGCAACTGGGCATAGCCAACAGTTCCGGGTCGGGCATGATCCATGCCCCCTCCCTGCTGGCGCCTCTGCGCAAGCACAGCATCGTCAACGACGGCACCCAGGTGACCGTCACCATTCACGACGTGCTGGCCTGGACGCATCCGGAGGCGCTCACTCCGGCGACCGTCGCCTGGACGAAGGTCATGGTCAAACGCGCCCGCAAACACGCGGATGCGATCGTGGTCCCCAGCCACGCCGTGGCCCACCAGCTCGCGAACATCGTCGACCTCGGCGACCGCGTGCGGGTGATCGGCGGCGGAATCGGCAGCGGCCTCCGCCTTCCGTCGAACTCCTCCGCGACGGAGATCATCGCGGAACGCCTGGCGTTGCCGAACGAGTACATCGTCACCGTCGGCACGCTCGAGCCGCGGAAGGCCATCACGGCGCTGATCACCGCCCTGGGCCTGCCGGGAGCGCCGGATCTCCCGCTGATCGTTCTGGGACCGGCCGCCTGGGGTGAGCTCGACGTGGCATCCGTCGCCGACGAGGCCGGCCTCCCGTGGGGCCGGGTGCGCGCCCTGAACGGGCTGACCGACGAAGAGTTGGCCGTGGTCATCTCCCGGGCGGCCGTGTTCGTCTACCCCAGCCGGGAAGAAGGCTTCGCCGGGCCGATGATCCAGGCGTTTTACCTGGGCACCCCGGTCGTGCATTCGGACGCCCCGGCCCTGGTCGAGGCCGCCGGCGACGCGGGGCTGGTCGTCGAGCGTGAGGATGCATCCGGGTACCCCGAGCGACTGGCTGCGGCCGTCACCCAGGTGCTGAGCGACACCACTCTCGCAAACCGGCTGCGCATCTTCGGTAGCGATCGAGCCCAGGCCTTCACCTGGCGCGATTCCGCCGAGCGCATCTGGCTGCTGCACGCGGACCTGTAACAGCACCACCGAGTCCGGGGCCGTTCGACCGAACCCGGACCCAACCGACCCTACGGAGCCGGCTCCGCCGTGGGCGGCGGAATCAGGGCGGCTTCGATCAGGCTGCGGATGACGTCGTAATCGGGATCCTCCGGGTCGACGTCGTTTTCCGGCACCAACTCGACGGACTGGATCGGCAGCGCCTTCGTCTTCGACGCCAGGTGCGTGAAATAGCCGAGCATGCCCTGAGGGATGTCGGTCTTCACGACCTGGCTGCCGGCCGATGCAACCGCCTGGAACTTCGTCAGCACGTTGGCGGGGCTCGCCTGCTGCAGGATCGCCTCCTGCACCTGCCGCTGCCGCACCATCCGGTCGTAGTCGCTCGTGTCATGGCGTGAGCGTGCGTACCAGAGGGCGTGGTACCCGTCCATGTGCTGCCTGCCGGGCTCGAACCAGAAGGCAACCTCGGTGAAGGTCTCGTCGGTATGCACGGGGACACGGTGGTCGACGTTGATGTCGACTCCGCCGAGCGCGTCGACGAGGTCGGAGAATCCCTGCATGTCGATCAATACGTAGTACTGGATCGTCAGCCCGGTCACGCCCTGGGCCGCGTCGCGCATGCCTTCGATGCCCGGTTCGCTGCCGCTGCCGACAGCATCCGGGTACATCTCCGGGCTCTTCACCTCCACCTCGGTGTAGATCGAGTTCAGCATGCACGCGGAGACCTCACAGCCGTCGATCGATCCGTACCCTTCCGGGTACAGGTCGGCGAGTGGCCCCGCAGAGAACGGCACGTCCTCCAGGTTGCGCGGCAAGCCGATCATGCTGGCCTGGCCGGTCTCCGCATCGATGCTGACCACGGAGATGCTGTCGGGGCGTAGACCCTCACGGTCGGGGCCGGCGTCGCCGCCGAGCAGCAGGATGTTATAGCGGCCGTCGGAGGGCGGCTCCGTCGGGCCTGCCACGAAGACCGAGGAGAGGAACCCGCTGGCCGTCGTGGCCACGTACGCGCCGTACCCGGCCGTGCCGACCACGCCCACCATCAGTACCGTCGCGAGCCCGGCGATGATCGGGCGGGCCTTGGGGGTGGCACGCACGAGCCGCACGAGGCGCAGGGTGTCCAGGGACAGGATCAGCCAGACCACACCGGAGAAGGCCAGCAGCAGGGCGGCCGCCCACAGGCCGATCGAGTTGGTGAACACGGTCAGAGCGACGGCAGGCCAGAGAGTGTAGACGACCCCCACGACCACCGCGAGGGCGAGCAGCGTGAGCGTCATGCCGAGGCCGAACCGGCCGAGCCGACGGTTGCCGGCCAGCACCTGCGCGGAGCCGGGCAGCACGAAATTGAGTACGACGAGCCACCAGGCCCGTTTGGTCATGATCGGGGCGGACCCGAGATCCGGATGCCGGATCGACGTGCGTGCACTGATCATAGTTTTGCTTGGAGGTCCAGGTTCTTCTGCTCGACTTGTGCGGCGAGCATCTCCCGATAGCCGAGCAGCTTGACCCACAGGGAGTCGTCGGCGATGGCGAGGACCTTGACGGCGAGCAGGCCGGCGTTGCGTGCTCCGCCGATGGAGACGGTGGCCACGGGCACCCCGGCCGGCATCTGCACGATCGACAGGAGCGAGTCCAGGCCGTCGAGCCGACCCTGCGGAACGGGCACGCCCACCACCGGCAGGGTGGTCACGGCCGCGAGCATGCCGGGCAGGTGGGCGGCGCCGCCGGCGCCGGCGATGATCACCCGGATGCCGCGCGCATGGGCGCTCTGGCCGTAGGCGATCATCTTCTCCGGGGTGCGGTGCGCGGAAACGACCTGCACCTCGAAGGGAACGTCGAAGTCGCGCAGGAGTTGCGCCGCGTCGCTCATCACCGGCCAGTCGGAATCGGAGCCCATCACGACGCCGACCAGCGGCACCAGGGCGGTCTCGCGCGGGGCGGTCTCGAGCTCAGGGTTGTCTGTCACGCAATCGATCCTATTTGGTCAGTCCTGAAAAACTGCCGCTGCGGCCCGCGCCTGGTACGCGACGAGGTCCAAATCGTCCCCACCGACGGTCACGTGGCCGACCTTGCGCCCCGGCCGGGGGTCCTTGCCGTAGGTGTGCACCTTGGCGGCCGGGTAGGCCTCGAACGCGGCCGGGTAGCGCGCGGACAGGGGCTCCGACGCCGGCCCGCCGAGGATGTTGACCATGACCGTCCACGGGTCCCTGACGTCGGTCGCCCCGAGGGGAAGGTCGAGCACGGCGCGCAGGTGCTGCTCGAACTGGCTCGTCGTCGACCCCTCGATCGACCAGTGGCCGCTGTTGTGTGGGCGCATCGCCAACTCGTTGACCAGGATGCGCTCATCCATCGTCTCGAACAGTTCGACGGCCAGCATGCCGGTGGCGCCGATGCCCTCGGCGATGCGCACGGCGATGTCGGCGGCGGCCCGGGCCAGCCTGCCCTCGGACTGGGGTGCGGGCGCGATGACCTCGGCGCAGACGCCGCCCTGCTGTACGGTCTCCACCACGGGCCAGAGCGCGATCTGGCCGGACGGGCGTCGCGCGACCAACTGGGCGAGCTCGCGACGGAACTCGACCAGCTCCTCCACCAGGAGGGCGCCGTCGTTGCCGTCTTCGGCGAGCGCGGCGAACCAGTCGTCGACCTCGTGCTCGTGGGTGACCAGCCGAACGCCCTTGCCGTCGTAGCCGCCGCGGGCCGTCTTGACGACCGCGCGACTGTTGTGGGCGGCCAGGAACACGCCCAACTCGGCGGCGTTCTCGACCCGCGCCCAGTCGGGCACGGGCAGACCCAGCTCGCTCAGGCGCTGACGCATCAACAGCTTGTCCTGGGCGAAGAGCAGCGCGTCGGGGCCCGGGTGCACGGCCACGCCCCTGGCCACGAGCTCGCGCAGGATCCCCTGCGGCACGTGCTCGTGGTCGAACGTGACGACGTCGACGGTGTCGGCGAAGGCCAGCACCACGTCTCGGTCGCGGTAGTCGCCCACCTGCACCGCAGCCAGGTCGGCCGACATGCCCTCGTTCTCGGCCAGCACCCGGATCCGGATACCCAGGTTGACGGCCGCCGGAATCATCATCCTGGCCAACTGGCCGCCGCCGATAACGCCCACAGTCGTGTTCATCGCTCCACCAATTCCTTGGTACCGGTCATTCTCCGGTACGGGTTCTCTCAGGCTGCAGGCTGGACCTCGCCGTAGACTCGGGTTCTCGACTTCTATCTTTGCCCATCATTCGGAGGGATGCATGCCGAGTACACAGCGCCGATCAGCACGGCTTCTGGCCTTCGTCCACCAACTCGGCAAGTTCGGGGCTGTCGGCCTCGTCGGTTTCGTCGTGGACTTCACTGTCTTCAACTTGCTGCGCACCACGGTTTTCGACCCCGCCGTGGTGGAGTCCGGACCGATCTATGCCAAGGTCGTGTCGACCACGCTGGCCATCATTGTGAACTGGATCGGCAACCGCTTCTGGACCTTCGGGGCCAACCGGCAGTCGCGCACGCTGCGCGAGGCGGCCGAGTTCTTCGCGGTCAGTCTCGTCGGCATGGCCATCGGCCTCGCCTGCCTCTGGGTCAGCCGCTACGGGCTCGGCTACACCAGCCTGCTCGCCGACAACATCTCGTCGAACGTGGTCGGGCTGGGGCTGGGCTCGGCCTTCCGTTTCGTGCTCTACCGGCACTGGGTGTTCTCCCCGCGGCGCGCGGCGACGGCCGACTCGAAGCGGGCGCTGGCTGCCTAGCGGGAGCCCCAGTTCGCGGTCTCGTCGGCGAGTGCTGACTGTTCCAGGCGGCGCAAGCCCATCAAGGTACGCGAGGACTCCATCAGGTCGTGCAACACCTGTTGCACCAGGGCGGCGTTGGGCACGTCTTTCAAGACGAGCGGATGCTCCAGCCCGGCGCTGATCAGAACGTCACCCGAGTGGGCCAGCGACTGCAGCCAGTTCTGGCGCACCGTCACGTCGTAGCCGCGGCTGTGCAGCAATTCCTGGCGGGTGCGCACGAAGAATCCGTGGCGGAAGATGATGCGCCGGGTGGTGATCGTGTAGCGGTTGTTCAGCCACGACGCCAGCGGCAGCAGCCAGAGCAGCAGCACGAGGGCGGCCGCGGCTGCCAGCAGCGCGATATTCTGCCACGGCTCCGGCAGAGAACCGTAGAAGTACCCGGTCGCCGCGGCAATGGCCAGCAGTGCCAGGGTGGGCCAGAACAGGATTCGGGCGTGCGGCCGGAGCCCGGCCACGACCGACTCGGCCGGGGGAAGCACCTCGGCCGCCCCGAAGCCCGCTGTCTTTGTCATAATCTATTAATACCGCAGGTGGGTGACATCCCCGGCGGCGACAGCCTGTAGTTCACCGTTCGTCTGGTCTTCGACGATGAGCCGGCCGCTCCGGTCGAGAGCAATCGCGGTGCCGACCAGGTCGGTGCCACCGGGAAGTTCCACCCGCACGACCCCACCGAGTGTGCCGCACACTTCGGTCACCGCGTGCAGCAGCCCGCTTTGGACCGGGTCGCCCTCCGCGTCGAGGAAGGCCCGGGTGAGCTGCCGCAGTTCGGTGAGGTAGCGGGCGAGCACGGCATCCGGGTCGGGGGCCGAACCGGTCACCAGCAGCAGCGACGTCGAGGTGAGCGTGGGCAGGTCGTGTTCGTCGAGGGACACGTTCAGGCCGGCGCCGATAACCAGCCCCTGCGCGCCGGGCAGCAGCTCCGAGAGGATGCCCGACACCTTGTAACCGTCGATCAGCACGTCGTTGGGCCATTTCAGGGTGACCTCGTGCCGGGGCGCCTCCTCGCCGGGTTCGTCCACCCGGGCTGCCAGGCTCGCCTCGACGACCGCGCGCACGGCCCGGGTCATCGCGGCTCCGGCGAGCAGGGGGAACCAGCCGAAGTGGTCGATCGGGAGCGGGGCGGCCGAGGCCCTCGGGCGGAGCAGCACCGAGATGGCGAGCGACTTTCCGGTGGGGGCGAGCCAGGTGCGACCCAGTCGGCCGCGACCGCGGGTCTGGTTGTCGGTGACGACCGTCGACAGGTCGGGCCAGGCTGCGACATCCTCGCCCGCAGCGTGGGCGACGAGCACGTCGTTCGTCGACCCGGTCTCGGGCAGGTACTCGAAACGCGGCACGACCTCGCGGCTGAGCGGAAACTCCATCTGGTTCTCTCTCCCTGTGGCTAACTCCTGTAATTCTGGCGAATACGAGCGCAAATGGCACAATTCCGGCCCGAATCCGCCAATCCTCAGGAGTTGGCCACGGGAAGGCAGACGCACCCGACCAGCAAACCGGCCGGTTTTTGTAGACAATCGTCAACGATCGGGAGCAGGGGCTGGCCGGTAGAGTGAACCGCGTGACTGAGAACTCGCCCCTTGCGGGCCCCGACCTGTACACGACGGCTGGAAAGCTCGCCGACCTCAAGCTGCGCTATCACGAAGCCGTGACCGCCAGCGGCGAGGCCGCGATCGAGAAACAGCACGCCAAAGGCAAGATGACCGCGCGGGAACGCATCAACCTGCTGCTCGACCAGGGCTCCTTCGTCGAGATCGACGAGTTCGTGCGGCACCGCACGCACGCATTCGGCATGGAGAAGAAGCGGCCCTACGGCGACGCGGTCGTCACGGGCACCGGCACCATCCACGGCCGCCAGGTCTGCGTCTACTCGCAGGACTTCACCATCTTCGGCGGCTCGCTCGGCGAGGTTGCCGGCGAGAAGATCATCAAGGTGATGGACCTTGCCCTCAAGACCGGGGTGCCCATCATCGGCATCCTCGACTCCGGCGGAGCGCGCATCCAGGAGGGCGTCGTCGCCCTCGGCAAGTACGGCGAGATTTTCCGCCGGAACACGGCCGCGTCCGGCGTCATCCCGCAGATCTCGATCATCTGCGGCCCCGCCGCCGGCGGCGCCGTCTACTCCCCTGCCCTGACCGACTTCGTGATCATGGTCGACAAGACCAGCCAGATGTTCGTCACCGGCCCCGACGTGATCAAGACCGTCACGGGCGAAGACGTCGGCATGGAAGAGCTCGGCGGCGCGCTCACGCACAACACGATCTCCGGTGTGGCGCACTACCTGGCCAGCGACGAGCCCGACGCCCTCGACTACGCCCGCACCCTGCTCAGCTTCCTGCCGGACAACAACCTGGCCGACCTGCCCGTCTTCGACAGCGACATCGAGCTCGAGACGACGGATAGCGACCGGGGCTTGAACACGATCATCCCCGATTCCGCGCACCAGCCTTACGACGTGAAGACCGTGATCGAGCACATCGTCGACCACGGCGACTTCCTCGAGACGCAGCCGTTGTTCGCCCCGAACATCGTCGTCGGCTTCGCCCGCGTCGAGGGACGCTCGATCGGCATCGTCGCCAACCAGCCCAACGCCATGGCCGGCACGCTCAACATTCCGGCCGGCGAGAAGGCCGCCCGGTTCGTGCGTTTCTGCGACGCGTTCTCGATTCCGATCCTCACCCTGGTCGACGTGCCGGGCTTCCTTCCCGGCACCGACCAGGAGTGGACCGGAATCATCCGCCGCGGCGCCAAGCTGCTCTACGCCTATGCGGAGGCGACCGTGCCTCTGGTCACCGTCATCCTGCGCAAGGCCTACGGCGGCGCGTACATCGTGATGGGCTCCAAGCAGCTCGGCGCGGACATCAACCTGGCATGGCCGACCGCGGAGATCGCCGTGATGGGCGGCCAAGGCGCCGTGAACATCCTGTACCGTGCCGAGATCAAGAAGGCCGAAGCAGCCGAGGAGGATGTTGCCGCCGTGCGCACCCGGCTGGCCAACGAGTACACCTACAACGTGGCGAGTCCGTTCCTGGCGGCCGAGCGCGGCGAACTGGACGGCATCATCGAGCCGGCCACGACCCGCGTCGCGGTGACCAAGGCCCTGCGCGCCCTGCGCACCAAGCGAGCGAGTCTGCCGCCCAAGAAGCACGGGAACATTCCGCTGTAGGCGGGTGCTATGACCGATTCATCGAATGTTACGAATGACCCGAGCGTCCCGAGCGCCCCGAGCTCAGCCGAGGAGACCGAGTCTGCGTCGCCCGAGGTTCCCCCGGTGCCCGGGCTGCGTTTCCTGACCCGCGGCGTCTCCCCCACCGAGGCGGCCGCCGTGTCGGCCGTGCTGCACGGCCTGGTGCGCGAGGAGGGCGACAACCTGCGCCAGACGCCGGTGCGCGGCCAGAGCGCGTGGCAGCGCAGCCAGCGCAGTGTTCGGGTGGCTCTGACCCCCGGCGCAGGCCGCTGGCGCGGATTCTCGGCCTGACCCTTCGGTTCCCAACCGTCGGGGGCTCCCGGTCCCCCTAAATGCCGACTTTTTTTACCGAACCGGTTCGACCAGTATTGGTACTGCTCGGTGATGCTCTTAAGAGTTCACGACTAAAGTCCGTCGACTAGGGTAAGCAGTCGGGTTTTGGGGGCGCGTCAGGGTGACATTCGGGTTGTCGCCCTGGCACGAAAGTCGAAAGGGATCAACCACGGTTGGTCCCTTTCGCATTTGCCGGCGTGGCCCCGGCGTGGCCCGGGTGTAACCCCGTCTCGAACGAATTCGACGGAGATTTTGAGGGAAACGGCCCCAAACACTCCGAAAAAGTGGTTTCGGACGAAAATCTCCGTCGAATTGGTGCGTCGTCGGCGCACGGTGCTCCGCGTGCTGACCAGCTAGCCCGGGCCGGAGGACGTCAGGACCGGGTTGCGCGGGATCTCCAGCCACAGGTGCACTTCAGGCTCCGGTGACTCCTGGCCGAGGGCGCTCAGCTTCGCGTCTGCGGAGCTGAGACCCACCACGGTGACCGCGGTCGCGGACCCGTCGCCGGCGGTGCGGGCGATGATCGTGTCCGCCAGGGTGGAGTCGATCGCGGTCGCCAGAGTGTTGAGCACCGATTCCAGCTCCGCGCCGCGGATGTCGTCGATACTGCCCTCGTCGAGCAGGGTGACGATGGCGCCGCGGCGACGCGCGGCCATGATCGCGTCACGCACGGCGTCATTGAGCAGCTTCCGTCCGCGGATCTCGTCCCGCACAGCCGCCTCCAGGTAGCGGGACTCCTGACGCTGCTCGTCGTTCAGCACCCCGCCCTGGTCGATGATCCGGCGCAGCATCGGGGCCGCGAGCCGGATGGTCTGGGCGAGCCGCACCTGGCGCTCGTAGAGGTGCGCGTCCTGGGCGGCCTGCCACTCGGTGGCCTCCTGCTCGGCCAGGGCGTACTGCCGGGCGTCGCGGCCTGCCTTGGCCAGCGCCCGCGCCAGGATGACCGCGACCGCGACCCAGACCACACTGCCGATGACGCCCATGGAGCCCAGGGCCGCCGGGCCGGCCCAGAAAATCGTGTGCACGACCAGCGTCGCGGCGCCGACCCAGGCCAGGCCTGGGCGCCGGCGGGTGGCGGTAATAGTCATCAGGGTGCCCACGGCCGCGACATTCCAGGTGGCGTAGCCATTGTCGACGGAGCCGTCGAGCTGGCTCCCCACGAGCAGCGGCAGCATCGCACAAACAGCGACGTTGAAGAACGCCAGCCACACCGGCATCCGCATCGGGCTCGTCGGCCAGAGGCTGAGCACGGTCGCCACACCGTAGACGAGCAGCGCCAGGATCGCCGGCACCGGGCTGCGAGGTTGGCCCAGCGAGTAGAAGCCGAGCACGATGTGATAGGCGGAGAACATTGCGGCCAGGGAGAGCACGAGTCCGCGCGGAACGGTGATCACTCGGGACGTCCTTCCTGGGCCGGCGGCCATTCGATGGTGATCGTCGTTCCGCGGCCCACCCCGGCGCGCACGCGCACGGATCCGCCGGCGCTGGCCACCCGGTCCTGGATCGAGATGCGCAGTCCGAGCCGTTCCGCCGGCACAAGCTCCGGGTCGAAGCCCACGCCGGTGTCGGCGATCGTGATGGTGCAGCCCCCCCGGGCGTTCCCGCTCATCGTGAGGGCGCGGTCGGGCTCGAAGCTCGGCGTGCCGGCATGCTGGACGCTGTTCACCATGGCTTGCACGCTCGCGGCGAGGATCGCCTCGCTCGCGTGGACCGGGAGGCGCAACCCGTCGATCTCGCACTCGTCGACGGTGAACGGCACCGGCAGCCGGTCGGCGGCGGCACGGATCTGCGCGCTGAGCTCGCTGAAGGCAACCGTGCTGTCGTCACCGGCAGGCACGATGGCGGCGTCGTTGAGCCGGGTGAGGGCATCAGAGGCCATGCCGGAGGCCAGCTCGGCCGCCTTCGGGCTGCCGGCCGCGGCCGCGGCGAGGAACGTGGCCAGCACGCTGTCGTGCACGATCGAGTCGACCTGCACGCGCTCGACCTCCGTCGCGTGCTGCCGCACGGCGTTCCCATACTGGTGCAGCGCGTTGGTCTGCGCGTTGTCGACCGCGAGGGCCGTCTGCCGCAGCATGAAGATGATGATCAGGATGACCTGGCCGAGGATTATCGCGTAGACCGTGTCCAGAGACGACAGAAGAACATCGGCGTTGCCGCCGGACGGTGTCGACCGCACCACGCCGTAGACGATCGGCACGACCACCGTGTAGATGACGGCCCAGAACACCGGGAAGGCCAGAGCGGCGCAGGCCGTTGCGATGGTGCACATGTACCAGAGCCACGGTTTGCCGTCGAGCACGGCCGCGGGGTCACGCATCAGCATGGGCCAGGCCAGCAGCGCCGCCAGATAGAGCATCGCCACGGTTCCGGCGGATGCCCGCACCCCGACCTTGGTCACGGCGGCCACCACGACCGCCGCCAGCGACAGACCGAGCAGCAGCGGCGCGAGCAAACCCATCACCGGCACCCGCACCGGGGCCTGCGCGAGCATGATCGGCATCGCCTGGAGGGCGAAGACCACGCCGACGCCGGCGACGGAACGCGAGGCCACGACTTCGATCCGGGTGCGGCTGATCGGGTTGCGCGGCTGTTTGGGCCCCACGATCGGGTCGGAATCGAGCAGCTCGGCGTCCGAGTGCGCCGCGGTGGAGCCCAGAGGGCCGGAGCCCGCGGGCTTACCCGCGGGCATCTCCGCCATCCGGGTCGAGGCCCGGCAGGATTCCGTCTTCGACGGCGCGCCGGAGCAGGTCCACCTTGGTGGGTGCCGGACGGCCGACCTCCACGTATTTCACCCGGATCCGGTCGAGGTACTCACGGGCGGTCGAGTGAGCGATGCCAAGCTGCATCGCCACCATTTTGAGTGGGAGCCCCGACGCGTAGAGGTGCAGCACGTCACGTTCGCGCCGGCCGAGCTGGGCCTTGGCGAAGTCGCGGTCGGCGTCGATGGCCGTGGCCCACTCGAGGTTGTTGAGAACGTCGCCGCGGGCCACGGATGCGACGGCCGCCATGACCGTGGTGGTGGGGGACGATTTGGGGATGACACCGGCCGCGCCCGCGGCAAGCGCCTCGCGCACCAGGGCGACCCGGTCGGCGATGCTGTGCACGAGTACCGACGCGCCCGTGCTCTGGGCACGGTGCACATTGTCGGTGACGCGGGATCCATCGCCCAGCGACAGATCCAACACGATGACGTCCACGGCGCGCCCGTCGATGCCGTCCACGAGCTCCTGCACGGTGGGCGCGGTGAAGACGACCTCGTAGCCGACGTTCTCACAGGCCGCCTTGATGCCCAGGCGCACCGACTCGTGATCGTCGGCGATGCCCACCCGCACGGGATGGCCGAGTTCGAGGCCGCCAGGAATTCCCGGGGCCGAGGGGAGAGGTGTTGCTGGCTGGTTCACGGTTCCTACATCCTCACGTTGTCGTACAGGTCAACGATAGCTACCGGGACAGGAGCGCGACGGCTTCGACATGGTGGGTATTGGGGAACAGGTCGAAGGCACGCAGCCGGCGCAGGATGTACCCGTGACCGGCGAGGAGGGCGATGTCGCGGGCCAGGGCGACGGGGTCACAGGCCACGTAGACGATCTGGGCCGGTTCCACGGCGCCGAGCAGGTCGATGACCTCCTTGCCGGCGCCGGAGCGTGGCGGGTCGAGGATCACCGTGGCGGCCGACTGGCGAGCCCTCTCGGCGGCGCTCGAATCGCGCACGAGCGCGTTCAGGAACCGGTCGACGCGGGAGGTCTGCACGCTGGCCCCCACCCATTCGGCGAGGTTCTCAGCCGCGAAGTCCGTGGCCTGCGGGTCGCTCTCGACGCTGGTCATGCGCACCGTGCTGCCGAATCGGTCGCCCACGGCGGCGGCGAGCAGGCCGACCCCGCCGTAGAGGTCCAGGTTCGCGGCCCGGGGGTCGAAGGCGTCAGCGTCGATGATGTCCTGCACCGCGCGGTAGAGGGTCTCGGCGGCGCTGGTGTGCACCTGCCAGAACCCAGCGGCGTCGAGGCGGAACTCGCGCTCGCCCACAACCTCGCGGATCAGCGTTTTCGGGGTGTGCCGGCGTCGGCCCTTGTCGTCCTGCTCCGCCACCAGGATCTGCACGGTGCCCAGGCTCGGGGCGACGATGTCGACGGATGCGGCGCCGGGAAACATTTTGTCCAGCGGCGCGGCCGCCTCGAGTAGGCGGTCGGCCAGCGGCAGGTCGCCAACCGGGATCACCCGGTGCGAGCGGGCGGCATAAGGGCCGACAGAGCCGTCCTCGTCCACGTGCAGGCGCACGCGGGTGCGCCAGCCGGTGCCGTCGGCGGCGTCGCCGGGCGAGGCGTTGGGGCCGACCGGGACCGGCTCGACCGTGACCTCGGACTCGATGCCGGCCATCCGTTTCAAGGCGTCAGCCAAAACCTGGCGCTTCAGCTCGCGCTGGAAACCGAGCTCGATGTGGCCGAACTCGGCGCCGCCGGCGCGGTCGACGGGGTCGCGGTCGAGGGCGGCGGCGGCCCAAATGTGCGGCTGACGCTCCGGTGCCGGGGTGAGCACTTCGACGGTCTCCGCCCGCCAGAAGCTTTTGTGGCTGGCCGAGGTCAGCCGGGCGCGCACGCGCTCCCCCGGCAGTGTGTCACTCACGAAGACCACGCGGCCCTCGTGCCGGGCGATGAAGATGCCGCCGTGGGCTACGTTGGTGACGTCGAGTTCGAGTTCCGCGCTCACTTCTGCGGAGTGCCCGTTCGAATCTGCCTGAATGTCATTGCTGGTGCCCATCCTTCGATGATCCCACACCGCTTGCACCCCCACCGAAGGAAACCCATGCGCTTGTACCTGGCGTCCACGTCTCCGGCCCGGCTGATGCTGCTGCGCACCGCGGGGATCGAACCCGTCACGGTCGCGCCCGACGTCGACGAGGACGTGGTCGCCGCCGACGCGGCCCGGTCGGGCGGCGGACCGCTGACTCCCCACCGGGTCGTGGAGCTGCTGGCGCGGGCCAAGGCGGAGGCCGTGTCCCGCGTGTTGACCGACAGCGGCGACATCACCGAAGGCCTCGTGCTCGGCGGCGACTCGGTCTTCGTGATCGACGACGTCATCTACGGCAAGCCGCACACCGCCGCGAAGGCGCGCGAACGCTGGCACCTGCAGCGCGGCCGAACCGGGCAGCTGTATTCGGGCCATTGGCTGATCGACCACTCGGCCGGCGTGGCCGGGCGCGGTGTCGGCGCCGTCGCCGTCGCGGACGTCACCTTCGCCGACGACATCGAGGATGCGGAGCTGGACGCCTATATCGCCACCGGCGAGCCTCTGCTCGTGGCCGGGGCCTTCACCATCGACAGCCTCGGGGCGCCGTTCATCACCCACATCAGCGGGGATCCGTCCACCGTCGTCGGGCTCTCGCTGCCGACGCTGCGCCGGCTGGTGACCGGTCTCGGGCACGCGTGGCCGAGCCTGTGGAACCGCACCGACAACTGACAGATTGCTGGTTTTCGAGGTTGTTTGTAGGCATCCGCACCTTTCTCCGGCCTCTTTTTGTGGGAGAGAACCAAAAACCCGGTCGCTCTGCCCCATAAGCTAGGGCACTGTGCCCCCAATAACGAAGGTCCTCATCGCAAACCGGGGCGAAATCGCCGTCCGGGTGATCCGAGCCGCAAAAGACAGCGGCATTGCCTCGGTTGCCGTCTACGCTGACCAGGATCGCGACTCGATGCATTCGCATCTGGCCGACGAGGCCTACGGTCTCGACGGAACCACGAGCGCCGACACCTACCTCGTCATCGAAAAGCTGCTCTCCGTGGCCCGACGGTCCGGCGCCGATGCCGTGCACCCCGGCTACGGGTTCCTCGCCGAGAACGCCGACTTCGCCCGCGCCGTGATCGGGGCCGGCCTGATTTGGATCGGCCCCTCCCCCGACGCCATCGAGAAGCTCGGCGACAAGGTCTCCGCACGGCACGTCGCCGAGAAGGTGCATGCGCCGATGGCGCCCGGCACCCTCAACCCGGTGGCGGATGCCGCGGAGGTGCTCGATTTCGTCGACCTCCACGGCCTGCCGGTCGCGATCAAGGCGGCCTTCGGCGGCGGCGGTCGCGGCCTCAAGGTCGCCCGCACCCGCGAGGAGGTGCCCGAGCTCTTCGACTCCGCCACCCGCGAGGCCATTGCCGCGTTCGGTCGCGGCGAATGCTTCGTCGAAAAGTACCTGGACAAGCCGCGCCACGTCGAGACCCAGTGCCTCGCCGACGCATCCGGTACGGTCGTCGTCGTCTCCACCCGCGACTGTTCCCTGCAGCGCCGCCACCAGAAGCTGGTCGAGGAGGCCCCCGCGCCGTTCCTGACCGACGCGCAGCGTAACGAGATGTATCGCGCGTCCAAGGCGATCCTCGCCGAGGTCGGCTACGTGGGCGCCGGCACCTGCGAGTTCCTGATCGGCCAGGACGGCACCGTCTCGTTCCTGGAGGTCAACACCCGGCTGCAGGTCGAGCATCCCGTGTCCGAGGAAGTGACCGGAATCGACCTGGTGCGCGAGCAGTTCCGCCTGGCCGAGGGCGGTCGCCTCGACTACCCCGACCCGGAGCCGATCGGACACTCCTTCGAGTTCCGCATCAACGGCGAGGATGCCGGCCGCGGCTTCATGCCGGCCCCCGGCCCCGTGCACGTCTTCAAGCCCTCCGGGGGCCCCGGGGTGCGCGTGGACAGCGGCGTCACGGCCGGCGACGTCATCTCGGGTTCGTTCGACTCCCTTCTCGCAAAGCTCATCGTCACCGGCGCCACCCGCGAGGAAGCGCTCGAGCGTTCCCGCCGGGCCCTGGACGAGTTCGAGGTCGCGGGTCTCCCCACCGTGCTGCCGTTCCACCGCCGGATCGTGCGCGACCCCGCGTTCGCCCCCGCCGACGGTGAGCCGTTCACGATCTTCACCCGGTGGATCGAAACCGAGTTCGTCAACGACATCGAGCCGTGGAACGGCTCGCCGGAAGTGCTGACCAGCCCCGCTAAGCGCCACAACGTCGTCGTCGAGGTGGAGGGGCGACGGATCGAGGTCAGTCTGCCGGTTCGCCTGCTGCCCGGCGCCGCCTCCGAGAACACGGCCGGCCCGGCACCCCGTCGGCGCGGCGGCTCCCCCTCCGTCAGCTCGGCCACCGGCGACGCCGTACACGCCCCGATGCAGGCGACCATCGTGAAGCTGGCCGTGGCCGAGGGCGACCTCGTCGTCAAGGGCGATCTGCTGCTGGTGCTGGAGGCCATGAAGATGGAGCAACCACTGACCGCCCACAAGGACGGCATCGTCGGCAACGTGGGGGCGATCATCGGCGCGACCGTGGCCTCCGGCTTCCTGCTGATGGCCGTCATGGACGCCGTGGAAGCCGTGGAAGCCGTGGAAGCCGTGGAAGCCGTGGACGCCTGACCCGCGTCACCGGCTGACACGTCAACGCCCTCGTTCCAAGAACGAGGGCGTTGTCTTTTCTTTCGTTTGTGGTGTCTCTCGAAGGCGTCAGAGCACGATGTGCATGGCGCGGGCGGCATCCGTGATCGAATGCGTCAGCGATGGGTAGACCGGGAACGCTCGTGCGACCTCGTCGACGGTGAGCCGGTGCTCCACGGCCAGGGCGAGCGGGAAGATCAGTTCGCTGGCCTTAGGGGCCACGATCACGCCGCCGATGACGGTGCCGGTGGTGGTGGTGGCGAACAGCTTCACGAAGCCGTCCTTGATGCCCATCATCTTGGCCCGAGGGTTCGAAGCGAGCGGGAGCTTGTAGATGCTGCCGCGGGTGAGGCCGTCCTCGATCTGCTTCTGGGTCCAGCCGACCGTGGCGATCTCCGGCTGCGTGAAGATGTTGGCCGCGACGTTGCGAATCTCGATCGGGTTGACCGCGTCGCCCATGGCGTGGAACACGGCCGTGCGGCCCATCATCGAGGCGACGGATGCCAGCGGCAGCTCGGTGGTGCAGTCCCCGGCCGCGTAGATGTTCGGCATCGACGTGCGCGCGACCCGGTTCACCCGGATGTGACCGGAGTCGGTGAGCTGCACGTCGGCTTCCTCGAGGCCGAGGCCCTTCGTGTTCGGCACGGACCCGACCGCGATCAGGCAGTGGCTACCCTCGACGGTTCGGCCGTCGGCCAGCGTGGCCAGCACTCCACCCACCGTGCGCACGACGGACTCGGCGCGGGACTTGCTGAGCACGACCATGCCGTTGCGCTTGAATACGTTCTCGACCACGTTCGCGGCGTCGGCGTCCTCACCGGGCAGCACGCGGTCGCGGCTGGAAATCAGGGTGACCTTGGCACCGAGGGCGCGGTAGGCGGAGGCGAATTCGGCCCCGGTCACCCCGGAGCCCACGACGATGAGGTGTTCGGGTACGGCCCGCAGGTTGTAGAGCTGCGTCCAGGTGAGGATGCGCTCGCCGTCGGGGAGCGCGGTGGGCAGGATGCGCGGGGTTGCCCCGACGGAGACGACGATCGTGTCGGCCTCGATCCGGTCGAAGTCCGTGCCGGAGCCGTCTTCGGCCGTGGACACGATCACGCCGCTGGTACCGTCCAGCCGGCCGTGGCCGTGCACCAGGTTGACCCCGGCGCGCATCAGGGTGGACTTCATGTCTTCGGACTGCTGCCGGGCCAGGGCCAGGAGCCGCTTGTTGACCGCGGCGAGGTTGATGGCCACCTCGGGGCGGGCCGGCTTGCCCTTTTCGCCGCGCACGAACAGCTGTACGCCGAGCTCGGTCGCGTCGTGGATCGAGTTGGTGGCCTCGGCCGTCGCGATGAGGGACTTGGACGGGACGACGTCCGTGATCACGGCCGAACCGCCGACGCCGACACGCTCGATCAGGGTGACCTCGGCGCCCTGCTGAGCGCCGGCCAGGGCGGCCTCGTACCCGCCGGGGCCTCCGCCGAGGATAGCGATGCGCTGCTTGCGTTCGAAGTCGTAGGCCATGCTCATATTCTCCTGCCCCGGCGCGCCCGCCGCCAAACCCCGGGGCTCCGCTCCCCCGTCGACGGACCAATTCGACGGAGATTCTGCCCAAAATTGACGTTCAGGCCCCTTTTTCGCCGTGAAATCCCAAAATCTCCGTCGAATTGAACAAGGGAACGGTCCCGAAATCGGCGGGCAATTAGAGTAGGGGGATGCTGAAGACCGACAATAACTTGCTTGACGCGCCAGAAACCGATCCGTTTGATGTTGCACGGACCGCCGCTTCTGAAATCGCCGAAGCCACGGGCGTAGCCCGCCACGACATCGCCCTGACCCTGGGCAGCGGATGGGGCAAGGCCGCCGATCTCATCGGCGAGACCACGCACACCCTCGACGCGCAGTACATCACCGGTTTCAGTGCACCCGCCCTGGCCGGCCACGCCGGCACGCTGCGCTCGGTGCTGCTGCCCAGCGGCAAGCGCGCCCTCCTCATCGGCGCCCGCACGCACTATTACGAAGGCCACGGTGTGCGCCGGGTCGTGCACAGCGTGCGCACCGCCGCCGCCACCGGCGCGACGACCATGATCCTCACCAACGGTGCCGGCGGCATCCGGGAGACCTGGAAAGCCGGCACCCCCGTGCTGATCAGCGACCACATCAACCTCACCGCCGACTCGCCCCTCGAGGGCGCGACGTTCGTCGACCTGACCGACCTCTACTCGCGCCGCCTGCGCGACCTGGCCCGCACCATCGACCCGTCGCTCGACGAGGGCGTGTACTGCCAGTTCCGCGGCCCGCACTACGAGACGCCGGCCGAGGTGCAGATGGCCAAGGTCATCGGCGGCCACATCGTCGGCATGTCGACCGCCCTCGAGGCGATCGCCGCCCGCCAGTCGGGCATGGAGATCCTCGGTCTGTCGCTGATCACCAACCTCGCGGCCGGAATCCAGCAGGACCCGCTCAGCCACTCGGAGGTGCTCGAGGCCGGAAAGCTCGCCGAGCCCGTCATCAGCGCGCTCCTCGCCCGGATCGTGGCCGCACTGTGAGCCTCGACAACACCGACCCGCAGATCACCGGCCGGCATTCCGCCGCCGACGCTGCTCCCGCGTCCGCTGCCGGTGCCGACGCCGCCACCGGCACCGGCGCCACCGAAACAGTCCTGCCCGACACGATGGTCATCAACACCATCGGCGCCGACGACGACACAGACACCAGCACCAGCACGGATGCCGTGAGCGGCAGCGAGACCGGCACCGACTCCGCTCCGGCCGCGGCTGCCACGCCGACCGTGATCGCCGTGGCCAATGCCTGGCTCAGCCAGGACCCCGATCCCGAGACCCAGGCCGAGCTGCGCCTCCTGCTGCGCGGGGCCGGCGACGGCGACGCCGTCGCACTCGCGGAGCTGCACGCCCGCTTCGACGAACGCCTCGCCTTCGGCACGGCGGGTCTGCGCGGCGCCATCGCCGCCGGCTCCAACCGGATGAACCGCGTACTCGTCTGCCAGGCAGCCGCCGGCCTCGCCGCGTTCCTGACGAAGAACGCCGTCCCGGGCCGGGTCCCCTCGGTCGTCATCGGCTATGACGGGCGCAAGAACTCGCAGGTCTTCGCCACTGACTCGGCCGCGATCATGGCCGGTGCCGGGGTACGCGCCATCCTGCTCCCCCGCTTGCTACCGACCCCCGTGCTCGCGTTCGCTGTGCGCCACCTCGACGTCGGCGCGGGCATCATGGTCACCGCCTCGCACAACCCGCCCAACGACAACGGCTACAAGGTCTACCTGGGCGGCGCCAACCAAGGCTCCCAGATCGTTTCGCCCGACGACGCCGCGATCGCGGCCGAGATCCTGCGCGTCGCCGCGGAGGAACGGGTTCCCGACCTGCCCCGGGCATCCTACGAGACGGCGCCCGAGTCGATCGTGCAGGCCTACATCGACGCGACGGCAGGTCTTGCCCGCCGGCCCCTCGCGCAGGTCAACACGGTTTACACGGCCCTGCACGGCGTCGGCTGGGACACCACCCGCCGGGTGTTTGAAGCCGCCGGCTTCGACCTGCCCACGCTCGTCGACGCCCAGATCGCCCCGGATGCCGCCTTCCCCACGGTCTCCTTCCCCAACCCAGAAGAACCCGGCGCGATGGACCTCGCCTATGAGACGGCCCGTGAGACCGGCGCCGAGCTGATCATCGCCAACGACCCCGACGCCGACCGCCTTGCGATCGCCATCCCGCAAGAGGGGTCCCCCGACGGGTACCGGCGCCTCAGCGGCAACGAGGTCGGGGCGATCCTCGGCTGGCGAGCCGCGGAACTGGCCGCGAGCGTCACCGGTGACGGCGGCGCCACCGGCACCCTCGCGTGCTCCATCGTCTCCACCCCGGCGCTGGAGGCCGTGGCGAAGGCTTACGGGCTGCGGTTCACCGACACCCTCACCGGCTTCAAGTGGGTGTCGCGCGCGCCCGACCTGATCTTCGGCTTCGAGGAGGCCCTCGGCTACCTCGTGAACCCCGAAACCGTGCGCGACAAAGACGGCATCTCCGCCGCCGTGGCGCTGCTCTCCCTGGTCAGCAATCTGAAGGCGGAGGGCGTCACCCTCGCCCAGCACCTCGACCGTTTCAGCGAACGCTTCGGCCACTTCGCCTCCGGCCAGATCTCGGTGCGCGTCACCGACCTGACCGAGATCGAGCAGGTCATGGCGCGGCTGCGCGAGACACCCCCGGTCTTCGTCGGCAGCATCGCCGTCGACCACATCGACGACCTCTCCGGGGGCTTCAACGGCCTGCCGCCCAGCGACGTGCTGCGCATCCGGCTGGCCGACGGCTCCCGCGTCATGGTGCGCCCGAGCGGCACCGAGCCCAAGCTCAAGGTCTACCTCGACACCAGCAGTTCCGTCGGCACGGTCGCCGAACGCCGGGCCGCCGCGGAGGCAACCCTCGCGGAGCTCGACCGGGGTATGCGCGAGCTGATCGCGTAGCCCCGCGAAACGCGGTGCAGCATCCGTTCGCACGGCGCGCGGGTGTTGCGCCGCTGCGCGGGTGGCGTGCCTCGCGCGCAACGGCGCAGCTGCAGCGCACCGCCGCGAGGGCGTCAGCCCAGGGCGGTCTCCAGCTTGGCGGTGAGCTCGTCCACATCGAAGTAGTTGTCGATCACGACGATATCGGCATTGGTCTTGCCGATGGCGTCGACCAGCTCCGACGAGGTAAGGATGACCTGGGCATCCGCCCCGACCGTGCTCACCCCGGCGATGTCGGTGGCCGTGACGAAAGCTTCGATGTCGAGGCGTTTGAGCGCGCGCTCGGCGTTGATTTTGAGGATGGCGGAGGTTCCCACTCCCACCCCGCAGAGTGCGACGATCTTCATGAGGGCTCCTCGGTTGCGGTCGGCACGCCGAGCAGGGCGCGGATGGCGTCGGCGTCCGTGGCCGCGGCGAGCGAGGGGATGACGTGCGCGTCGTTGAAGACGTTGGCCAGCTCGGCCACGAGCAGCACGTGCTCGTCGGAGCTGGTGACGGCGAGCCCGAGCACCACGCTGACCGGGTCGTTGTGCGGATGTCCGAACGCGACCGGGTCGGCCAGGGTCACGATGCTGAGGCCCTCGGTGTGCACATCGGGTCCGGGTCGGGCGTGCGCGAGCGCCAGCCCGGGGGCGATGACCACGTAGGCACCGAATTCCTCGATGACGGCGATCATGCGCTTCGTGTATTCGGGGGCGGTGGCGCCGGAGCGCTCGAGGGCACCACCGGCGGCGGCCACCGCGCCGCGCCAATCGTCGACGTGGACGCCGATCGCGATGGCTTCGAGGGGCAGGGGCGGAAGGGGCATGGGAACTTTCACGGGGTAGGGGGTCGGCTTTCGCGAGTCGCTCAGGCGCTTTCGAAACCGGCGACGATGGCGTCCGCCAGCTCTTCGCGTTCGTCGAGCGGGAGGAACGCGGCCTGCGCCGCGTTGAGCTGGAAGACCTCGAGGTCGTCGATGTCGTAGCCGAACGCATCGCTGAGCAGCGCGAGTTCCTGGGTCAGGGTGGTGCTGCTCATCAGGCGGTTGTCGGTGTTGACCGTGACCCGGAAGCCCAGCTGGTAGAGCAGGTCGAAGGGGTGGTCGAGCAGGTCCGCGCCCCACGCGGCGATTGCGCCGGTCTGCAGGTTGGACGACGGGCTGAGCTCGAGGGCGATGTCGCGGTCGCGCACCCACTGCGCCACCGGGCCGAGCGTGACGTAGGTGTTCTCCGCGTCTTCGCGCCCGATCACGATTTCCTCGGCCAGACGCACGCCGTGGCCCAGGCGCAATGCCCGGCCGTCGTAGAGCGCACCGCGGATGCTCTCCAACCCGTCAGCCTCGCCCGCATGCACGGTGACGGGCAGGAAGGCCTTCGCGAGGAAGTCGAACGCGTCCCGGTGGTGGTGGGCCGGGAACCCCAGTTCGGCCCCGGCGATGTCGAAGCCGACAACCCCGTTGGAACGATGCCGCACGGCGAGTTCCGCGATCTCCAGGCTGCGCTCGGCATGCCTCATGGCCGTGATCAGCTGGCCGATCCGAATGCGGGACCCGGCACCCGCGACCAGCGCGATGCCGGCCTCGATGCCCTCCTGCACCGCCTCGACGCTCTGGTCGAGGGTGAGGCCGCGGGCCAGGTGCTGCTCGGGGGCCCAGCGGATCTCCCCGTAGATCACGCCGTCGGCGGCGAGGTCCTCCACGAATTCGCGGGCCACGCGCACCAGGGCCTCGCGGGTCTGCATCACGCCGACGGTGACGTCGAAAGTCTTCAGGTAGTCGACCAGGGTGCCGGAGTCGGCCTGGGTGCTGAACCAGAAGCCGAGCGATCGGGCATCCGTCGCCGGCAGCGCCAGCCCGACCGCGTCGGCCAGCTCGATGATGGTCTGCGGGCGCAGGCCGCCGTCGAGGTGGTCGTGCAGGGAGATCTTCGGCAGTGCGTTGATGCTCGTGCCGGCACCGGGCAGCAGGTAGTCCTCAGGGCTCGTGTTCACCCCCCTAATCTACCGGCTGGGTGCTGAGAGTCACACTGCTGGCCGAGCCGGCCCGCACATCCGTTCAGATGCACGGGCCGAGACCGGCCGGGCGGTTCAGCGGCCGATGCGCTCGGCGATCAGCGGGCCGCCGTCCTGCACGGGCTCGCCGGGGTCGCCGATGCGATATGCGCCGTCCACGGCCTCCAGGGCCCGCGCGAAGCGCTCGGGTTCGTCGGCGCTGAGGGTGAACAGGGGCTGGCCGGCGCGCACGGTATCGCCAGGCTTGGCGTGCAGGTCGATGCCGGCGGCGTGCTGCACCGGATCCTGCTTGCGGGCGCGGCCGGCGCCGAGGCGCCAGGCGCCGATGCCGAACGGCAGCGCCTGCTGCTCGACGAGAACACCGTCGCGCAGGGCGGTGACGACGTGGGTCTCGCGGGCCACGGGCAGCGGGGCGTCGGGATCGCCGCCCTGGGCACGGATCACGTCGCGCCACTTGTCCATGGCGCGCCCGTCGGTGAGGGCGGATTCCACGTCGACGTCGGTGATGCCCACCAGAGCGAGCATCTCCCGGGCCAGGGCCACGGTGAGCTCGACGACATCCGCCGGCCCGCCGCCGGCGAGAACCTCGACCGATTCACGCACCTCGTTGGCGTTTCCGATCGCGAGCCCGAGCGGCACGTTCATGTTGGTGAGCAGAGCGGATGTCGCCACGCCGGCGTCCTCGCCGAGGGCGACCATGGTGCGGGCGAGCTCCCGGGACCGTTCGATGTCTTTCAGGAACGCGCCCGACCCGAACTTCACGTCCAGGACGAGGGCGCCGGTGCCCTCCGCGATCTTCTTCGACATGATCGACGACGCGATCAGCGGGATCGCCTCGACGGTGCCGGTGATGTCGCGCAGCGCGTAGAGCTTGCCGTCGGCCGGGGCCAGACCGCCGCCGGCGGCGCAGATCACGCCGCCGAATTCCTGCAGCTGCGCGAACATCTCCTCGTTGGTGAGGTGCGCACGCCAGCCGGGGATGGATTCGAGCTTGTCGAGGGTGCCGCCGGTGTGGCCGAGGCCGCGGCCGGACAGCTGCGGCACGGCCGCACCGAAGACCGCCACGAGTGGCATCAGCGGCAGGGTGATCTTGTCGCCGACGCCGCCGGTGGAGTGCTTGTCGGTGGTCGGTTTGCCGAGTCCGGCGAAGCTCATCCGCTCGCCGCTGCTCAGCATCGCCATGGTGAGATCCTTGATCTCCCGGCGGTTCATGCCGTTCAGGAAGATCGCCATGGTCATAGCGGCCATCTGCTCGTCGCCGACGTAACCGCGCGTGTACGCGTCGATCAGCCAGTCGATCTGCGGCGTGCTGAGCTCGCCCCGATCACGCTTGGTATGGATGAGGTCCACGGCGTCGAAGGCCTCGATACGGTTCTCGTTGGTGCTCACAGCTACTCTTCCTGATATTCGGCGAGCTGCCTCGGCCCGAAGGCGTCCGGCAGCACTTCATCGATGGTGCGCACACCCGACACCGTCTCCAGCAGCATGCCGGGCGCGGAATGTTCGTACAACAGCTGGCGGCAGCGGCCGCAGGGCATCAGCGTTCGGCCGTTGCCGTCGACGCAGGTGAACGCGACGAGGTGGCCTCCCCCGGTCAGGTGCAGCACGGAGACGAGGGCGCATTCGGCGCAGAGGGTGAGCCCGTAGGAGGCGTTCTCCACGTTGCATCCGCTGATCACACGACCGTCGGTGACCTGCGCTGCGGCGCCGACCGGGAACTTCGAGTACGGCACATAGGCCTGGGCCATCGCCGTCGTCGCGGCCTCCCGCAGCGCCGCCCAGTCGATGTCGCCGGCCGCTGGCGAGGCGCTGTGGCTCACGCCGGTCACGATTTGATGTAGGGCTTGCCGGATGCCGCCGGTCCCCGCGACGTTCCAACGAACCCGGCAACGGCGGCGATGGTGATCAGGTACGGCAGCATGAGCATGAACTCGCTCGGCACCGGCGAACCGATGACACTGAGCACGTTCTGCAAGTTGCTCGCGAACCCGAACAGGAGGGCGGCCAGCGTGGCCCGGATCGGATCCCAACGGCCGAAGATCACGGCGGCCAGCGCGATGAAGCCGGCTCCGGCGGTCATCTCCTTGCCGAAAGCGCCCACCGAACCGAGGGTGAAGTAGGCGCCGCCGAGGCCGACGATCGCGCCGGCGAGCGACACGTTCCAGAACCGGGTGCGGCCGACGTTGATGCCGACGGTGTCTGCCGCCTGGGGGTGCTCGCCCACGCTGCGGAGGCGCAGGCCCCACCGGGTGTGGAAGATGCCGTAGTACACCAAGGCGACGGCCACATACATGATGTAGACGATCAGGGTCTGCCGGAACAAGACCGGTCCGATGATCGGGATCTCGCTGATCAGCGGGATGTTGATCCGCTCGAATCGAGGCGGCTGGTTGAGCAGGGCCGCGTTTGGCGCCATCACCTGGGAGTAAAGGAAACCGGTGACGCCGATCACGAGAACGTTGAGCACGACACCGACGATGACCTGGTCGACGAAGTACTTGATCGAGAACGAGGCGAGCACCATCGAAACGAGAACGCCGGCGAACATGGCCGCGACGAGGCCGAGGATGGGCTGGTTGGTCAGGGACGCCACCATGGCCGAGGTGAACGCCCCGGCGAGCAGTTGCCCCTCGATGGCGATGTTGACCACGCCGACCCGTTCGGAGATGACACCGCCGAGTGCACCGAAGATCAGCGGTACGGCCAGGCTGAGCGAACCGAACAGCAGCCCGGGCACCGGGATGGACTCGCCGGCGGCGGCCCAGACCAGGAATCCGATCAGGAAGAGGACCGCGTAGACGGAGATAAGCCAGATCGGCACCTGACGCCGGGACTGCACCAGCCACACGCTCACGCCCGTGATCAAAAGCAGCAGCACACTGATGACGATGCCGGTCAGCCGCGTGGGCAGCAGGAGATCGGGAAGCTGGATCAGGTCGCTCGAGGTGGAGAGCCGCATGGTGCTGACGCCCTCGCGGCCGAAGGCCACGAAGAGCGCGAGGGCGACGACGGTGAAGATCGCCAGGGCGATGGGCGACTTCCAACTCTTCACGATTTTGAATTCGGGGCGATCGTCGGCGGTGGACGAAATGGGCTGGACGGCCGGGGCAACGGTGCTCACTGTGCAGCCACCTCCTGGGAAACGTTGGGCAGTGCCCGGCGGGGCGCGGAGCCCGGGGCCGGCAGTCGGAAGATGGCCCGCACGAGGGGCGGAGCCGCGATGAAAAGCACGATCAGTGACTGCACGACGAGCACGATGTCGATCGGCACACCCTCGGCCGCCTGCATCGAGAAACCGCCGGCCTTGAACGCGCCGAACAGGATGCCCGCGGCGAACACACCCCAGGGCTTGGAACGGCCCAGCAGCGCGACCGTGATCGCATCGAAGCCGATGCCGGAGTCCAGTCCGGCGCCGAAACCGCTGGTCGTGGTGCCGAGCACCTGGTTGATGCCGGCCAGGCCGATCAGTCCGCCCGAGAACAGCATCGCGTAGACGTAGATGCGCTTGACGCTGATGCCGGCGACGCGCGCCGCGTGGGGGTTCAGTCCCACGGCCCGGAACTGGAAGCCCAGGTTCGACCGGGACAGCAGCCACCAGGTGAAAACCGTGGCGGCGATGGCCAGGATGAAGCCGAAGTGCAGCGAGTACGTCGAGCCGAGAAGGTCGGGGAAGACCGCGGTGACCTTCGTCGCCGGGCTCTTCGGGTTGTTCGATCCGGGGGTCTTCAGGAAGCCCTCGCGCAGCAGGTAGCTGACCAGGTAGAACGCGACGTAGTTGAGCATGATCGTGGTGATCACCTCATGGGCGCCGGTGCGGGCCTTGAGCAGACCCACGATCCCACCCCAGAGGGCGCCGCCGAGCACGCCGGCCACGAGGGCCGCGACCATGTGCAGGCCGTAGGGCAGGTCAACGGCGAAACCGACCCAGCCGCCGAGGGCGGCGGCGATCAGCATCTGGCCGCGGCCACCGATGTTGAACATGCCCACCCGGAAGCCCAGCGCCACGCCGAGCCCCGCCATGATCAGCGGGGTCGCGAAGGTGAGCGTCTCGGTGAGCGGCTTGATGCCGGCGGCGAAGCTCGGTCGACGGAAGTTGTAGACCGACCCCTGAAACAGGGCCGAGTAGGCGCCGGACACGGAATACCAGACTTCCCGCAGCAGGTCGCCGGGCCGGGAGAAGAAGTAGCCTGCGGCTTCCTGAACGCCCTCGTTGGTGAAGGCGATCATGATGCCGCCGACGAAGAGCGCGAGCACGACGGCGAGCACGGAGATGATCGCGTTGCCGGTGGTGATCTCGCGAAACGCCTGGTTCCAGCGGGACGGCTGTTCGGGGGCCGGGCTTGACGGCGTTCCTGACTCGGTCGTGGGACCCTGTGTCGCGCTCACGCGGCAGCTCCTTCTCCGGCGGGCGTTTCGCCGGCCATCATCAAACCGAGTACGGCGCGCGGCGTGTCACCGGGAACGATGCCGACGATGCGACCGCGGTACATGACCATGATCCGGTCCGCGAGGGCTGCCACCTCGTCGAGCTCCGTCGAGATGACGATCACGGGTGTGCCGGCATCCCGGGTGGCCACGATGCGTTCGTGGACGAACTCCACCGAGCCGACGTCGAGCCCGCGGGTGGGCTGGGCTGCGACGAAGAGGCGCAGATCGCGGCCGAGCTCGCGGGCGAGCACGACCTTCTGCTGGTTGCCGCCGGAGAG
This sequence comes from Cryobacterium sp. M25, assembly GCF_002929635.1. Taxonomy (NCBI): domain Bacteria; kingdom Bacillati; phylum Actinomycetota; class Actinomycetes; order Micrococcales; family Microbacteriaceae; genus Cryobacterium; species Cryobacterium sp. M25. The sequence goes on along the minus strand of NZ_PJJU01000049.1, from coordinate 12,732 downwards.
CTTGCCGACCGGGGTCTCGATGCCCTGGGCGCGCACGTCGAACTCTGTGACTTTTTTTTCGGCGAACGCGGCGAGGAAGGCCCGCTGCACGTTCCACCGTTTGACGAAGGGGAGCGCGTTCGAGCGGTCGAGCATGAGGTTCTCGGCGATGGTGAACTCACCGACCAGTCCGTCTTCGTTGCGGTCTTCCGGCACGAATCCGACTCCGGCGTCGAGTACCTGGCGCACCGAATGCCCGCGCAGCGACTTGCCGTCGAGGGTGATCTCCCCGGAGACCCGCGATTGGAGCCCCATCATCGCCTCGGTGAGTTCGGTCTGGCCGTTTCCCTGCACCCCGGCGATGGCCAGGATCTCGCCCTTGTGCACCTCGAAGCTGACGTTGTTGACCAGGATCTGGCCGTGCGGGCCCAGCACGGTGAGGTTCTTCACCGACAGAACCACCTCACCGGGCAGTGCCGGGGACTTGTCCACGGTGAGGTCGACCGCACGGCCGACCATCTGGGTGGCCAGCTCGACGTTGCTCGCGGTCGGGGACGCCTCGCCGACGACCTTGCCCAGACGGATGACGGTGATCCGGTCGGCGACTTCGCGCACCTCGCGCAGCTTGTGGGTGATGAACACGATGGAGGTACCGCTCGCCTTGAGCTGGCGCATGATGACCATCAGCTCGTCGGTCTCCTGCGGCGTGAGCACGGCGGTGGGCTCGTCGAAGACGAGCACCTTCGCGTCGCGCGAGAGCGCCTTGATGATCTCGACCCGCTGCTGCACGCCGACGGGGAGGTCTTCGACGAGCGCATCCGGGTCGACGTCGAACCCGAACCGCCGGGAGATCTCGCGCACGTGCTTGCGGGCCGCGGGCAGGTCGAGGCGACCGCCGGCCTTGGTCTCCTCATGCCCGAGCATGACGTTCTCGGCGACGGTGAACACCGGGATGAGCATGAAGTGCTGGTGCACCATGCCGATGCCGGCGGCCATGGCGTCGCCGGGGCCGCTGAAGTGCTGCACCACGTCGTCGAGGAGGATATCGCCCTCCTCGGCCCGGTACAGGCCGTAGAGCACGTTCATCAGGGTGGATTTCCCCGCGCCGTTTTCGCCGAGCAGTGCGTGGATTTCTCCGGCCTCGACGGTGAGGTCAATGTGGTCATTCGCGACCAGGGCACCGAATCGCTTCGTAATGCCTCGAAGTTCGAGCTTCATGTCGTCGATTCTATTCAGTGGTGAGCGAAAGTTGACACTCTTGCTCATATGTTGGCGGGGTGGCGCCGTTCGCTTGGGTGTGCAGGCATCCCGGCCGACGACATCCGCCCACTGACGCAGGAGGGGAGGCACGCAAGATGCGTGCCTCCCCGACTGCGTCTGAGTGCTGTTTCGGTGCTACTTCGGGGTCGCGGGCGACTCAACCTTGAGAGCGCCGCTGATGATGTCGGCCTTGATGGCCTCGATCTCGGTCATGACCGCGGGGTCGACCTTGGACTCCCAGTCGTGGAGCGGGGCGATGTCGACGCCCTCGTTCTCGAGCGTGCCGACGTAGGGGGTGGACGAGAAGTCGCCCTCAGCGTCGTCGAGGATGATCTGCTCGGTGGCATCCGTCATCTGCTTGAGCACCGAGGTGAGGTACAGCGAAGCGAACTCGGGCGTGGTCTCGAACAGGTCGCTGTCGACACCGATGATGGCGACGTCCTTGCCGGAGTCCTGAATGGCCTGCGCGGTGCCCTGGAAGAGCGGTCCGGCAACCGGGAGGATGATGTCAGCGCCGGCGTCGATCAGGGTGGTGCTGAGCGCCTTGCCCTGGTTGATGTCGTCGAAGCCACCGGCGAACAGGCCGGTCTGGGTGGCCTTGTCCCAGCCGCTGACGGTGACGTCGGTGCCCTTCTTCTCGTTGTGGTACGCGACGCCGTCGACAAAGCCGTCCATGAAGATGGTGACCGACGGGAACTGGAGTCCGCCGTAGGTGCCGACGACTCCGGTCTTGGTGGTGCCCGCGGCCAGGTAGCCGGCCAGGAACGCGGCCTGCGCCGTGTCGTACAGCACCGGCTTCACGTTGTCGAGCGTCAGCGGGCTGAAGTCGTCATTGGAGAGCGCGGAGTCGATCAGCGCGAAGTTGGTGTCGGGCGCGGCCTGGGCGGCATCGCGGGTGGCGTTGGAGAGGGCGAAACCGACGGTGAGGACGAAGTCGCAACCCTGGTCGACCATGCTCGAGACGTTCGGGCCGTACTGGTCTTCCGACTTGGACTCGGCCTGCTGGAATTCGATGCCGAGCTCGTCGGAGGCCTTGGTGATGCCCTCGAAGCTGGACTGGTTGAAGGACTTGTCGTCGAAGCCGCCGAAGTCGGAGACGATGCAGGGCAGGTAGTCGGATTCGGCACCGCCACCAGCGGTTCCCTCATCGGTCGGCGCCGGCGCACAGGCTGCGAGAAGGGCCACGACGCCCAGCGTGGCAAGGCCGCTGAATGCGACCCGTCGTTTCATGATTGTCAAAATGAGCTCCAATGGTCGCCCGACGCGGGTTCGCAAGGGGCTGTATTGAGTTACACGCTATCGAATGATTCTCTGCTCAGAGGAGCAAAACGGGCCCGTGGGCGAAAGGTTATCAAGACGCGATACTGGTCCGCGGCGGGCCTGCCGGACGCCCCGGCCGAATCGGGCCCGAAAATGCCCCCGATCGGGGGGTTTAATGCCGATTAGAGCACGTCGTTGCTGCCGGACAGCTTCAGCGCGTCGACGACGGCCTTGACCTTCTGCGCGTTGGCGCTGGTGGTGATGAGGAGGGCGTCCGGGGTGTCGACCACGACGATGTCCTCGACGCCGATCAGGGCGATCATGCGCCCGGTGTGGCTGACCACGATCCCGCTCGAGGAGTCGGCAAGCACCCGGGCACCGTCGCCGAGGATGGCGAGATCGCGCTTGCGGCCGTTGGCGTGGATTTTCGCGATCGATGCGAAGTCACCCACGTCGTCCCAGTCGAACTGGCCGGGGATCACGGCGAGCTTGCCGCGGGCGGCCGCCGGTTCGGCGACCGAGTAGTCGATCGCGATCTTCTTCAAACGGGGCCAGACGCGGTCGACCACGGCGCCGCGGCGCGGGGTATCCCAGGCCTCGGCCAGTTCAAGCAGCCCGGCGAGAAGTTCGGGCTCGGACGCCCCGATCTCTTCGAGCAGGCGGTCGGCGCGGGCGATGAACATGCCGGCGTTCCAGAAATAGGTGCCGTTGGCCAGGTAGTCCTGGGCGGTGGCAAGGTCGGGCTTCTCCACGAAGGAGTCCACCGACAGGGCGCTGGCAGCTCCTGCAATGTGCAGCGCGCCGGCGGTCTTGATATAGCCGAAGCCGACGGCCGGCTCCGTGGGCTGGATGCCGATGGTGGCGATGTAGCCGGCGTCGGCGGCGCGCACGGCCTCGGCGACCGCCTGGCGGAACAGGTGGTGTCCCTTTATCACGTGGTCGGCGGCGAAGGAGCCGATGATGACGCCCGGTTCGCGCTTCTCCAGAATCGCCGCGGCCAGGCCGATGGCGGCGGTGGACTCGCGCGGCTCGCTTTCGAGCACCACGTTCAGGTCGGCGAGCTCGGGGAGCTGCTCCTCGACGGCGGCGCGGTGCGCGCGGCCGGTGACCACCATGATGCGCTGCTCGCCCGACAGAGGTGCGAGGCGATCCCAGGTGGCCCGGAGCAGGGTCTGGCCGGAGCCGGTCAGGTCGTGCAGGAATTTGGGGGCGTCGGCGCGGGACAGCGGCCACAGCCGGGATCCGATCCCACCGGCGGGAATCACGCTGTAGAAACGATCGAGTGGTTCCGTGGAAGGCAGCATTCGGCCAGACTACCGCCCGGTCCACGCCGTTCACGGTGCGTTCACCTGCCCGCCGGAGGGCGTGCCTAGGGTCACCCTCATGAGGGTTGCACTCATCACCGAAAGTTTTCTGCCCACGGTCAGCGGAGTCACCACGAGCGTGTGCAAGGTGCTCGAGCATCTTTCCCGCACGGGCCACGACGCGATGGTCATCGCCCCGGCCGGCGCCCCGGCCGAGTACGCCGGGTTCCCCGTGCACGGTGTTCCCGCGGCACGCTACCGGCAGTTCCCGGTGGGAATGCCCAGCCCGCAGGTGCACCGGCTGCTGGCCGATTTCGCCCCGGACGTGCTGCACGCGGCGTCGCCGTTCCTGCTCGGCGCCCAGGGCATCGCGGCCGCGAACCGGCAGGACGTTCCCAGCGTCGCCGTTTTCCAGACGGATGTCGCCGGCTACGCCCGCCGCAACCGGCTCGGCCCGGCCGCGCAGTCCGTCTGGCGTTTCGTCAAGTGGGTGCACGAGGGAGCCGACCTCACCCTGGCTCCCTCCTCCGCGTCGATGGCGGACCTGCGCCGCATCGGCCTGCGGCGGCTAGCGCACTGGACCCGCGGCGTCGACCTGGTCGGCTACCACCCCAACCGGAGATCCGACCCGGAGGCGTCGGCGCTGCGGAGCCGGCTGGCCCCGAACGGGGAGGTCGTCGTGGGCTACGTCGGCCGCCTGGCACCGGAGAAGCAGGTGGAGAGGTTCCGGGCCCTGCGCGGGCTGCCCGGCATCCGTCTCGCCCTCGTCGGCGACGGCCCGTCGCGGCCGGCGCTCGAGCGGGAGCTCGCCGGGATACCGGTGACCTGGCTCGGCCGCCTGGACGGGGCGGATCTCGCCCGGGCTTACGCGAGCTTCGACCTGTTCCTGCACGCGGGCACCGAGGAGACCTTCGGCCAGACCCTGCAGGAGGCGCACGCCGCCGGGCTGCCGGTCGTCGCACCGCGGGCCGGCGGCCCGATCGACCTGGTCAGCCACGGCGAAAACGGCTTCCTCTTCATTCCGGACGACGAGAGAGACCTGCGCCGCTGCGTCGCCCGGCTGGTCCTGGACCCTGCGCTGCGGCGGCGGATGGGCGAGGCGGGACGCCGGAGCGTGCTCGGTCGATCCTGGGAAAACGTTTGCGGCGCGCTGCTGGCGCATTACGAGCAGGTCGTCGACGAACGAGCCGCCGTTCGCGCCATGGTTGCGGTTCCGCTGTCAATGCAGCGCTAGCCGGACATTCGCGTTTTATCTCGGCACAGAGACACTTATAATTGAATCATGTGCGCACGGCGCATTGTCGGCCTGCTTCGTCGAGGCCGCTACACAGCCAGGGAGGGTTGGTCATGCCAGAGCAGGCAGCGACACTGACATCCCAGCAGAAGACGACATCACGTCGCCCCGCCGGCACCCTGTATCGGGGCCGTGAGGGCATGTGGTCGTGGGTCCTCCACCGCATTACGGGTGTTGCGATCTTCTTCTTCTTGCTGGTTCACATCTTGGACACCGCGCTGGTGCGCGTCAGCCCGGAGGCTTACAACGCGGTCATCAGCAGCTATCAGACGCCGATCATGGGCCTCGGCGAAACCGCGCTCGTCGGGGCCATCGTGTTCCACGCCTTCAACGGGATTCGGATCATCCTGATCGACTTCTGGAACGCCAAGTACCAGAAGGCCATGTTCTACGTTGTGGTCGCCTTGTGGGTGGTAACGATGCTCGCCTTCGTGCCGCGCCACCTGATCAACGTGTTCAGCCACTAGAACGGGGAGAGCCATGACATCCACAATCGAAGCTCCCCGCAGCCCCTACTCCCGCGCGCCGCGCTCCCGCGGCGTGAACTGGGAGAAGTGGGGCTGGATCTACATGCGCGTCTCCGGCGTCGTGCTGGTCGTGCTCATCTTCGGACACCTCTTCGTCAACCTGATGGTCGGCGAGGGCGTCAGCGCCCTCAACTTCGCTTTCGTCGCCGGCAAGCTGACCACCCCGTTCTGGATGGTCTGGGACGTTCTCATGCTCTGGCTCGCCCTGATCCACGGCGGCAACGGCATGCGCACGCTGGTCAACGACTACGCCACGCAGCGTCTGACACGCGGCATCCTGAAGTCCGCCATCCTGGCGGCCGTCGTGATCCTGATCGTGCTCGGCACGCTCGTGGTCTTCACGTTCGACCCTTGCCCGGCCGGTTCGCCCGCCGATCTTCTTCCCTCGTTTTGCTCGGCCATCTAGGAGCTGCTAAAACCCATATGACTACGGATGCTTCAACCGCGCCCTCAGAGTCCACCGTCGTCGACGGTGTGCACTACCACCAGTTCGACATCGTCATCGTGGGAGCCGGCGGTGCCGGTATGCGTGCCGCCATCGAAGCCGGCTCCGGCGCCAGCACGGCCGTGATCTCCAAGCTGTACCCGACGCGTTCGCACACGGGTGCGGCGCAGGGCGGGATGGCCGCGGCCCTCGCCAACGTCGAAGAAGACAACTGGGAATGGCACACCTTCGACACGGTCAAGGGCGGCGACTACCTGGTGGACCAGGACGCGGCCGAGATCCTCGCCAAGGAAGCCATCGACGCGGTCATCGACCTCGAGAACATGGGCCTGCCCTTCAACCGAACGCCGGAGGGCAAGATCGACCAGCGCCGGTTCGGCGGCCACACCAGCGACCACGGCAAGGCGCCGGTACGGCGGGCCTGCTACGCCGCCGACCGCACCGGCCACATGATCCTGCAGACGCTCTACCAGAACTGCGTCAAACGCGGCATCAACTTCTTCAACGAGTACTACGTGCTCGACCTGGTCATGACACCGGTCGACGGGGTCGACCAGCCCTCGGCCGTCGTCGCCTACGACCTGTCCACCGGCGAACTGCACGTCTTCCAGGCGAAGGCGTTCATCTTCGCCACCGGCGGGTTCGGCAAGATCTACAAGACCACCTCCAACGCGCACACCCTCACCGGCGACGGCGTGGGCATCGTGTGGCGCAAGGGCCTGCCGCTCGAGGATATGGAGTTCTTCCAGTTCCACCCGACCGGACTGGCGGGCCTGGGCATCCTGCTCACCGAGGGCGCGCGCGGCGAGGGCGCCATCCTCCGCAACGCGGCCGGTGAACGGTTCATGGAGCGCTACGCGCCCACCATCAAGGACCTCGCCCCGCGGGACATCATCGCCCGTTGCATGGTCAAGGAGGTCGCGGAAGGCCGCGGTGCCGGTCCCAACAAGGACTACCTGTACCTCGACTGCACCCACCTCGGTGCCGAGGTGCTCGAGACCAAGCTGCCCGACATCACCGAGTTCGCCCGCACCTACCTGGGCGTCGACCCGGTCACCGAACCGGTGCCGGTCATGCCCACCGCGCACTACGCGATGGGCGGCATCCCCACCAACGTGAACGCGGAGGTGCTGCGCAACAATACGACCGTCGTGCCCGGCCTCTACGCGGCCGGCGAATGCGCCTGCGTGTCCGTGCACGGCTCCAACCGCCTCGGCACCAACTCGTTGCTCGACATCAACGTCTTCGGCAAGCGCGCCGGCAACAACGCCGTCGCCTACGTCAAAACAGCCGAGTTCACGCCGCTGCCGACCGACCCGGCCCGGGGTGTGCGGGAGCTGCTGGAAGGAATCCGCACCTCGACGGGAACCGAGCGCATCGCGGTGCTCCGCAAGGAGCTGCAGGAGACGATGGACGCCAAGGCGCAGGTATTCCGCACCGACGAGTCGCTCTCCGACGTCACCAACGTGATCCACGGCCTGCGCGAGCGGTACAAGAACATCGGCGTGCAGGACAAGGGCCGCCGGTTCAACACCGACCTTCTCGAGGCCGTCGAACTCGGCTTTCTGCTCGACCTGGCCGAGGTCGTCGTGTACTCCGCACGCAACCGCAAGGAAAGCCGCGGCGGGCACATGCGCGACGACTTCCCCCTGCGCGACGACGCCAACTACCTCGTGCACACCATGGCCTACCTGACCGGAGACCCGCTCTCCGCCGACGCCGCCGACCACATTGCGCTCGACTGGAAGCCGGTCACCATCACGCGCTACCAGCCGATGGAAAGGAAGTACTGAGTTGAGTACCGCAACCGCAACCGCACCGACAACCGCACCGACAACTGCGAGTGCCCCGGTCGTGCCGGAGGAAATCCAGTCCTTCACCGTGACCCTGATCATCCGCCGGTACAACCCGGAGGTCGACGACGAACCGCACTGGGACGACTTCGACGTACAGATGTACCCGACGGACCGCGTGCTCGACGCTCTGCACAAGATCAAGTGGGAGCAGGACGGCTCACTGAGCTTCCGCCGCTCCTGTGCGCACGGCATCTGCGGCTCGGACGCCATGCGCATCAACGGCCGCAACCGCCTGGCCTGCAAGACCCTGATCAAGGACCTCGACATCACCAAGCCGGTATACGTGGAGGCGATCAAGGGCCTGCCGCTGGAGAAGGACCTGATCGTGGACATGGAGCCGTTCTTCGAATCGTTCCGTGCCGTGCAGCCGTTCCTGGTGGCGAACAACGCCCCCACCGACGGCAAGGAGCGCATCCAGACCGTCGCCCAGCGCGAACGCTTCGATGACACGACGAAGTGCATCCTCTGCGCCGCGTGCACGTCGAGCTGCCCGGTGTTCTGGACCGACGGACAGTACTTCGGTCCGGCCGCGATCGTCAACGCGCACCGCTTCATCTTTGACTCGCGCGACGACAACGCCGCCGTGCGCCTCGACATCCTGAACGACAAGGAAGGCGTGTGGCGCTGCCGCACGACCTTCAACTGCACCGAGGCGTGCCCCCGCGGGATCCAGGTCACGCAGGCCATCTCCGAGGTCAAGCAGGCCATGCTGCGCGGCATAGTGTAGCCGGTCCGAACCCTGGGGCCGGTCTTGTCACGACGTTTCGTCGTGGCGAGACCGGCCTTTCGCTTTCTCCGCTGCCCGGCTGCCGCTTAGGCTGAGCGGGTGAACACTCCCACGGCGATCGACCGGACCAAGACACTCATCGCGCGGGTGATGCGCTCGCGCCCGGTGCGGGTCTTCACCCGGTTCGGTGAAAGCGGCGGCGGCATCCTGGCCGGCGGCATGTCCTACCAGGCCATCTTCGCGACGTTCGCGGCCCTCTGGCTGACCTTCTCCATCGCGGGGCTGTGGATCACGTCCAATCCCGACCTCGAGCTGACGCTCTACTCCTTCATCAACCAGTCCGTGCCCGGGCTGATCGGCGAGGAAGGCGTGATCGACCCGAGCGTCCTCGCCGACGCCAGGGTCCTCGGCTGGTCGGGCGTCATCGCACTGGTCGGCCTGCTCGCGACCGTGCTCGGCTGGCTCTCGACAACGGCGCAGGCAGTGCGCACGATCTTCCGGATGCCGCCCGACAAGACCTTCATCCTCCTCGTCAAGCTGCGGGAGCTGGGCCTCGGAGTGCTGTTCGCGGTCGTGCTCGTGGTGTCGGCGTTGATCTCGATCGCGAGCACCGAGGCGCTCGGGGCCCTGTTCGGGCTTTTCGGGGTGTCCCGGGATTCGTTCTGGTTCAACGGCGCCGCCCGAGCGGTCGGCCTGCTCCTCGTGCTCCTGATCGACACGATCACCCTCGCCGCACTGTTCCGGGTGCTGTCGCGGGTGCGGATCCCCGTTCGCCAGCTCATCACCGGCTCCATCCTGGGCGCGGTGGGCCTCGGTGTCCTCAAGGTCCTCGGCAGCACGCTGCTCGCCGGCGCCGGCCGCAACCCGCTGCTCGCCGCATTCGCGGTGATCATCGGACTCCTGATCTGGTTTAACCTGACCAGCACCCTGACACTGCTCGCGGCATCCTGGATCGCCGTCGGCATGGACGACGCCGGGTTCTCACCGCGACGGATCAGCGCGGACGAGGTTGCCACCGAGAAGCGCCGGCAGGAGGGGGAGGCGTTCCGCGTGGTGGTGCAGGCCGAGCTTCGGGAGGCCCGCCTCGCACACGACACCGCGGCCTGGCCCCAGCGGCTGCTCACCGCGCGTCGCCTGCGCGCCGCCGAGAAGCGAGCCGCTGAGCTGACGAACGACGGCCCCTCGGCCTGAGCCAAAGTAGAATCGGGGAATGCCTTCCGCCTCGACTGCCGCCTCGACTGCCGCTTCCACCCCGGCCGCGTCCGACCCTGCTTCCTCCGCCGCCTCCGCCGATTCCGCTGTGTCCGCGGCTTTCGCCGGCGAGCGCCTGCGGATCGCGAGCGTGAACGTGAACGGCGTGCGCGCCGCCTTCCGCAAGGGAATGGGCGGCTGGCTGTCCGAACGCGACGTGGACATCCTCGCCCTTCAGGAGGTGCGTGCCTCGACCGAGGACCTCGAGGGTCTGCTCGGGCCGGAATGGAGCATCCTGCACGACGCCGCCACCGCGAAGGGCCGGGCCGGGGTGGCCCTGGCCAGCCGATCGACCGCGGCCATCCACCGGGTCGAGCTCGGCGCCGCCGAATTCGACAGCGCCGGCCGCTGGCTCGAAGCCGACTACGAGGTCAACGGCAAATTGATCACCGTCGTGAGCACCTATGTGCACTCCGGCGAGGTAGGTACCCCGAAGCAGGTCGAGAAGTACAGGTTCCTCGACGCCATGCTCGAACGACTGCCCGAGCTCGCCGCGCACAGCGACCGGGCCGTCGTGCTCGGTGACCTGAACGTCGGGCACCGCACGCTCGACATCAAGAATTGGCGCGGAAACGTGAAGCACGCCGGGTTCCTGCCCGAGGAGCGCGCCTACTTCGACCGCATCGTCGGCGCCGAAGACGCCCCGGACTACAACGCCGGGGCCGGACTCGGCTGGATCGACGTGGGGCGCCGGTGGGCCGGCGAAGTGGACGGGCCGTTCACCTGGTGGTCGTGGCGCGGCCAGGCGTTCGACAACGACACCGGCTGGCGGATCGACTACCAGCTGGCCACATCGGCGCTCGCGGCATCCGTCACCGGCTACGTCGTCGACCGCGCGGCCGCCTACGACCAGCGCTGGTCCGACCACACCCCCGTGGTCGTCGACTACACCATCTGACCTCCCCTCCAACTCGCGCCTTCGGCCCGGCCGGCGGCCACACGCTACGAAAAGATCTGATCCCATGGACAAGCCCCGCCTCTACTCGGGCATGCAGCCGAGCGCCGATTCCCTGCAGATCGGCAATTACATCGGCGCCCTCCTGAACTGGAAGGCGCTGCAGCAGACCCACGACGCGTACTTCTCCATCGTCGACCTGCACGCCCTGACCGTGGCGCAGGACCCGGTGAAGCTGCGGGAGAACACCCGCCGCACCGCCGCCCAATACATCGCGAGCGGCATCGACCCGTCGGCGTCGACACTGTACGTGCAGTCGCATGTCGCCGCGCACGCCCAGCTGGCTTGGGTGCTGAACACGATCACCGGTTTCGGCGAGGCCAGCCGGATGACCCAGTTCAAGGACAAATCCGCCCGGCAGGGATCGGACGCGACCACCGTGGGACTGTTCGCCTACCCGATGCTGATGGCCGCGGACATTCTGCTGTACGACACCGAGATCGTGCCGGTCGGCGAAGACCAGCGTCAGCACGTTGAACTGACCCGCGACCTCGCGGCGCGCTTCAACGCCCGGTTCGGGCAGACGTTCACGGTGCCGGAGGTCGCCATCGTCACGGAGACCGCCAAGATCTACGACCTGCAGAACCCGACGTCGAAGATGTCGAAGTCGGCCGAGTCGCACGCGGGCGTGATCTGGCTGCTCGACGAGCCGGCGGTGACGAATAAGAAGATCATGCGCGCGGTCACGGATGCCGAGGGCGGCGTGGTCTTCGACCGCGAGAACAAGCCGGGCGTGGCCAACCTGCTGACGATCTACTCGGTGCTCGCGGAACGCTCGGTGGGTTCGATCGAGGACGAGTACGCCGGCCGCGGCTACGGCGACCTGAAGAAAGGTCTCGCCGAGGTGGTCACGGGCACGTTCGGGCCGATCCGGGCGCGCGTTCTCGAGCTGCTCGACGACCCGGCCGAACTCGACCGACTCCTCGCCCTCAACGCGGACCGGGCGGCGACGGTGGCCAACGAGACGCTGGCGCGCGCCTACGACCGCGTCGGTCTGCTACCGCGGCGCTAGGGCGGTGGTGGCGATTGTGGTGAGCTCGCTGCCGATGGGGCGGGGCCGGCCCGTCGACGTCGTCGTCATGGCCGTCGTCGTCGTCATGGTCGTCGTCGTCGTCATGTTCGTCATGGTCGTCATGGTCGTCATGGTCGTCATGGTCGTCGACGTCGTCGTCGGGTAGCGGATGTCCGCGCCCGCGGTCGTTCTGTTCGACCTCGATGACACCCTGTTCGCCCATCGCGGTGCCGTGGCCGACGGCATCCGCGCCTACCTCGGCTCTCTGGGCGGCACCTTCACCGACGCCGACCCCGGCACGGCGCTGGCGCTCTGGGACGACCTGGAAGAGCGGCATTACCACGCCTACCTCGCCGGCAGTCTGGACTTCGCCGGGCAGCGCCGGGAGCGGGCCCGCGACTTCGCGGCGGCGCACGGCCTGACCCTGACCGGGCCGGCTGCGACGAGCTGGTTCGACGCGTATTTTCTGCACTATCGGGCGAGCTGGCGCCTCCACACCGATGCGCTCCCCTGCCTCGACGCGCTGGCCGTCGCCTTTCCGGGCGTGCGGATCGGGCTGATCACCAACGGTGAGTCGACGCCTCAGGGGCACAAACTGGCGGACACCGGGCTCGACGTGCGGGTGGAGCACGTGATCGCATCCGGCAGCCTGGGCTTCGCCAAGCCGGATCCTCGCATCTTCCGGCATGCCTGCATGGTGTTCGAGTCGGAGCCGGAGCAGACCGTTTACGTGGGCGACCGGCTGCGCACGGACGCGATCGGAGCCGCCGCGGTCGGGCTGACTGGAGTCTGGCTGGACCGGACCGCGGCCGGGGCTGGTGGTACTGGGGCTGGAGGTGGGGCTGGGGCCGGGGCCGGGGCT
>NZ_PJJU01000038.1:0-57406 GCF_002929635.1 Cryobacterium sp. M25 | reverse complement strand
GGTAACCCAATCGATACCGGAGGTCCTCACTTTTTTAGCTCACGCCACGCTCACAACCTGTGTGGGAACAACAGCTAGTCCGACCTCGCTGACGAACCTGGCGGCCGCTAGTTCTCCACCGCCACGACCGTCGAGAAGCCAGTGTCGCCGTAGCGCACCAGCCCGAGGTAATCCGTGCCCGCGGCCAGACCACTCCACGAGGCCGTGTAGGTCGCTTCAACGCCCTGCACTCCCGGGAGAGGGTTCGGGGCAACGGTGAACGCTCCGGCGCCGGCACCCGGCGCGACCGTGAAGGTGGTCAGGTCGTACCGGTCGGTGCCACTGAAGACCGACGCGACAACCTGGTAGTACCCGGCCGTCGGGTTCAGCAGGTCGACGTGTTCGTCCGTCGCCGCCGTGGCCGACTGCCAGCCTTCGATCGGCGTGCCGCCCTTGCCGCTCAACCGGTTGACCACCAGGTCAAGGTCGGCGGCGTCGGTCAGTGAATCAAGGTCGAAGCGCTGCAACACCGTTCCCGCCGGAACCTGCACGGTGAAGACGATCTCCGTTCCGGGGAGCCCCGTTCCGGTGTAGGCCTTGCCCGGGCCGCCCTTCTTCTCCCTGAGCAGCACGCCGGCCGCGAGGCCGTCGGTCGCCAGGGGGATGTCGGCGGTCGTGCCGGGCGTCACGCGGATGCCGACGGAGCCGGCCAGACCGGTTCCGTCGGCGGTGATCGGCGACTCGAGGGTGACGGGCTTGACCGCCACCGGGCTGTGCACGACGGTCGCGCCGCTGGTCCAGCTGAGCGAGCCGGTCGCGAACGTGTCGACGGGCGCATCCGTTCGGGAGAACGTCGCCGTGTAGGACTGAGTCTCCCCTGCCGCGCCGAAGGTCAGCGTGGACGGCTCGATCGTCACGTCGATGCCGGCGAGGCCGGACACCGAGGCGTCGAAGGTGCCCGCCTGGGTCGACGTCACCGTGCGGGTGATCGCCTCCGGCCGGGTGAGCGAACCGATGCCGATCGAGGCCAGGTTGAGGTTCGACGGGTCGACCGCGGTGACGGCGTCCAGGCCGCCCCCGGTGTAGCCGGCGCCCTTGATGTAGGACATCCAGTCGCTCTCCCCGTTCAGGTAGACGAGTCCCGGCGTGAAGAACTTCGTCGGGTCGACGTGGCCGGCGCCCTGCAGAAACGGGTCAGTCACGGCAGCGCCGGAGCCGGCGACCGTGTCGTAGGCGGTGGTCATGAAGGCCGATTTCACCTCGGCCGGGCTCGCGCTCGGCGTCTGGCCCAGGTAGAGGGCGGCAAGGCCCGCCACGTGCGGCGACGACATCGACGTTCCGGACAGGAACTGGTACGTGCCTGCCGCGCCCGCGGCGTTGGCACCGCCGGCGAGAATCGCAACCCCGGGCGCCGAGACGTCCGGCTTGATGATGTCACTGCCGTCGGCAAGTACCGGTCCGCGCGAGGAGAACCCGGCGACCTGCGGGGTGGGCGGAGTGGTCCCGAGCGCGTTGCCCGGCGTGAGGGTCACGGTCGCCCCGGCGGTGCCTGCGTAAGCGAAGGCCGTGGCGAACGCTTCGGCGTTGAGGTGCACCGTCGGCACCGCGTGCTGGTCGAGGTCGAGCGAGCTGGCCGTCTTGTTCACCAGCACCATGCCGATACCCCCGGCGCGCTTCACCTCGACGGACTTGGCGACCCGGTCATAGACGCCGCGCTGACAGAACACGATCGTGCCGGTCACCTTGGCCGGGTCGAGCGAGTTCGGCCCGCAGAGCAAGGGGTCTGTTCCGCGCCGGGCGGCGACGAGGTCACCGCGCACCAGCGCACCGGTCACGCCGACGGCGGGGACCGTGATCGAGCCGCCGCCATAGGCAGGGCCGCTGCCGAGGGTGGCGGTGGCCTCGTAGCTCGGAATGGTGCTGGCCGCCACGGTGGTGATCCACGGCGATGCGTTATCGAGCGTGGAGGCGTCGGGACCGGCGTTACCGGCCGACGCCGCCACGAAGATGCCGGCGGATGCCGCGCCCAGGAAGGCGACGTCGGTGGCGGAGACCGTGGTCTGGGCCGCACCGCCGCCGATCGAGAAGTTGATCACGTCGACACCGTCGGCCGTGGCCTGGTCGATCGCCGAGAGGAGGTCGCTGGTGGCGCATCCGTCGTCGTCCTGGCTGACCGGGTCGGGGCCGGACCAGCAGACCTTGTACGCGGCGATCTTCGCCGCGGGCGCAACGCCCGAGATGGTGCCGAAGTCGATGCCACCGACCGACGCGGCGACGGCGTGGTTGCCGGCTGCGGTGCCGCCGGTGTGTGAGCCGTGGCCGTCGCCGTCGCGCGGCGAAAGGTACTCGCCGACGCTTTCGGCACCGATCCGGGAGGCGCCGAACCCGTCGACGTAGTACCGGGCACCGACGATTTTGGTGCTGCAGTCGTCCGCGGTGAACTGCACACCCACGACGCAGGCGCCGGTGAAGGTGCCGCCGTCGGACTTGCCGAAGCGGATGCCGCCGTCGGCCGTGCGAAACGGAGCGTCGCCGGAGTCGGTGCCGAGGGGGCCGCCGGCGAAGGACCCGTTCTCCGGGGCGATGCCGGTGTCGATGATACCGACGACGACGCCGGTGCCGGCCGCGTCAACGCCGCCGACCGCGTCCCAGACGCCGCCGGCGCCGGCGGCGTCACCAAGCCCGAGGAAGTCGGTCGAGGACTGCGCCGTGACCCGGCGGATCGCGTCCTTCTCGACGGCGAGAACCTCTCGGTTCGCGGAGAGCGCGGCGGCCTGGGCCGTGGTGAGTTCGGCGGCGAATCCGTTGAGTGCGGTCGTGTAGGAGACGCTGACGCTCACCCCGGCGGTCGCGGCGACCCTTCTCTGCTCGGTTGCGAGGTGCGCGGCGTAAGCGGTCGCGTTCTTCGAGCTCGCGTCGAGCTGCCGGCCTGGGGCCGGCTTGGTGGCGTCGAAACCGGCGACGCCGCCGGAGTAGGCGGCGACCGCGCTGGCGGCCAGCGTGACGACGTAGCGGCCGGCCTCGAAGGCGGTGGCCGGTTTTTCGATGGCCAACCGCGGAGCCTGCTGCGGTGCGGCGCCGGCTGCGACGGTGCCGCCGACGAGGGCCGCGGTAGCCACCAGCCCGACGGTCAGGGCCACCGCGGTGGCCCGGCACAGTGCGCGCGGCGGCCGGGGGTCGAGGTCCCAGGGTGAGAAATGCCGATTTCGTGAGTTCACGTGCATCATCCAATCCGTTCAACGACGAAAGGTTGACCCCCAACGGAGGGACATGAACTTGAAGCTAGCTGAATTCGACCTCAGACTGTGCAACTTGCACGCGTTGACACCTGAACTGGGGGCATCCAGCACAATAGGGTGACGCGACTCAGCGACTCAGCGCGCCGGCCGCCGCCGGCTTGCGAGCGGCGATCTGAGCCTGCACCGAGGCGTCCCGGCGACCGCCGATCGCCCGCAACGCGTTCAGGATCGTGGCCAGGTCGACGAATTCCTGCAATAGCGCCCCCGCAGTGGCGGGAATGAAGCCGAACGCGGCCAGGACCATCAGGCCGAGGCTCAGAGCGATGCCGAGCCAGATGCTCTGCAGCGCGATCCGGATGGTGTCCTGGCCGATCGCGACCGCGCGGGCGGCGCGAGTCAGATCGTCGATCAGGATGACGACGTCGGCCGATTCGCTCGCGGCCGTGGCCCCGCGGGCTCCCATGGCGATACCGACGTCGGCGACGGCCAGCACGGGCGCGTCGTTCACCCCGTCGCCGACCATGATCACCGGGCGGTGGGCCAGGCCACGCACGGCGTTGACCTTGTCGGCGGGCAGGCAGTCCGCCTGCACCTGCTCGATCCCCACCAGCGCCGCGATGTGCTCGGCGGTGGGCCGAGCGTCGCCGGTGAGCATCACGGTGTCCCGCAGGCCGAGCGCCCGCAGATCCGCCAGAGTCTGCGGTGCGTTCTCCCGCAGCGTGTCGCTGGCGACGATGCTGCCGGCGAAGCGCCCGTCGACGGCGATGTAGATGGCCAGTTCGCCGCCCTCGATCGGGGCGGCCACGGCATCCGTCGCCCGTTCCCGGATGAACGACAGCTTGCCCACGGTGACCTCGCGGGCGCCCAGCCGGGCCACGACGCCGTGCGCGGGAACCTCGTTCGCGGTCTCCGACCCGATCAGCTCCAGCCCGCGGGTCCGGGCCGCCGCGATCACGGATGCCGCGAGCACGTGCGACGAGTACTGCTCCGCGGACGCGGCGAGTGCGAGCAACTCGTCCTCGTCGAAGCCGGGCTCGGGAAGCACGCGGGCGATGGTGGGGCTGCCGTGGGTGAGCGTGCCGGTCTTGTCGAAGACCACGGTTTTGGCCCGGGAGAGCATTTCGAGCACCCCACCGCCCTTGACGATGATGCCGTTGCGGGCGGCCCGGCTCATGCCGCCCATGAAGGCGACCGGTGCGGAGATCAGGAGTGGGCAGGGGGTCGCCACCACCAGCACCTCGGCAAACCGGGCCGGGTCGCCGCTGACGATCCAGGCCAGGGCGCCGATCGAGAGCGAGACCGCAGTGAACGGCACGGCGTAGCGGTCCGCCAGGCGCACCACGGGGGCCTTGCTGGCCGATGCCTCTTCGACCAGCGCGATGATCTGCTGGTACTGGCTGTCCGCGGCGGTCGCGGTGGCTCGGATGGTGGCGGCAGCCTGGCCGTTGATCGACCCGCTGAGCACGGCGTCGCCGGCTTCGCGCTCGACCGGGAGGCTCTCCCCAGTGAGCGAGGACTCGTCGAAGACTGCGCTGACGGAGACCAGAGCGCCGTCGACCGGCACGATCTCGGCGGGGCGAACGAGAAGCAGGTTGCCCGGCCGCACGTCGGTGGCCGGCACGTCCTCGACCTCGCCGTTTCCGGTGTCGGTATCGGTATCGGTGCCGGCGCCGAGCCGGTGCGCGATCTGCGGGGCCCGCCGGAGCAGGGCGTCGAGCTCGCGCTTGGCCCGGTTCACGGCGAAGTCTTCGAGGGCCGCGCCTCCGGTGAGCATCAGCACGATGATCAGGGTGGCCACGTATTCGCCCACCAGCACCGTGGCGACGATGGCCGTGATCGCGAGCACGTCGACACCGAGGGTGCCGCGCAGCAGCCGTCGTACCATGCCGATCGTTTCGTAACCCGCGACCAGCAGGCCGAATCCACTGAACAGCCAGCGCACGGCATCCGTCTGACCGCCCAGGGCGAGCACCGCGCCGATGAGCCCGAGCAGCACGGTCGTTGCGACGAGAGGGTAACGACGAACGGCGGCGACCAGAGACGACATGGTCATATTCTTGCCTCACTCGCCGGCCTCCGCCAGCAAGGAAAGCCTCCCCTCAGGGCCGGGAAAACCCGGGAAAACGCCCAAAAAAGGGCGGCAGCCTCACCCCGCGGGTGAGACTGCCACCCTGTCGCTGCGGGTTAGGCCATGCGGGCCTGGAGGTTCTCCGCGATGGCCGCGAGGAACTCCTCGGTCGTCTGGAAGGCCTGCTCCGGGCCCACGAGAAGCGCGAGGTCCTTGGTCATCTTACCGCTCTCGACGGTCTTGATGACCACGTCTTCGAGCGTGTTGGCGAACTCGGCGAGCGCCGGGTTGCCGTCAAGCTTGGCGCGGTGCGCGAGGCCGCGGGTCCAAGCATAGATCGAGGCGATCGGGTTGGTCGAGGTGGCCTTGCCCTGCTGGTGCTGGCGGTAGTGGCGCGTCACGGTGCCGTGCGCGGCCTCGGCCTCGACGACCTTGCCGTCCGGCGTTGAGAGCACGCTGGTCATCAGGCCGAGCGAGCCGAAGCCCTGCGCGACGGTGTCCGACTGCACGTCGCCGTCGTAGTTCTTGCAGGCCCAGACGTAACCGCCCTCCCACTTCATGGCAGAGGCGACCATGTCGTCGATCAGGCGGTGCTCGTAGCTGAGGCCGGCCGCGTCGTAGCGGGCCTTGAACTCGGCGTCGAAGATCTCCTGGAAGATGTCCTTGAAGCGGCCGTCATAAGCCTTGAGGATCGTGTTCTTCGTCGACAGGTAGACCGGGTACTTGCGCTCGAGGCCGTAGTTCAACGACGCGCGGGCGAAGTCGCGGATGGAGTCGTCGAGGTTGTACATCCCCATCGCGACGCCGCTGCCGGGGGCCTGGAATACCTCGAACTCTTGCGGGGCCGAGCCGTCCTTCGGGGTGAAGGTCATGCTGAGCGTGCCCTCGCCCTCGAAGCGGAAGTTGGTGGCCTTGTACTGGTCGCCGAACGCGTGGCGGCCGATGATGATCGGCTTATTCCAGCCCGGCACGAGGCGCGGGATGTTCGAGATGATGATGGGTTCGCGGAAGATGGTGCCGCCGAGGATGTTGCGGATGGTGCCGTTGGGCGACGCCCACATCTTCTTCAGGCCGAATTCCTCGACGCGCGCCTCGTCGGGCGTGATGGTCGCGCACTTGACGCCGACGCCGTGCTTCTGGATGGCGCGGGCCGAGTCGATCGTGATCTGGTCGTCGGTCTCGTCGCGCTTCTGGATCGACAGGTCGTAATACTCGAGGTCGATGTCGAGGTACGGGTGGATCAAGGTCTCCTTGATCGCGTGCCAGATGATGCGGGTCATCTCGTCCCCGTCGAGCTCGACGACAGTGCCTTCAACCTTGATCTTCGCCAATGGAAATCTCCTCAGAATATCGGGGGGCAAGAATAGCCACACCGATTCTAGTGGAGCGACGTAACTATCTTGACATCGAGACAGTTTCCGGATCTTCCGGATGGGCCACCCCCACGCCCTGTCGTCCGAAAACCCGACTACCGGCCGGCTCCGGTGCACGTTAGCCTGTTCGCATGGGTGAACTACGACTGGAAGAACTGTCCGCGCGCAACATCGTCGCGGCGAACAGCCTGAGTCTGAAACCGGGCCAGGAGCAGTTCATCGCCCCCGTCTCCTACGCGGTCGCGGCGTCCGTCATCAACCCTGCTACCGCCTGGCAGCGCGTCGTTCTGCTGGACGGCGAGGTTGCCGGCTTCATCCACGGAAACTTTGACCCCGACTCACCGCACGAAGAATTCCGTGCCTGCATCTGGCGCATCAACGTGGACGCGGAGGCCCAGGGCAAGGGTGTCGGCAAGTTCGCCGCAGACGCACTCGCCGCCGAGGCCCGCAAGCGCGGCTTCGACCACATCACCGTGATCTGGGAACCCGGCGAAGAGGGGCCGGAGTCGTTCTTCCACCGCCTCGGCTTCAGCGACATCGGCCAAACCGACTACGGCGAGACCATCGGCGCATTGCAGCTCTGACTCGCAGCCGATGACGGATGCCGGCACCCGGGAACCTGCCTTCGTCACGCACGTTCTCGGAATCGTGGAGTCGATCCCGGCCGGTCGCGTGATGACCTACGGTGACGTCGCGGCCGTGCTCGGCTCCCGTGGAGCCCGCCTGGTCGGGCAGATCATGGCGCGCCACGGCGCCGCGCTGCCCTGGTGGCGTGTGATCCGGGCCGGCGGACGCCCGCCGATCGGGCACGAGGAGCGCGCGCTCCCCCACTACACCGCGGAGGGCACCCCGTTGAAGCCCGGGGCATACGGCTACCGCATCGACTACGCGGCGGCGCGCTGGAGGCCCGCATAGCGATCACCGCCCGGGGTTGCCCGCAATGCTTGGTTCGAGGCTGCGCCGGATGCTACCGTTTTTCATGGACAGCGAAAGCACAGCCGCACACACCGCCCTCGATCCCGTCGTCACCGACCCGGGCGCCTACCGAGTACTGCTTGAGAACGACCGCGTTCGCGTGCTCGAGTTCCTCGACGCTCCCGGCGATGAGACCAATCCCCACGAGCATCCCGACAGCGTCATGATCACGCTCAGCGCCTACGCCCGGCGCCTGTCATCGGAGGGCCGCGAAATCGACGTCGAGCTGCCCGCCGGCGAGACCCGCTGGCTGCCGGCCCAGGAGCACGCCGGCGTGAACATCGGCCGCACGCCGACGCACGCGATCTTCGTCGAACTCAAGGAATCGCCCGCGATCCCGCGGGATCCCAGCTACCACCCGCTCGGACCAGTCGCCTCCAACCGCCCCCTGACGGGCACGCCGCTCTCCGACGACTCGAGCGACGAGGAGAAGGCCTGGGGGTTCGCCTAACCGCTCGCGCCGCGAGTCGCGTCGCCGATCACACCAGCGAGTCGCGCCAGGCGGCGTGCAGCTGCGCGAACCGGCCGGTGCCGGCGATCAGCTGGTCGGGCGTGCCGTCTTCGACGATGCATCCGTGCTCCATCACGAGCACCCGGTCGGCGATCGCCACGGTCGACAGGCGATGCGCGATGATCACGGCGGTGCGTCCCCCGAGCAGTGTCTGCAGCGCCTGCTGCACAAGACGTTCGCTCGGGATGTCCAGACTCGAGGTGGCCTCGTCGAGGATGAGCACCGCCGGGTCGGCCAGGAACGCCCGAGCGAACGAGATCAGCTGCCTCTGCCCGGCGGAGACGCGCCCGCCGCGCTTGTTCACGTCGGTGTCGTACCCGTTCGGCAGCCCCGCGATGAAGTCGTGCGCGCCGACCGCTTGCGCCGCCGCCACGATCTCGGCGGGCGTCGCATCCGGTTTGCCGATCGAAATGTTGTCGGCGACCGAACCGCTGAACAGGTAGGCCTCCTGGGTGACCATGACGATCGCTCGGCGCAGGTCCTTGGGGTGCAGGTCGCGCAGGTCGACGCCGTCGAGGGTCACCTGACCCTCCGACGGGTCGTAGAAACGCGCCATCAGCTTGGCCAGGGTGGACTTGCCGGCCCCGGTCGACCCAACCAGGGCGATGGTCTGCCCGGCCGGGATCGTCAGGTCGAACTGCGGCAGGATGACCCGGTCGCTCTGGTATTCGAATTGCACGTTCTCGAACGAGACCGCACCCTTTGCCGCCCAGAGGTCGACCGGCGTCACCGGGTCCGGCACACCGGGATGCTCCTCAAGCACCCCGGAGATCTTCTCCAGCGCCGCGGCGGCCGACTGGTAGGAGTTGTAGAACATCGCCATCTCCTCCATCGGGTCGAAGAACCGGCGGGTGTAGAGCAGGGCCGCGAGCAGCGCGCCGATATAGAGCTGGCCGTCGACGACGCGGAACCCGCCGACCAGGAGCACGACCGCGACGGCCACGTTCCCGATCAACACGAGACCCGGATCGAAAATGCCGAACAGCTGGATGACCCGCTCATTCACCCTGCGGTAGTCCTCGACCAGTTCGCCGAACACCTTCTCGTTGCGTTTTTCCGCCCGGAAGGCTTTGACCGCACGGATGCCGGTCATGGTCTCCACGAACTGCACGATCAGGCTCGCCGACGCCGTTCTCGACCGGCGGAAGAGCGTTTGCGAGCGCACCTGGAACCAGCGGGTGAGCAGCGCCAACGGCACGATCGACGCGAGCAGGACGAGCCCGCTCGTCCCGTCGAGCAGGAACAGTGCGATCGCGGTGAACACCATGTACAGCAGCCCCTGCACGAGCTGGTTGATGCCCGAGTCCAGCAGTTCCCGGATGGCGTCGAGGTCGCTGGTCTGCCGGGAGATGATGCGCCCCGAGGTGTACGACTCGTGGAATTCGAGGCTCAGCCGCTGCGTGTGCAGGAAGACCCTCTTGCGCAGGTCGATCAGCACGGCCTGGCTGATCCGCGCCGACATGATCGTGTACCAGGCGATCAGGATGGCCCCGACCACGCCCGTGGCTAGGTAGACCACCCCCGTGGCGGCCAGCGGCACCCAGTCCTGCTCCATCAGCGCGGGCAGACCGCGGTCGATCCCGAACGCGATCAGGGCCGGGCCGGCCACCTGCGCGGCCGTGGACACGACCACGATCAGCATTGCCGCGAGGACCGAAAAGCGCACCGGGTTCAGCAGCGACCCGAGCAGACGCAGCGACCGGCCCCGGATCTGCTTGCTCTCCGCGGCGGTGAAGTTGCTGCGGTCTTCGCCCTCGACACCGGTGACGCTCATCGCGCCGCCTCCTCTCGTGCGGACTCTCGTCGTTCTTCGTCTTCCAGGCTCGAGATGACGAACTTGTAGTGTTCGCTCTCGCGGAGTAAATCGGAGTGCCGTCCGATCGCGGTGACACGCCCGTTCTGGAGCAGCGCCACCCTGTCGGCGAGCATCACGGTGGACGGCCGGTGCGCCACGATCAGCGCCGTGGTCGCGGAGAGCACCTCGCGCAGCGCGGCTTCGACAAGGGACTCGGTGTTCACGTCGAGCGCCGACAACGGGTCGTCGAGCACGAGCACGGCGGGTTTCGCCGCCACCGCTCGCGCGAGCGCGATCCGCTGCCGCTGGCCGCCGGAGAGGCTCATCCCTTCCTCTCCGACGAGCGTGTCCACGCCCTCCGGGAGGTCGTGGGCGAAGCCGGCCTGGGCGACCATGAGCGCCTCCTCGAGTGCGGCATCCGCTTCGGACGAGCGCTCGGCCCACTCCGGACGGCCGAGCAGCACGTTGTCGCGCACGGATGCCGAGAACAGCGTCGCATCCTCGAACGCCATCGACAGGTGGCGACGCAGTTCCTCGCGGCCGAGGGAGCGCACGTCGACCCCGTCGAGGGTCACCGCCCCCTCCGTCACGTCGTAGAGGCGGGTGGTGAGCGCCGTCAGGGTGGACTTGCCGGAGCCGGTCAGACCGACGAGAGCCATGGTCTCCCCCGGTTCGAGCACCAGGTCCACGCCGTCGAGCAGGTCCGGGAAGCGGCTCGGCGAGTCGGGGTAGCGGAAGTGCACGTTCTCGAACGCGAGGCGGCCGCGGGGCCGGTCGACGGTGACGGGATGCTCGGGGTCCGTGATCGCGTTCGGCGCGTCGAGCACGTCGAAGAACCGGTCGGTCGCGGTGCGGGCATCGAAGGTCATCGACAGCAGGAACCCGACCGACTCGATCGGCCAGCGCAGCACGGTGGCCGTGGCGAAGAAGGCCACGAGCCCGCCCACGCTGAACTCGCCCTGGCCAGCCAGCCAGACACCGGCGACGAGGCAAAGGGCGAAGGCCACATCCGGGATCATCAGCAGCCACAGCCAGATGCCGGCGATGGCGCGCGCCTTCTCGATCTCGGTGCCGCGCAGGCTCTCGGCCTGGTCGGAGAAGTTCTTCAACGCGAACTTGCCTCGCCCGAAGGCCTTGAGTACCCGGATGCCATGCACCGACTCTTCGACGGCCGTCGCGAGGTCGCCGGCCTGGTCCTGGCTGCGCCGCGCAACGACGGAGTATTTCTCCTCGAACAGGTAGCCGACGATCCACAACGGCACGGAGCAGACGAGGAAGATGAGGCCGAGGATCCAGTTCATCGACACCAGGATGGCGGCGCCGATCACAACGGTGACGACGTTCACGATGAGCAGCACGAGCCCGAACGAGATCCAGCGGCGGATCAGGTTGAGGTCGCTGACGGCGCGGGAGAGCAGTTGGCCGCTCGGCCACTTGTCGTGGAATGTGACCGGGAGGTCCTGCAGCCGGGCGTAGAGCGCGTTGCGCATCCGGGCCTCGATGTGGGTGCCGGGGCCGAGAACGAACCAGCGGCGCAGTGCGATCAGCACCGCCTCGATCACGCCGAGGGCGAGTACCACGATGACGGCCGGCCAGATCTGGGCGGCGTCCTGCTGAGTCAGGGCACCGTCGACGAGGCGCTGCAGCACCTGCGGGATGGCGAGCGCCACGAGCGCCGCCAGCAGGGCGGCGAGCATGCCGAGGGCCAGCCGCGGCAGGGCCGGCCGGGCGAAGGGGTAGAGGCGCAGCAGCACCTGGAGTGTGTTCCTCCGGGGCAGGTCAACGGGGTCGGTTCCCGCTGCGGGGTCGGGGTCGGGCGGATGGCTGTGGTCGGTGAGCGTGGTCACGAGTGAGTCCTGAACGAGTCTGGTTCCGGTGAACGGCGGCGCGCGGCGCCGGGAGGCCGACAACGAGCACGTCGGCCGGCGGGGGTGGAAGCCGTAGCTTCCGGGAAGCAGCATGGCTGCCGGCCTGCGGGGCGGAGCCGGTCGCTGGGTGTCAGCGGCCCGGAGTCAGGCCCGAGGCGGGGCGGGAGATCGCGGGAGGGGGCCGGCTAAGCGGCGCGCGGGAACGAGGTGGCTGCGCCAAAGCGCGCGCCGTCGTTCGCAGACGTTGCGATGGTGAACGATGCTGTCTTGGTCATGTCGGCCTCCTGAGCGCGTGGTGTCTGAGCTGTGCCCCCCTGATCAGGCAGCTTTTCAGACTACGGTTCCGGGGCCTCGGGCGCAAGCGCCGAATTCGGGGATCGGGATTCAGCGCACCCGTACGCTCAGGCAGGTATCGCAGCCCTCGAGCTTCTCGAAGTCGGAGATGGGTGGCTCGGATTCGGCGCGCCGGTCATGCGCCGCTCCGCGCGTGGCGTGCCGTGCGCGGAGCGGCGCAGCACGCGCGCACCGCCAGCGAAGCGACCGGGGAGCTGCCCGGGGCGGCTACCGCGGGCGGGCGGCCTCCAGCCGCGCGGCAGCGAGGCGCTCTGCGGCGGCGAGCGTTGTGATGCCTTGCTCGCGGGCATCCGTGAAGATCTGCGCGACGACATCGCCGATCGCGGCGACCCGCTCGGTCACGACGGCCCGGTCGGCGTTCGGCTCCGAGGCCAGGGCCAGGTAGATGACGCCGCCGGCGTTCACGACGAAGTCGGGTGCCCAGAGGATGCCCCGCGCGTCCAGCTGGGCGGCACCCTCCGGCTGGGCGAGCTGGTTGTTGGCGGCCCCGACCACCCCGAGCACGTTGAGTTCACCGATCACCCGGGCGGTGAGCACCCCGCCGAGCCCGCAGGGCACGAACAGGTCGGCCGGCACGTGGTGCACCTCGTCGACGGGGACCCAGGTCGCGCCGAGACCGGCGGCGAACTGCTGCTTGCCGAGGTTGACGTCGCTGACCGTGAGGCGGGCCCCGGCGGCGGCGAGCTCGCCGGCAAGGCGGCCACCGACCTGGCCGAGGCCGGAGATGACGATGTGCCGGCCGGACACCTCGCGGCTGCCGAACAGGGCGTCGAGGGTGGCGAGCACGCTGGCATAGACGCCGGCCGCGGTCGCGTCGGCCGGTTCGCCCACGCCGCCGCTGGCGGCCGGGAGACCGCAGACGTGGTCTGTGCGTTCCTTCACGATGGCCATCGACTCGGCGTTCGTGCCGACGTCCTCGGCCGTCATGTACGCGCCGTCCAGACTCTCGATGGCGTCGCCGAGGTCGAGCATGACGTCACGCCGCTCCGCCTCGCTCAACTCGGTACCGAGCGGCACGTGGATCACGGACTTGCCGCCGCCCAGGTTCAGCCCGGCGGCCGCGTTCTTCAGCGTCATGGCCGCGGACAGGCGCAGGGCGTCGGCGACGGCATCCGTCCAGTTCTCGTACTGCCACAGGCGGGCGCCGCCGAGGGCCTGGCCGAGCCGGGTGGAGTGCACGGCCACGGTGATCACGAGGCCCG
Organism: Cryobacterium sp. M25; assembly: GCF_002929635.1. Taxonomy (NCBI): domain Bacteria; kingdom Bacillati; phylum Actinomycetota; class Actinomycetes; order Micrococcales; family Microbacteriaceae; genus Cryobacterium; species Cryobacterium sp. M25. Next base: position 44,042 of record NZ_PJJU01000038.1, on the reverse strand, counting down.
AACGGATGCCGGTGGTGATCAACACGCGCTCGTGCGTGAATGGGAGGCCGATCAGGGCATCCAGCGAGGTGGTGGGGTGCGTGAGCGTCATGGGGTGGTTCTCCTCGCTGGTCGGCCTTGTGGGCTGGCTGTGCCGCCGCGATCGTGACGCGTCGACTGCATCAGAATAGCCGCGCGACTCCCCGACTGCGCGTCGTGACCGGCGGCGCGTCAGCGCTTCTCGGCCGGACCCTCCTGCACGGGGATGGTCGCGGTGAACTCGGCCGCCCGCGCCTTGGCGTTCTCGTCGCCGGAGAACAGCCCGATGGGCGCGGTGACGGGGTGGGCCGACGGCGCGGCGCGCGCGGGAACCTCCGCACGCGGGGGTTCCCGCCGCAGTTCCATCCGTCCCACCGGCAGTGCCTCGGGGTTGTGCGTGTTGAGCCAGTCGATCAGGTTCTCGCGCACGAGGCAGCGGAGGTCGAACAGGGTGGGAGCGTCGGCGGCGGAGACCAGCACGCGCACGCGCACGAAGCCGCCCACGGCATCCGTCACCTGGAGCACGACCACGCGGCCGTCCCAGAGCTCGGTCTGCGCGACGATGCGGTCGAGTTCCACGCGCATGCCGGCTGGGTCGACACGCCAGTCGAGGTCGAACTCGACCGCGCCGAGCAACTCGCTGTTGTGCCGGGTCCAGTTCTGGAACGGGTTGGTGGTGAAGTAGGTCGACGGCAGCACCATGCGGCGGTCGTCCCAGATGTGCACGACCACGTAGGTGAGGGTGATCTCCTCGATCTTGCCCCACTCGGTCTCGACGATGACCACGTCGTCGACCCGCAGGGCGTTGTTGAAGGCCAGCTGGATGCCGGCGAACACGTTCGCGAGAGTGGACTGCGCGGCCAGGCCGGCCACGACGCTGAGCAGACCGGCTGAGGCGAACAGACTCGCGCCCAGGGTCGCGGCGCCGGGGATGCTGAGCAGCACGGCCCCGATCGCGCAGATGACGATCACGGCGACGCCGATGCGCCGCAGCATCCGCAGCTGGGTACGCACCCTTCTCGCGACGCGGTTGTCGCGCACGTCGATGCGGTAGCGGGCGGCCGCCACCTCCTCGAAGAAGTAGAGCAGCGCGCAGACCAGCCAGGTGGACGCGGCGATGAAGAGGGCCCGGAAGAAGAAGTCGACCAGTCGTTCGATCCCCTCGGAGGTCTGCAGGAACAGCGTGTGAACGGTCCAGATCGCGCCCACCAGCAGCATCAACCGGAACGGCACCCTGACCAGGCCGACCAGCGTGCGCGCCCAGGCTTCCTTGCGGCCCACCACCCGGAAGACCAAGGCGATGATCGCCGTGATCGCCACCGCGGCCACGACCGCGACCGCCAGGGCGACGAGGTAGCCGGTCTGGATGAATCCCTCGAGGTCTGGCACGGCGTTCCTTCCTGCCGGGACGGGTCTGGCGAAGCCACGGTTCCTTCAATCGTGCCAGATTCCGTGGCCGCACCGGGGCTGCCCCGATGAACGCCTAGTGGAAGAAGTGGCGCTCCCCGGTGAAGTACATGCTGACGCCGGCATCCGCGGCCGCCTGGATGACCTCGGCGTCGCGCACGGAGCCGCCGGGCTGCACAACGGCGGTGACGCCCGCGTCGAGCAACACCTGCAGGCCGTCCGCGAACGGAAAGAACGCGTCCGAGGCCGCGACCGAGCCGGCCGCCCGGTCGCCGGCCCGCAGCACCGCGAGGTGGCAGGAGTCGACCCGGTTGACCTGGCCCATTCCGACGCCCACGGATGCCCCGCCGCGCGCCAGCAGGATGGCGTTCGACTTCACGGAGCGGCAGGCCTTCCACGCAAACTCGAGGTCCGCCCGGGTGGCCGCGTCGACCTCGTCGCCGGCCGCGAGGGTCCAGGTCGACGAGTCGAGGTTGTCGAACGTGTCGGACTCCTGCACGAGCAGGCCGCCAGAGATCTGGCGCAGTTCGAGCGAGGATCGGTGGTAGTCAACCGGAAGCTCGAGCAGGCGGATGTTCTTCTTGGCGCTGAGCAGCTCGAACGCGGCCGGCTCGAAACCCGGGGCGACGAGCACCTCAGTGAAGATCTGACTGACGGTCTCGGCCATGCCGAGGGTGACCGTGCGGTTGGCCGCGATGACGCCGCCGAACGCGGAGATCGGGTCACAGTCGTGCGCGCGGTGGTGCGCGGAGGCGATCGCGTCGGGCGCCTTGGGGTTGGCGACGGCGATGCCGCAGGGGTTGGCGTGCTTGATGATGGCGACGGCCGGTGCGACGAAGTCGTAGGCGGCGCGCACTGCGGCATCCGCGTCGACGTAATTGTTGTACGACATCTCCTTGCCGTGGCGCTGCACGGCCTGCGCGATGCCCTGGCCGCCCTCGCCGAGGTAGAGGGCCGCGGCCTGGTGCGAGTTCTCGCCGTAGCGGAGCACCGCACTGCGGGTGGCCTCGATGACGAGGGTCTCGGGGAACGGCATCTCCTCGGATAGGGCCTCGCCGATCACGGCGTCGAACTCCTCGAAGATCTCCTCGTTGAGGGCCGCGGCGTCGTCCTGCCACTGGTCGTAGACGTTCTCCGTGAACCAGGCGGAGACGCTCAGGTCGTAGCCGGCGGTGTGCTCGAAGGCGAGCGAGGCCAGCTTCTGGCGCAGCGTCAGCGGGGTGCCGCCGGCCTCGACGGCTGCGATGATCTCGTCGTAGTTGTCGGGGTCCACCACGATGGCGACGTTGGCGTGGTTCTTGGCCGCGGCGCGCACGAGGGCAGGGCCGCCGATGTCGATCTGCTCGATCACGTCGGCCGGGACCGCACCCGACAGGGCAGTCTCGACAAACGGGTACAGGTTCACGACGACAAGCTGGAATGCGGCGATGCCGAGGTCGGCGAGCTGCGCCTCGTGCGCCTCGAGGCGCAGGTCGGCGAGGATACCGGCGTGCACTCCCGGGTGCAGGGTCTTGACCCGGCCGTCGAGGGATTCGGGGAAGCCGGTGACGGCGGAGACATCCGTCACGTCGTGGCCGGCGGCGCGGATGAAGGCCGCCGTCGAACCGGTCGACACGATTTCGACGCCGGTCGCCGCGAGAGCTGCGGCCAGTTCGACCAGACCGGTCTTGTCGCTCACCGAGATGAGGGCGCGCTGCACGGGCACGACGTCGCGGTGGCGGTACAGGCTCGGGGCGTTAGTGGGACCGCTCATATGTGGGGATGCTCCTTGAGATCGACGTGTCCGTTGGCGATATCGAGCACGGCCTGCACCAGCAGGCGACGCTCGACGACTTTGATGCGGTCGTGCAGGGATGCCTGGGTGTCACCGTGCAGCACCGGCACCCGTTCCTGCGCGATGATCGGTCCGTCGTCGACGCCGGTGTCGACCACGATCAGGCTGGCGCCGCTTTCGGCGACCCCGGCGGCGAGCGCGTCACGCACCCCGTGCGCCCCGGGAAATTCGGGCAGGTAGGCCGGATGTGTGTTGAGCAGGTTCGGGGTCAGCGCCGCCACCACCCGGGGCGGCAGCAGGCGCATGAAGCCGCTGAGCACGATGAGGTCGGCATCCCACTGCTGGATCTGCGCGAGGAGCTCGTCGCCCCAGGCCTCCCGGGACGGATGCGACGTGTACGGCACCGTGAAAGTGGAGATGCCGTATTCCTCGCCGAGCACGAGCCCGTCGGCGTCCCTGTCGGAGCCGATGGCCACCACGCGGGCCGGGTATTCGGCGTCGCGGCAGGCCTCGAGCAGGGAGCGAAGGTTGGATCCCCCGCCGGAGATCAATACGACCAAGTTCAGCACGGGAGAAGCCTACCGGCGAGGGAGCGCGGCGCGCAGCCGGCCGAGGAGACGACCGACCCCGCTAGTCCCACTGCGCGCGGCACGTGACGCGGTTGCCGGCTTTGTGCCCGGCTTCGTGCCCGGCTTCGTGCCCGGCTTCGTTCCCGGCTTCGTTCCCGGCATTCCGCCCGTCGCACCGCGCCCGGAGCCGTTCGCGCCGACCGGGGGCGCGGGAGTCAGGAGACCGAGGCAGGCCGCGATGCCGACCTCGAGCGCGACCAACGCCCCGACCAGCAGCGGGTTCGGGCCGACCTCGACAAGACGGCCCGGGCCGAGAGCTCCGCCCGACCACCAGGCCAGCAGCCCGAGCAGCACACCGGCGACGAACCCGGTGCCGAGGCCCGTGAGGAGCCGTTCCGAGATGGAAGGAGGGACATCCGCGGTCGCCCGCTGCCTCAGGATGACGGCGGCGAGGAAACCGACCAGCAGCGGCACGAGCAGGCCGACGAACCCGAACGCCAGGCTGCCCTGCGGCAGCACGCCGAGGATCGGCAGGCCCGGTACGGCGCCGAGCGAGGTGCCGACCGGGGACACGCTGGTGCCCACGCCCACCGCGATGCCGGGTCCGGCAAACCAGGCCGCGGCCCAGATGACCAGGTTCGGGATCAGCGAAAGCTGCAGGAGTGTGAGCGCGATGCCGCCCAGGACGCCGGCCTGCACGGTCTCGTAGAGTCCGATGATGGTGGCGTAGCTGGTTAGGATCAGCACGAAAACGGTGATCCCGGAGACGCAGAGGATACCGGCGGCCGCGGCCGTTCCGCTCCGCAGCGCCGCGGCGGCGCCCGCGCGCACCGCGACCGGGAGCAGGCCGGCTGCGGCACCCGTGCTGCTGGTGTTGCTGCTGGTGTTGCTGGTGTTGCTGGTGTTGCTGGTGCCATTGAGGCCGTGGACGCTCTTGCCGGCGCTGCTGCCGGCGCCGGAACCGCTGACGCTGGCGACGTTGCCGGCGCTGTCGGCACTGCTGCCGGTTGCGCCGCGGCCCGCGCCCCGGACGACTCCCGGGAGGCGGCCGGGCAGGCCGGGGATGCTACCGATCAGGCGGCCCAGCTGACCCTGGCCGGCGCCGATCAGAACGCCGGCGGCGAAGATGAGCGGAGGCAGAACCAGACCCTGTACCGTCTGGGGGCGCACGGCATCCGTGCCGGCCGACAGCACGAGCAGAGCGGTCAGCAGCGCGTAGCCGGCGATGGCGCCCGTCACCCCGACCCAGCGGTAGGGGGTTTCCGCCGCCCGGCGGCCGGTGCGCAAGCCGAAGAGCACGGCCATCAGCGCGAAGCCCAGCAGTGCGATCGTGATCGGGAACGCGGCGTCCGAGCCGGGCAGGTTCAGGGCGGCGACGAGGGTCGGGTCGAGTTGGACGACCAGGTCGACGCCGTTGCCGACGAGCCAGACGTCGACCGCGGCACGCCAGAACACGAGCCAGTTGACGGCCATGTCGAACTGCGTGGCCCACAGAACCGTGAGCGGAACGAGCGCGATTCCGACCCCGATGGCTACGACAATGAGCGCGTCGAGCGCGGCAAGCAGGGCGGTCGTTAAGCGTTTCATCCGATCGGAGCCTACCGTTTCCGCCTCCCCGGCTCCCCTGCCCCCCGCCGCGCGCTGACGAATTCGACGGAGATTTTGCTCGATCCAGGCTGAAACGGATGTTTCGGGCCGGTTCTGACCAAAATCTCCGTCGAATTCGTTCGGGCCCAGGGCACGGCAGAGGCACGGCAGAGGCAGGGCGGCAAAGGCACGGCAGGCGGCAGGCAGAGGCACGGCAGGCTCGCCGGCCGCGGCCGACAACGCGTCAGGGCCCGCCTGGTGAGGCGGGCCCTGTCGTTCGGTGCCGGTGCAGCGATGCCGGTTACAGCGCCGCGAGAACCTCACGCAGCAGGGTGGCGGTCTCGCTCGGCGTCTTGCCGACCTTGACCCCGGCGGCCTCGAGGGCCTCCTTCTTGCCCTGGGCGGTTCCGGCCCCGTTGGAGACGATGGCGCCGGCGTGGCCCATGGTCTTGCCCTCGGGGGCGGTGAAGCCGGCTACGTAGCCGACAACGGGCTTGGTGACGTGGGCCTTGATGTACTCTGCCGCCTTCTCCTCGGCGTCGCCGCCGATCTCTCCGATCATGACGATGGCGAGCGTCTCGGGGTCAGCCTCGAACGCCTCGAGCGCGTCGATGTGCGTTGTGCCGATGATGGGATCGCCGCCGATGCCGATGGCGGTGGAGAAGCCGAGGTCGCGCAGTTCGTACATCATCTGGTAGGTCAGGGTGCCCGACTTGGAGACGAGGCCGACCGGGCCCTTGCCGGTGATGTTCGCCGGCGTGATGCCCACGAGCGCCTCACCGGGGGTGATGATGCCGGGGCAGTTCGGACCGATGATGCGGGTCTTGTTGCCCTTGGCGTTGTTGTAGGCCCAGAACTCGGCCGAGTCCTGCACGGGCACACCCTCGGTGATGATGACGAGCAGCGGGATGCCGGCGTCGATGGCTTCGATGACGGCGTCCTTGGTAAAGGCCGGCGGCACGAACGCGATGGAGACATCCGCGCCCGTCTTTTCGATCGCCTCGGCAACCGTGCCGAACACGGGCAGCTCAACGCTGCCGTGCACGACGGTGGTGCCGGCCTTGCGAGCATTCACGCCGCCGACGACCTGGGTGCCGGCCCTCAGCATGAGGGCGGTGTGCTTGGTGCCCTCACCGCCGGTGATGCCCTGCACGATGACCTTGGACTCCTTGTTGAGGAAGATTGACATGTTCGAAAATCCCTTACTTCGCGGCGTGGGCGAGTTCGGCGGCCTTGGCGGCGCCCTCGTCCATGGTGGCGGCCAGTGTGACGAGCGGGTGGTTGGCCTCGGTGAGGATGCGACGGCCTTCCTCGACGTTGTTGCCGTCGAGGCGCACAACGAGCGGCTTGTTGGCGGCGCTGCCCAGTTCGGCGAGCGCGCCCACGATGCCCTTGGCCACAGCGTCACAGGCGGTGATGCCGCCGAAGACGTTGACGAACACGGCCTTGACCTGCGGGTCACCGAGGATGACGTCGAGGCCGGCGGCCATGACCTCGGCGGATGCTCCGCCCCCGATATCGAGGAAGTTGGCAGGCTTGACGCCGCCGTGGTTTTCGCCGGCGTAGGCGACGACGTCCAGGGTGCTCATCACGAGTCCGGCGCCGTTGCCGATGATGCCCACTTCGCCGTCGAGCTTGACGTAGTTGAGGTCGTTCTCCTTGGCCTTCGCCTCGAGCGGGTCGGCAGCGGCCGCGTCCTCGAGGAGGGCGTGCCTCGGGTGGCGGAAGCCGGCGTTTTCGTCGATCGTGACCTTGCCGTCGAGGGCGATGACGTCGCCCTCTTCGGTCAGCACGAGCGGGTTGACCTCGACCAGGGTCGCGTCTTCACCCGTGAATACGTTGTAGAGCTGCACGAAGACGGGTGCGACCTTGTCGACGAGGTCGGCTGGGAACTTCGCGTCGACCGCGATCTGACGGGCCGTGTCCAGGTCGATCCCGGCAATCGGGTCGATGGCCGTGTAGGCGAGCGCTTCGGGCTTCTCGACAGCGAGAACCTCGATCTCCACGCCACCCTCGTAGCTCGCGAGCGAGAGGTAGGAGCGGTTGGTGCGGTCCAGCAGCACGGAGAAGTAGAACTCCTGCGCAATGCGGGCTCCGCCGGCCACCATGACCCGGTTGACGGTGTGGCCCTTGATGTCGAGTCCGAGGATGGCGCGCCCGGCGGCTTCAGCGTCGTCGGGGGTCTTCGCCACCTTCACGCCGCCGGCTTTGCCGCGGCCGCCGACCTTGACCTGGGCCTTGACGACAACGACGCCGCCCAACTTCGCGGCCGCGGCACGCACCTCCTCCGGAGTGTCCGCGATGATGCCCGGCAGAACCGGGACTCCATACTGTTCAAACAGGTCTCGTGCCTGATATTCGTAAAGATCCACGCTGCTCTTCCAATCCGCGTCGTAGCGTTCCTGCAAGGTCTTGAGGGGCAAGGGCACGGATGCCCGCGCCGCAGATAGCTCGACATCAAGACATACGTACCATTTGAAACTCTATCGGTCCCCGCCGACATCGCGAACACGCCGTGCGCCGCACGTCGGTCGCCGTGAAGTTGCCGCCGTGAGGCAAGCCAGTCCTTGCTGGCGCGGCACGCATCCGCCTGCTTGGATTCAGTCATGACTGAACCCGAACACGGCGTCGATCCCCACTCCGCCGACCATGCCTCGCGCCTGAACTGGCTGCGGGCCGGCGTGCTCGGAGCCAACGACGGCATCGTGTCGGTTGCGGCCCTGGTGGTCGGCGTCGCGGCGGCGACCACGGATGCCTCGGCGATCCTGATCGCGGGCGTCGCCGCCCTGCTCGCCGGCGCGATCTCGATGGCCCTGGGCGAGTACGTCTCGGTGAGCAGCCAGCGCGACACCGAGCGCGCCCTGATCGCCAAGGAGACCTGGGAACTCGAGAACATGCCCGAGCAGGAGCTCGCCGAACTGGCCGACCTTTACCAGGCAAAGGGGCTCACCCCCCGGACGTCGAAGCAGGTGGCCCTCGAGCTGACCGCGCACGACGCCCTCGCCGCGCACCTCGAGGTGGAACTCCACATCGGCGCCGACGAGCTGTCGAACCCGTGGCACGCCGCCTACGCCTCCGCCATCGCGTTTACGGTCGGCGCGAGCCTGCCGCTGCTGGCGGTGCTGCTGCCGCCGCCGGAGTGGCGCCTGCCGGCCACCTTCCTCGCCGTCGCGATCGCCCTGGTCATCACCGGCTGGCTGAGCTCCTACCTCGGCGGCAGTCCGAAAGCCCGCGCGATCTCCCGGGTGCTCGTCGGCGGCCTGCTCGCGCTCGGAGTCACCTGGGCGATCGGCTCCCTGCTCGGCACCGCGGTCTGATCGGCACCGCGGCCGGATCGGCACCGCGACCGGATCGGCACCGCGGTCTGACCCTCCGGGCCCCCGTAGGCTGGAAGCATGGCAATCCAGCAGAGCAGTCGGTCCAGTCTCCTCCTCGCGGCGGGACTCGACGCCGCCCTGGTGCTGGTCTTCGTGCTGATCGGCCGGGCCAGCCACCAAGAGGATATTCTCGGCACCCTGATCACCGGGCTGCCCTTCCTTGGCGGTCTCCTCGTGGGCTGGCTCATCATGCGCGCCTGGCGCAGCCCGCAAAAGATCGTCTGGACAGGCACCGGAATCTGGCTCTTCGCCGTCGGCGTCGGGATGCTGCTGCGCACCGTGAGCGGGCAGGGAACGGAATTCAGCTTCGTCGTCGTGGCGACCGTCGTGCTCGGGGTGTTCCTGCTCGGCTGGCGCGGGCTCGCGGTGCTCCTCCGCCACCGGCAGGCTCGCACCCGCGCCGTCGCGTAGCCGCTCCGACGCACGTACGCTCGCCGAACGGTGAGCAGAGCTCCTCTCCCCACGGGCCACAGGGTTGAGGAGCCGAATTCACGGCTCGGCGAGTCTCTCGAGTACGCGGCGCTTCAGCGACTCCGGACTGAACGAATTCGACGGAGATTTTGGCCGAAACGGCCCTGATTACCCTCGAAAAGCCGTTTTTCAGGAGAATCTCCGTCGAATTGGTTCGCCGCGAGCACGGCGCTCCTCTGGGGGTGAACGGCGTCCGCGCGGTGCGGTCGGCTCTGATCTTCCGAGAGCGACAGAACTAATCGGTTTGACGAGGCCGGCTACTCCCGGGGTCCGGGCTCGCCGGGCTCCTCGGTTTCCCGGTCGTCGTCCTCGTCGTCAAGCTCAACCGGGCGCTGGTCGGCGTCGATCTTCCACACCGCATCTCCGTCCTCGGCGAGCGGCACATCCTTGTCGAGGGTCAGTTCGATGTCATCGATCTCGCGGTCTTCGTCGAGTCCGTCGCTCGTCGCATCCGCTCGCCGCGGCCAGAGTCTCTCCGGGTCGCTCGCCATGATGACACCTCCAGCTTGATGGGAGCCGCCCCGTTTGGGCATCCCCGCGGCGGCAACGCTACGCTCCCGAGCCGCAAGCGACAAGGAAGGGCATCCAGGCAGGGCGACAGGCCCCGCGCCCGCGAGCCCGGTCAGGCCGACGCTGCCCGCGAGCCCGGTCAGGCCGACGCTGCCCGCAGGCCCGACGCTGCCCGCAGGCCCGGCGTGGCCAGCAGCGAACCGTCGCGCAGCACCGCCAGCACATCGATCGGGAATGCCTCCGCGCTGCGGTCCAGTGCCGCCTGCCCGCCGGCGACGATGGCCGTGGCCAGCACATCCGCGGTCACGATGTCCCGGGCGAAGACGGTGACCTGGCGGTAGGGCGACACCCCGCCGTCGACGGTGGTCCAGATGTGGTCGCCGCGCTCCGCGCTGCCCGAGGTGGCCACGGCCCGCACCGGCAGGGTCAGCGGCACCGTGGCGAGCAGGGTTCCTCGATCCAGAGGGTCGACGATCCCGGCCGACCAGCCGAGGCCGGACGCCCGGTCACCGCCGACGAGGATGTCCCCGCCTGCGTTGAGCGACCAGTCCCGGGCTCCGAGCCGGTTCAGCAGGTCCCCGGCCTCCGCAATCGCGAGGCTCTTGACGATACCGGACAGGTCGATGGCGCCGTCGGCGCGGTGCGGGGTGAAGTGTCCGTCGGTGCGGCCCCGCCACGCCAGGGCGAGCGCGTAGCAGTCGCGGAGTTCGGGCCCGGCCTGGGTGAGCCGCAGCTCGCCGCGGTTGACGCGGCTGAGCTCCGACCCCTCCCGGTGCAGGCTGAAGCGTTCGTTCCAGCCTCGGAACACCTCCACGACCGCGGTCCGGGCAGCAGCCAGGCGGGCGTCGTCGTGCGGGGCGGCGCCGTCACCGAGACGGATGCTGATGACGGTCCCCATGCTCAGGGCCGTGATCGCCGTGTGACCGGCCACCGCGCTAGAACTGCGCGGCATCGAGGGCTGCCTGGAGCGAACGGAGGTACCCCTGGGACGTGTACGTCGCGCCGCTGACGTTCGCCACGTTGGCGGACTGCGCGGCGAGCACCTCGTCCCGCAGGATCGGGGCCGCCCGGTTGCTGATCTGGACCGACTTCCGGTCGTCATTGGTCAGCTGCAGCGGGGTGACCATGGTGATCGTGCCGTTGTCGATGGTCACCGACACCTGCATCGGGCCGAACCGGGTCTGCACGGCTGAGCCCTCGAACGTGCCGGTGACGCCGGTGGGCGCGAGCGCCTCGTCGACAGGTGTCGACGCGTCGATCGTGGTCGTCGCACCGCCCGTGCCATCGCCCGTCGCACCGCCCGTCGTTTCGTTGGACGTCGGCGTCGTCAGGGTCGTCGTCAGCGTGGCCTGCAGGGATTGCACGGCGGGGGCTCCGACGAGCCAACCCACCGACAGAACGGAAACGGAAGCCAGGGCGGCCGCAGCCGCTGCTCGAATTCTCACCAGTCAAACCTTTCGAAATGAATCTGTCGCGGGGGAAGGCCGGCCGAGCGGGCATCCCGCACGACCTCGTCGGTCCACCGCCGTGGACCACAGACATACACGTCCGCGTCACGCAGCCGCGGCACCAGGGTCAGCAGGTTCACCGGGCCCGCCACCGCGTCGGCGGGCAGCCAACTGGCCACACCCGGCGGCCTCTTCCCCACGATGACGCGGAACTCCGCACCCCGCGCCCGGCACAGCTCGGCGAGTTCGTCGGCCAGGTAGCTGTCTGCGAGCGTGTGGGAGCGCAGGATGACCGTGGCCTGCCCGGGCAGGAAGCTCGCCGTCTCCAGCAGGGAGCGGATCGGGGCGACGCCGATACCGGCGGCCACGAGCACGATCCGCGGTGACGTCCTGGCCCGGTCGGTGAACAGTCCGTATGGGCCCTCGACGCTCACCCGGGTGCCCCGGCGCAGGCCGCCGAGCGCGGCAGAGGCGTCGCCAAGGGAGCGCACCGTGATGCGCAGGGAGTTGCCGGTGGGCGCGGCCGAGAGGGAGAACGGATGCGCCTGCCACCAGAGCCCGGGAGTCCAGAACCGCCAGATGAAGAACTGCCCGGCGTCGGCCTGAAGCCGGGCCAGGCGGTGGCCGGACACACGGATCGAGACGACGCCGTCGGCGACCCGGTCGACGCCCTCCACCCGCAGCCGGGCCCGCAGCGAGCGGACGAACGGCAGGATGACCCGGAAGACGAGGATCGAGCCGGCCACCCCCACGTACAGGACCAGCCAGTAAAACCACTGCGGCGAGCCTGCGACCAGAAGGGCCCCGACGGTGAGCTGGTGCGGCAGCGACGCCAGCACGGCCACGTAGGAGAGCAGGTGCACGATGTGCCACACCTCGTACGGCAGGCGGTGCCGAACGATCACGATCGAGCTGACGACCACCAGCACCAGGAGTCCGAGGCCGATGACGGCCAGCAGCATGTCCGGCAGCACGGTCAGCATGCGCCAGACCTCGGCGACGACGCTGATCTCGCCGGCCAGCGCGTAGCCCACGATCAGGAGCCCGGCGTGCGCGAGGATCAGGGAGAGCGCCGGCTTGCCGAGCGACTGGTGCAGGGCCATGGCGCTGTCGTGGCCGAAGGCCCGGTCGATGGCGGGCAACCGTGCGGCCAGCAGCATCATGATCAGGAGCAGATCTGTGCCGACCAGTCCGGCCAGCACGCCGAGGGAGGTGAGCACGTCTGCGGGGGTGGCGAAGCGGGCAGCGCCGCCATCGGCCAGGAACAGGGCGATGACGAGGGCGACGGAGACGGTACAGAGAACCTGCAGGGTGTCAGCCAGCCGCATCCGTTGCCGGTATTCGGGGCGCACGCGCGGCGCGGGAGCAGTGAGCCGCCGCGGCGGGGTGGTGCGGGTGTCGATGCTCATGCGAAGAGCCTCGCGAGCGTACCAATCGACGGGCTATCGAAAAGCTGGGAGCAACCTGTGCAGTTCCTAAGCGTTCAGGGGTGGACGCTGTCCACCGAGCCGACGCGAACGCTGCCGGGCGAGGCCCCGCACCGCGAGCACGATCAGCACCGCGACCACGCCGCCGAGCGCGGTTTCCACCACCCGGTCGACCAGCAGCGTCGGCACGGCGACCGGGTCGGCCAGGTGAGCCACGGTCAGCGCCAATGGCGTGACGAACAGCAGGGCGGCGCCGTAGTGCCTGCCGATCAGGATTTCCGCGCCGAACTGGCCGATCGCGATCACCGCGATCAGCACCCAGACGGATGGCCCGAGCAGCAGCACAATGGCGGTCACCGCCACTCCGAGCGCGGTACCGATGATGCGGTGCACCGCCCGGGAGATGGAGTGCGCGGCACGGGGCGGCGGGAGCACGGCGACCACGCTCACCACTGCCCAGTAGGGGTGCCCGATGCCCACGAAGAGGGCGAGCCCGCCGGCCAGCAGCACGCCGACCTGGTGCTGCAGGATGGTGAGCCACACCTGGACGTCGCGGAACGCGGCCGGTCGCAGCAGCGGCGTGCGCGGCAGCTCCTTGAACAGGTCGCCGAAGCGGTCGCCGACCAGGCGCCGAAACGCCCAGCCGGACATGGTGAGCAGCCAAGCCAGCGCGGCGCTCGCCACTGCCACCAGCAGGCGCGGCAGCATCTCGTCGACCGGCGCGGGCACCTGCGCACAGACCAGGTAGGCGAAGACGAAGAAGATCGGCGTGCCGGGGAACAAGCCATACGTCGATGCCAGCAGGATCCCCGCCGTGATCACGAGCAGAAGCCCGAGCACCAGGGCCGGCAGGGTCGCCTCGGCCACGCTCATCACAAGCCCGGCGGCGACGCTGACCAGCATGAAGGCCGCGGCGACGCTGACCGTGCGCGCGCGAATCCGGTACGGCTCGCTCCGGCCGTAGAGCGACGTCATCGCCCCGAACGACGCGTAGGCGGCCCAGTCGATCCGGCCCAGCAGAACGAGCACGACGAGTGGCACGACCACGGCGATGCTGGCCCGGGACGCCACCTCGAGGTCGAGGGCGCGCACCGATTTCACGCGTTCGAGCAGGGTTTCCGGTCTGCCCGGTTCCGGCGCGCCGGGGCCCGCGGCTCCGCCACTAGAGCTTCTCGATCGGCGCGATCTTGATCAGAAGCTTCTTTGCGCCCACCGTGTCGAACTGGACGTGCGCGATGCGCTTGGTGCCGTCACCGGTGACCTGGTTGACGCGGCCGTCGCCGAAATCGACGTGACGGATGCGGTCGCCCTGCATCAGGGTGAGGTCACCGTTGTCGCGCACCTGGCTCGGCACCCGGCTGGCCCATTCGGTCTTCTTCTTCGGCGCGGGCGGCAGCGCCTGCGGGTCACCGCGCCCCGCGAACCCGCCGCCGAAGCCGTCGCGTCTCGCGTTCAGCGCCCGGGGCTGGGTGCCGCCGCGGGAGTTCGCCATGCCCGGGGACTGCTTCCAGTCGATCAGGTCGACGGGGATCTCCTGCAGGTAGCGGCTGGGCATGGCCACGTTGATGTCGCCGAACTGGGCCCGGGTCATCGCCAGGGAGAGGTAGAGCCTCTGGCGGGCGCGGGTGATGCCCACGTAGAACAGGCGCCGCTCCTCGGCGGGCCCGCCGGGCTCGTTGGCCGACATCTGGTGCGGCAGCAGGCCCTCCTCCACGCCGGTCAGGAACACGGCCTCGTATTCGAGTCCCTTCGCCGTGTGCAGGGTCATCAGGGACACCGTTCCGGAGGCGTCGTCGAGGTCGTCGGCGGCGGCGACCAGGGACACCTGGGTGAGGAAGTCGACCAGCCCCGAGTCGGGGTTCTCCTTGTTGAAGTCCTTGGTCTGGGCGACGAGTTCCTCGATGTTCTCGGCGCGCGCCTCGTCTTGCGGGTCGCGGCTGCCTCGCAGCAGGCTGAGCAGTCCGCTGCCGTCGAGCAGGAAGGTGAGCAGCTCGGACACGTTCGCCGTGCCGGCCGGGTTCTCCGGGTCGAGCTTCAGCGCCGCCTCGTCGAGCAGGGTCGCCAGCTTCAGGATGGCCCCGGTCACCTTGGGGCCGAGGCCCAGCGACGCGGAGTCGCGCATCGCCTGCCGGAAGCTGATCTGGTTCGCCTCCGCGAAGCTCGCCAGCGCCGTCTCGGTGGCTGGGCCGATCCCGCGCTTGGGGGTGTTCAGGATGCGACGCAGCGCCAGTTCGTCGTTCGGGTTAGCGACGGCGATCAGGTACGCCAGCGCATCCTTGATCTCAGCCCGCTCGTAGAACTTGGTGCCGCCGACGACCCGGTAGGGCACCGCGGAGCGCACCAGGATTTCTTCAAGCGCACGGGTCTGCGCGTTGGTGCGGTAGAACACGGCCATGTCGCGGTAGGCCATGCCGGCTCGGTGCAGCACCTCGATCTCGTCGGAGACGAACTGGGCCTCGTCGTGGCCGGAATAGGCCGTGTAGCCCACGATCTTCTCGCCGTCGCCCCCCGCGCTCCACAGTTTCTTGTCTGTGCGGTCGAAGTTGTGGCCGATCACCGCGTTGGCGGCCGAGAGGATGTTCTGGGTCGAGCGGTAGTTCTGCTCGAGCAGGATCACCCTGGTGCCCGGGAAGTCGCGCTCGAACTCGCTGATGTTGCGGGTGTCCGCGCCGCGGAAGGCGTAGATCGACTGGTCGGAGTCGCCGACCACGGTGAGCGAGGCTCCCGGGATGCCGCCGGAGGCGTCGCGCAGGTTGCGCACGTGCACACCGGTCGCCTCCATCTCCTCGGCCAGGTCGGGCTCGACGGGACGGGTCAGCTCGCGCACGAGCGAGTACTGCGCGTGGTTGGTGTCCTGGTATTCGTCGACCAGGATGTGGCGGAACCGGCGCCGATAGAGGGCCGCGACCTTCGGGAACGCGCGGAACAGGTAGACCGTCTCGCCGATCAGGTCGTCGAAGTCGAGGGCGTTGGCCGCGCGCAGCCGGTGGGTGTACTGCCGGAAGATCTCGACGAACATGACCTCCTGCGGGTCGCTCATGTTCGCGTTGCGGGCGTAGGAGTCGGCGTCCGCGAGCTCGTTCTTGAGCTTGGAGATCTTCGCTGACGCATTGCCGGGCGTGAAGCCGAGCGTGTCGGCGTCGAGGGCCTTGATGATGCGCTTGAGCGTGACCTTGGTGTCGGCCGAGTCGTAGATGCTGAACGTGGCGGAGAGGCCCGCGCTTTCCGCTTCGCGGCGCAGGATGCGCACGCAGGAGGAATGGAAGGTGCTGATCCACATGCCGTCGGCCCCCTGGCCGAGGATCGCCCGCACCCGCTCGCGCATCTCCGCCGCGGCCTTGTTGGTGAAGGTGATGGCGAGGATCTGGCTCGGCCAGGCCTCGCGGCTCTCCAGCAGGCTGGCGATGCGGCGGGTGAGCACGCTGGTCTTCCCGGAGCCGGCGCCCGCGATGATCAGCAGCGCCGGTCCGCGGTACAGCACGGCCTCGCGTTGCTGGGGGTTGAGCCCTTCGAGCAGTGGACTCTCCCGGTCGCGCGGAGCCGCTCCGTCCAGGATGATGGGCACCGCGGAGGGAACCTGGCGGGCGGGCGTGTGGTCCGGGTCGGAGAGGGTCGTCATATCTCTCCCAATTCTAGGTGTTGCGTCTGACACCGCCCCGGTGCGGCGCAGCGCCCCGGTCAGTCCTCCGCGGCCAGCTCGTCCCGCACGAGCACCGCCAGGTCGGGGTGGTCGGCGAAGACTCCGTCGATCCCGGTGCCGAGGATGGTGCGGAACTCGGCCTGCCAGTTTCCGAAGTCGGCCCGCAGCCGCCCACGGCGGAACGTCTTCGCAAGGTACCGGTTCTCCGGGCGCAGCGTCCAGCAGTAAATCTCCAGGTCCGCGGCGTGCGCGGCGTCGACCAGGTCGGAGGCGCCGGAGACGTGACCGTCGGCATCCGTGGCCAGGATGAGCGATTTGGGCACGCTGATCCCGTCGACCGTGCCGCTCAGCCCGTAAAGCCCGGTGTCGGAGAGGTAGTCGGCGTAGTGGGGCGCTTTCGGCCCGAGCAGCGCGACCTCGTCGACGGGTTTGCCGCGCGCCTCGAGCAGGAAGACACGCTTGCCGTAGATGCCGCGCGCGTAGACCTTGTCGAGGAGGCTGCGCTCGAAGCTCTCGATGGTGAGGCGGCCGTCGCCGGCGTTCCAACCGGCGTCGTTGACCTCGGCGGCGAACAGCTCGTCGAGCGGAAGCCCGATCGACTCGAAGTAGGTGGCGTGCTTGAGCTCGGCGACGACGCCGATGGGCCGGCGCACCCGTCCGGAGAGCCGGTCCATCAGCTTGAACACGTCCCGCAGGCGCAGCAGGGGGAACCGGTCGTCGAAGGTGGCGCTTGCCTTCCGCACCTCGGGCAGGCGCTCCCGGGCGCGCAGGGTTCGCAGCTCGGCCCAGGTGAAGTCCTCGGTGAACCAGCCGGTGAGCCGGATGCCGTCGATCACCTTGGTCGCCCGGCGGCCGGCGAACTCGGGGTGCGCTGCGACATTCGTCGTCGCCCCGATCTCGTTCTCGTGGCGCACCACCAGGACACCGTCGCGGGTGGCGACGATGTCAGGCTCGACCGCGTCCGCGCCGAGAGCGACGGCCAGTTCGTAGGCGGAACGGGTGTGCTCTGGCCGGTAACCGCTCGCCCCGCGGTGACCGATCACAATCGGCTGCATTTGCCAACCCTACGCGTGCACCTGCCAGAATCGAGGCGATGACACCCTGGACCGTTCCACCGACCCGCCTGCACCGGTGGGGCAGCTACCGCGCCCGCTACGTGACCGGACTGACGCTGGTCGTGCTCGGGGTGCTCGCCACGAACTTCACCAGTACCTACAGCCTGTTCTTCCTGGCCATCGGCCCGCCGCTCCACGTGCTGGGTTGGCTGATCCTGCCGGGGGCGCTGTGGCGGCGGCTGACGGTTCTGGTTCCGGCCCTGCTCTGCAGCATCCTGCTGCTGGGCGGAGCCGATTTCAACGGTGTCTTCGCCGTGCTGCTGGCCTGCTGGCTGCTCGTGCGGCACCGCCCGTGGTTGAGCTACCTGGCCCTGATCCCGTCGATCACGATGAGTTTCCTGCTCAAGGACGCGCTGAACAATTACGACCAGAACTGGGTCGGCTATCTGGTCGGTTTCATCACCACGGCGGCCGCCTCCTGGCTCGCCTGGTGGCTGGCCGGCTGGTCGGCGGGGCGCCGCCCCCGGTCACCGCGAGTCGCAAACCTGAATACGGCGGATCCCCAGCAGATCTGAATAGAATCTAGGAACTGTCCAGCACTTACCGGTGTTGGCTCCGCTCTCTACGCACTTGATTGTGAGCTACGGCAACCATGGCATCCTCCAACCCCGCATTCTCCCGAAACGCCGCGTTCGGCGCTCCTGGCGCCACTGCAGGTGGCAAGGTGCTCTCCGACAGCGACCTGCAGGGCATGTTCAACGCTCCCTCCGCCGGTTCACAGGACACCGACCGGATGAGCTACGACGACACCATCCGCAAGACGGTGCTCAGCTTCGCCTTGCTGCTGGTGACCGCAGCCATCGGCTGGCTCGTCACCCCGGTGACGATGCTGCCGCTCATCGTCGGTGCGATCGCGGGTCTGGTCCTCGGACTGGTCAACGCGTTCAAAAAGGAGCCGTCGCCGCCCCTGATCCTCGCGTACGCCGCGGCCCAGGGCCTCTTCGTCGGTGGCATCTCCGTCGTCTTCGAGCAGATCTACCCGGGTGTCGTCACCCAGGCCGTGCTCGCCACGCTCGTCGTCGTCGGCGTCACGCTGGCCCTCTTCGCCAGCGGCAAGATCCGCGCCTCCAAGAAGGCCACCAAGGTCTTCATGATCGCCATGATCGGCTACGGCGTGTTCTCGCTGATCAACTTCGGCATGATGGTCTTCGGCGCGACCGACGCTGCGTTCGGTCTCCGCAGCGCGACGTTCATGGGCATCCCACTCGGCCTCCTGATCGGCGTCCTCGCCGTGATCATGGCCGCGTACTCGCTGGTGCTCGACTTCGACTTCATCCAGCGCGGCGTCAACAACCGAATCCCCCGCAAGTACGGCTGGACCGGCGCCTTCGGCATCATGCTCACCGTCGTCTGGCTCTACGTCGAGATGCTCCGCATCTTCGCCATCGCCCGCGAGTAGCACCCACCCCGCCGCACGACCGCACGTAGGAAGGGCCGCCCCATCGGAGCGGCCCTTTCGTCGTCCTCACCCCCAAAGTTGCTTGTCCCTCAGCGATCGCGAGGCGGGGAGAGGGCGTGTCGCGGGGTGTCGAGTTATGGACGGCGGATGCCGGCCCCGGAGCGAAGCGGAGGGTACGGCATCCGCCGCCCATTGTTTGAGCTGAGGAGCGACACGCCCACTCCCCGCGTCACAACCGGGAGCATTCCCCTACTCCCATTCGATGGTCCCCGGCGGCTTGGACGTGACGTCGAGCACGACGCGGTTGACCCCGTCCACCTCGTTCGTGATCCGGTTCGAGATCCGCGCCAGCAGGTCGTACGGCAGGCGGGTCCAGTCGGCCGTCATGGCGTCTTCCGACGACACCGGGCGCAACACGATCGGGTGCCCGTAGGTGCGGCCGTCACCCTGCACGCCCACGGAGCGCACGTCGGCGAGCAGCACCACCGGGCACTGCCAGATCTCACGGTCGAGGCCCGCGGCGCTCAGCTCGGCGCGCACGATCGCATCCGCGTGGCGAAGCAGGTCGAGCCGGTCCTGGGTGATCGAGCCCACGATGCGGATGCCGAGGCCGGGTCCGGGGAACGGCTGGCGCTGCACGATCTCGGCCGGCAGTCCCAGCTCGGCGCCGATCGCGCGCACTTCGTCTTTGAACAGGGTGCGCAGCGGTTCGATCAATTCGAACTGCAGGTCTTCCGGCAGGCCCCCGACGTTGTGGTGGCTCTTGATGTTGGCGGTGCCGCTGCCGCCGCCGGACTCGACGACGTCCGGGTACAGGGTGCCCTGCACGAGGAAGCGGATCGGGTCTTCATTCGTTGCTGCCGCTTCCTTGATCAATTCGGCCTGAGCCTGCTCGAAGGTGCGGATGAACTCACGACCGATGATCTTGCGCTTGCTCTCCGGGTCGCTGACGCCCTCCAGCGCGGTCAGGAACCGCTCACGCACATCGACGGTGACCAGACGCACGCCGGTGGCCTTGACGAAGTCTTCCTCGACCTGACGGCGCTCGTCCTGGCGGAGCAGGCCGTGGTCGACGAACACGCAGACGAGCTGGTCACCGATGGCCTTGTGCACGAGGGCAGCGGCCACGGCGGAATCGACTCCGCCGGAGAGCCCGCAGATGACCTTGCCGGTGCCGACCTGGGCTTGGATGCGGGCCACCTGTTCGGCGATGACGTTGCCGCTGTTCCAGTCGGCGGGGATGCCGGCGGCGCGGTGCAGGAAGTTCTCGAGCACGTTCTGGCCGAATTCGGAGTGCTTGACCTCGGGGTGCCACTGCACGCCGTAGAGCCGGCGCGTATCGTTCGCGAAGGCGGCGACCGGGGTGGAGCTCGTGGACGCGAGCACCGAGAAGCCGGCGGGGGCTTTCGACACGGAGTCACCGTGGCTCATCCACGCCGTCTGCTCGGCCGGCTGCCCGGCCAGCAGCGCGTTGCCGCTGTCGGTGACTCTGACCGGGGTCGCACCGTACTCGCTCCGGCCAGTGCGGGCCACCTCGCCGCCAAGGGTCGTGGCCATCACCTGAAAGCCGTAGCAGATGCCCAGGATCGGGATGCCCAGGTCGAAGATGTCCGGGTCGAAGGTGGGGGCACCCTCGGAGTAGACGCTGGACGGCCCGCCGCTGAGCACGATGCCGAGCGGGTTCTTCTCCGCGACCTCGGCCGCGGTGATCGAGTGAGCCACGATCTCGGAGTAGACGGATGCCTCGCGCACCCGGCGCGCGATCAGCTGCGCGTACTGGGCACCGAAGTCGACCACCAAGACTGGGCGGGCGCCGGTCGAGGCGCTCACAGCGGCGCTCACGAGCGGGCCTCGGCCCCAGCGTCAGCGGCAGCGGCAGCGGCAGCGGCAGACGAGTCGGCGTGCGTCGCCAGGAAGGCGTTGACCTCGCGCGCGACTCGCACCTCGAGGAAGAAGGACAGGGTAGGAATGATGCCTCCGAGTGCGATCAGCAGAAACTTGGGGAATGACCAGCGCATCAGGCTCCAGAGCTGGAAGTCACTGAACAGGTAGAGCACGTACAGCCAGCCGTGCACGATCAGGATGCCGGTGCTCAGGTTGAATGCGGTCACCGAGTCCCGGGCGACGAGGGCGATGATCCCGTTCGGGCCGCCGACTTCGATTTCGAGCTGCAGCACGAACTTCAGGAAGACCTCGACGCAGAGCAGCAGCAGGAAGACACCGGTGATGACCGAGGAAACCTTGTAGAGCCGGAGCGCACCGGGGATTTTGGGGATGTCGGCAGGCTTGGGGTCAAGTGGCATGGGCCAATTCTAGACGGCCTCCGCCGCGTCGATGGCGGCCTGCTCCTGCTGACGCTCCCAGTCGTCCCGAACCAGGCGGTACCAGAGGAACACCGCGAACCCGGCGAAGACTGCCCACTCGAGGGCGTAGAAGATGTTCAGCCAGTTGACCGATGCGTCGTTGCCGGGCACGGGCGAGTCGATCACGGTGAGGTTCGCGGCAGCATCCGTGTCGACGATGTAGCCGGCGTAGACGGACTGGTCGGTGAAGTCCGCCCACCGGTTGATCAGCGCGGCGGTGGAGACCGTGGTCTGGGTGCGCGGGTCGCTGTCCTCGTCCGGCACGACGGGAGCCTCGGAGGGAACGAAGCGGCCGGTCACGGTCTGCTGCTGCGCGGCGGCCTGCGCCGAGAGCGCCTCGATCGCCGACCTGGCCTCCTCCTCGGTGGCGGCCCAGCCGCGAGCCACGGCGATGGTGGAGACGGGCACGGATGCCGTTTCCACCGTCGACAAGCGGCTCACCACCCAGAAACCGCTGTCGCCCCCATTGAGGCGTTCGCTGATCAGCACGTCGTCCCCCGGCACGAAGGAGCCGGCCACGGTGACCAGCTGGCCGGTCGCTGACTCGCGCGGCGGCCCGTCCGGCGACACCGCCTCGTGGAGCGGCTGCACGGTCTCGGTGCTGCGCTCCACGACTTCGCCGGACGCGATGGCGCGTTCGAGCTGCCACCGGCCGAGCAGGGCGAAGGCCGCGGCGATCGCGAGCGCCAGCAGCAGCGCGATCAGCCAGCGCGGCCGGAGCATGGTTGTGATCATGAGTAGTCCCCTGAAGCGGTGTCACGCGCCGGCTTGTCAACCGGGCCGGTTTCGGCCGGGCGCCGGCCGGAGATGAAGTCGAGCATGGAGTCCGGGGCCGCGGACGCCGGTCCGTCGGCCGCGGCGGCGTCTGCTTCCGAGTCGGCGGTCGCGTCGGCAGGCGCCATGGCCGCCACTGCGCCGGGTGCCGCGGCGGCCGGGCGCTGGCGGTGGTCGGCGAGGAGACGGTCGGCGGCGCGTTGGGCATCCGTGCCGGTGTCGGCGGCGGTGGCCGCCTCGACCAGGGCGATTTCCTCCGCCAGCATCACGTCGTGGGCGCGTTTCCGGGCCGGGACGGCGTTCCGGCGTCGCCGCAGGGCCGCGCCGATCTTCTCGGAGTTCGCCGCGAAGAGCGGCCCCAGGATCGCCATCGTGAGCACGTAGAGGCCGGCGAAGGGCTGCAGCCGCTGGTCGAGACCAGCGGTCACCGACAGGGTTGCCAGGATCAGCGTGAACTCGCCGCGGTTGACGAAGATGGCCGCGGTGTTGAGTCCCTCCCGCGGGCCCATGCCGTGCAGTTTCGCCATCAGCATTCCGGAGATCAGGCTGAGCACGAAGGTCATGCCGACGGCCGCAAACACGATGGTGATCACCGACCCGAATTCGGCCACGTTCAGCGCGAGGCCGAAGTTGAGGAAGAAGAAAGCCCCGAACACGTCGCGCAGGGGCACGGCGACGCGCTCGATCCGGCCGCGGTACGTGCTCGCGCCGAGCACCACCCCGATCAGGAAGGCCCCGATCGCATCCGTCACGCCGATGATCTCACCGATCCCGGCGAAGAGCACCGCGAGTCCGAAGAAGAGGATGGTGAACAGTTCGTCGTCCTTGGTGCGCATCAGCCGGGAGACGACTTTGGCGCCCCAGCGGGCCACCGAGAACATCACGACGAGAAAGAGGAAGGCGATGCTCAGTTGCAGCACGATCGGCCAGGCCTCGGTCTTGCCGCTGAGCACGACGGAGACGATCGCCAGGTAGACCGCGATGAAGATGTCGCCGACGACGGTCACGCCGAGGATCATCGGAGTTTCCTTGTTGGCAAGCCGGCGCAGTTCGATCAGGAGTTTGGTGATGATGGCGCTCGAGGAGGTGCCGGTCATTCCGGCGATCACGAGGGCCTCCCGGCTGCCCCAGCCGACCATCAGGCCGAACGCGAAGCCGACTCCCATGTTGATCAGAACGTAGGAGCCGCCGGAAATCAGAAGTTTTCCGGCGTCGCCGAAGAACGCCTCCTGGTCGAATTCGAGGCCGAGGCTGAACAGGAGCAGGATCAGCCCGAAAATGGCGATCAGTTCGATGTCCGCCGACTGGAAGTCCAGCGGGAACCAGCCGGTGTTCGGGCTGGCCAGGAGCCCGACAATCATGTAGATGGGGATGGACGGCAGCCCGATCAGCTTTCCGGCACGACCGAGGAGATAGGCAACGACGAGCAGGATGCCAAGAGTGATGAGGTCTTCGCCGAGTTGCATGAACTAGCCCCCGGGCGGCGCGTCGACGGACTTGGCCTTAACCTCGCCGGTGCGGAAGAAGGCGAAGGCCTTCGCGACCTTCTCGGGCGAGCCGGCGACGACGAGCGTGTCGCCGGGGAAGACACGGAAGTCGTGGGCGGGCGCCGGGTTCGCGGACTCCCCGCGGACGACGGCCACGACCGTCAGACCGGCTATGCCGCGGTCGGCGGGGTTGCCGAGCGCCTGGCCGGCGATGTGGTCTTCGTAGTCGACGGTGAACCAGTCGATGCTGAGGCCGGGGATCTGGTCGAGCGCGGTGAGCGACTCGGTGATCTGGGTGCCGCCGAGGAGCTCGGCGAGTGTGTGCGCTTCGTCTTCGTTCAGCCGCAGGGACACCTTGGCGGCGTCGGGGCCGCCCTCGTCGTCCGCGAAGGTGA
Source organism: Cryobacterium sp. M25 (assembly GCF_002929635.1). Taxonomy (NCBI): domain Bacteria; kingdom Bacillati; phylum Actinomycetota; class Actinomycetes; order Micrococcales; family Microbacteriaceae; genus Cryobacterium; species Cryobacterium sp. M25. Next base: position 20,281 of record NZ_PJJU01000038.1, on the reverse strand, counting down.
TGAGGTCGCTGTGCCCCGAGCGGTGGGCGATGACGCCCACTTTGCCGCCGTCATCCGTGATGAAGGTGTGCAGCACTCCCACCCCGGGAAGTTTGACCCGCCGAACGTCAACCATGGTGCAACTCCTGAGGTTTGTGGGCAGTCAGCCCAGTCTACCGGAGCGAGTTTGCGTGCCTCCCGCCCGCTGTCGCGCCGCCAGCCCCGCGGCCCCGCGGCCCGCCGCCGCGCCGCCGCGCCGCCCACTGCTCTCACCAACTCGACGGAGATTTTGCTCTCGAAGGCGCTGTCGGGCGCTTTCTGCCCCGCACGGGCCAAAATCTCCGTCGAATTGGTACGGGCTGGGGCTGAGTGTCTGGCGGATGCCCGAACCACAAAGGCGCTGCGGCACATCCGCTCGGTGTTGCGGCTAACGCAGGAGATCCGTCCGGCCGGGCCCGGGCACCCGCACGAGTTCCGCTCTGGTCCGTGTCGGGCGGGCAGCCCAGGCGACGGATGTCCTGAGTTGGCCACACGCGTGCGCTCGGACGGCCCAACCAATTCGACGGAGATTTGGCTCTGAACGGCGCTGTCGGGCATTTTTCAGGCCCCACAGGGCAGAATCTCCGTCGAATTCGTTCACGCACCGGCGGGGTGCGGGCGGACAAGCGGAGGCAGGGAGTGGACGCCGGGCGAGGGTGCCGGGCGAGGGTGCCGGCGGGCGGCTCCTATTTCGTAGCGGCGATGTCCGGAGCCTCGAGCCGCACGCGGTCGGCGGACTCGTCGTCGGGCTGCTGCTGCGACGCGCGTTCCGCCGCCACCCGCTTGAGGTAGGTGCCCACTTCGCGCGTCTCCCGGGCTTCGTCCCAGCCGAGCACCCCGGCCATCAGCCGCGCGGCCACGGGCGCCGCCGAGACGCCGCGGTCCCAGGCCTCGATCGAGATGCGAGTGCGGCGAGCCAGCACGTCCTCGAGGTGCAGGGCGCCCATATGCGTGGCCGCGTACACGACCTCCGCCTCGATGTAGTCGTCGGCCCCCGGCAGCGGGTCCGCCAGTGACGGGGTCTTGCGGATCAGATCGAGAAGCTCGTCGGTCAGGGTGCCGTAGCGGTTCAGCAGGTGCTCGACGCGGACGGTGTGCAGGCCGAACGCCCGCGCGATCCGGCCGCGCTTGTTCCAGGCGGCCTGGTAGCCCTCGGCGCCGAGCAGCGGGATCTCCGCCGTGGTGGAGGCCGGGACCCGTTCGTCGAAGGCGTCGACGGCTGCATCGATCGCATCCTTCGCCATCACCCGGTACGTGGTCCACTTTCCGCCCGCGATCACCACCAGGCCGGGCACGGAGTGTCCGACGAGGTGTTCGCGGGACAGCTTCGAGGTGCTCTCCGACTCCCCGGCCAGGAGCGGCCGCAGGCCGGCGTAGACTCCCTCGACGTCCTCCCGGGTCAGCGGCACCCGGAGCACGGCGTTCACGTGTTCGAGCAGGTAGTCAATGTCAGCGGCGGTGGCGGCCGGGTGCGCCTTGTCCAGATGCCAGTCCGTGTCGGTCGTGCCGATCAGCCAGTGTCGTCCCCAGGGGATCACGAACAGGACGCTCTTCTCGGTGCGCAGCAGCAGCCCCATGGCCGACTGGAACCGGTCCCGGGGCACGACCAGGTGGATGCCTTTCGATGCGCGCACCTTGAACGTGCCGCGTTCGCCGACCATGCGCTGCGTGTCGTCGGTCCAGACCCCGGTGGCGTTCACGACCTGCCGGGCCCGCACCTCGAACCGTTCATCGGTCTGCAGGTCGTGGGCGTGCACGCCGACCACCCGCTCACCCACCTTGATGAATCCTTCGACCCGCACCCGGCTGGCCGCGTGCGCCCCGTAGAACGACGCGGTGCGCACGAGCGAGGCCACGTAGAGCGCGTCGTCGACCTGCCCGTCGTAGTACGTGATGCCGCCGACGATCGTGTCGGTGTTCAGACTGGGCAGAAGCCCCTTCACCTGCCGCTTGGACAGGTGGCGGTGGTGCGGCACACCGGGGGCGCGCCCGCCGGTATACGAAAACAGGTCGTAGAGGAGCATGCCGGCGCCCACGTAGAAGCGCTCGGTGACGCGCTTCCTGAGCGGGTACAGGAACCGCACCGGCTTCACCAGGTGCGGGGCGATGCGCTGCAGGAGCAGGCCACGCTCCGTCAGAGCCTCGCGCACCAACCGGAAGTCGGCCTGTTCCAGGTAGCGGATGCCGCCGTGCACCAGCTTGGACGACCGGCTCGACGTTCCCGACGCCCAGTCCCTGGCCTCGAGGATTCCCACGCTCAGGCCGCGGGTGACCGCGTCCAGGGCGGCTCCGGTGCCGACGATGCCGCCGCCGACCACGAGGATGTCGAGCTCTTTGCCCTTCAGCCGTTCGAGGGCCGCAGCTCGTTCCTCCGGACCCAGTTTCGTGGATCGCGACGCCGAATTACCTGATGCCATGTGCTCACTCCCATTCCAGATGGTGTGGTGCTTACCTGACGCTAATTCATACCGACGCTAGTTCACTCGGTGCGGCGCGACAACCGTCTAATTCCCCCGGTACGGGGCGACGACCACATCGACGCGCTGGAATTCCTTCAGGTCGGAGTAACCGGTGGTCGCCATCGACCGGCGCAGCGCGCCGACGAGGTTCGCGGTGCCGTCGGCGATCGGCGTCGGGCCGTACAGGATGGTCTCGAGCGGCGCCAGGGCGCCCACCTCGACCCGCTTGCCGCGGGGCAGCTTCGAGTGGTGCACCTCGGCACCCCAGTGGAAGCCGCCGCCGGGGGCATCCGTCGCCCGGGCCAGCGCGGTGCCGAGCATGACGGCGTCGGCGCCGCAGGCGATGGCCTTGACGATGTCGCCGGAGGTGTTGAGGCCGCCGTCAGCGATGACGTGCACGTAGCGTCCACCGGACTCGTCCATGTAGTCCCGGCGGGCACCGGCGACATCGGCCACGGCCGTGGCCATGGGCGCGTGGATGCCGAGGGAGGCGCGCGTGGTCGAGGCCGCGCCGCCGCCGAAGCCGACGAGCACGCCGGCCGCACCCGTGCGCATGAGGTGCAGGGCCGCGGTGTAGGTCGCCGCCCCGCCCACGATCACGGGTACGTCGAGTTCGTAGATGAACTTCTTGAGGTTGAGGGGTTCCTGGTTCTGCGAGACGTGCTCGGCAGAAACGGTGGTTCCGCGGATGACGAACAGGTCGACGCCGGCGGCGACGACGGTCTCGTACAATTCCTGCGTGCGCTGCGGCGACAGGGCGCCGGCCACAGTCACGCCGGCCGCGCGGATCTCCGCGAGGCGGGCGGTGACGAGCTCGGGCTTGATCGGCTCGGAGTACATCTCCTGCATGCGCGCGGTGGCCCGGTCGGCGGGCAACTCGCGGATCTCGGCGAGGAGCGGCTCGGGGTTGTCATAGCGGGTCCAGAGGCCCTCGAGGTCGAGCACGCCCACGCCGCCGAGCTGACCCATCATGATGGCCGTCTGCGGGGACACCACGGAGTCCATCGGCGCCGCGAGGAACGGGATCGAGAATTGATACGCGTCGATGGTCCAGTCGACCGACACATCCTCCGGGTCGCGGGTGCGCCGGCTGGGCACAATCGCGATGTCGTCGAAGGCGTACACGCGGCGGGCGCGCTTGGAGCGGCCGATCTCGATTTCCATGATTTTAGTTTAGGTGCCGCGGCGCTCCTCGACGACGGATGCCGCGGGGTGCATCCTGAGGTGATGGACGTCACCGCCGACCCTCTCTCCCTCCTGCGCGAGCGCACCAGCATGAAATGGCGCAGTTTTCCCGCCGATGTGCTGCCGCTCTTCGTCGCCGAGTCCGACTTTCCGCTCGCCGAACCCATCCGGGACGCGTTGACAGCGGCGGTGCGGCGCAGCGACACCGGGTATGTCGCACCGGTCAACGGGCTTGGCGCGGCCTTCGCGGGATTCGCCGGTCGCCGCTGGGGCTGGCAGGTCGACCCGGAGCAGGTGACCACCACGACGGATGTCAGCGTGGCCATCGTGGAGACCCTGCGAATGCTGATCAGGCCCGGCGACCGGGTTGTGATCACTCCCCCGGTCTACCCGCCGTTCTTCGACCTCGTGCCCGAGGCCGGCGGGGTGCCGCACGCCGTGCCACTCCTCGCCGGTCAGACCGGCTGGACCCTCGACCTGAACGGCCTCGAGCGCGCCTTCCAATCGGGCGTGCGCTGCGTGCTGCTCTGCAACCCGCACAACCCGATCGGGCATCCGCACACCGTCCAGGACCTCACGGCGCTGTCCGGGCTCGCCGCCCACTACGGCGTCACGGTCGTCAGCGACGAGGTCCACGCCCCGCTGACCTACACCGACGCCGCTTTCACGCCCTACCTCACCGTCTCCACCGAGGCCGCCGACCACGGCGTCTGCGTGACGAGCGCGAGCAAGGCCTGGAACCTGGCCGGCCTCAAATGCGCGCTTCTCGTCACCGCCGGCGAACGGATGCGCGCCGAGCTCGCCGCCCTGCCCCAGGAGGTGTCTTGGCGCACAAGCCAGTTCGGGCTGATCGCCGGCATCGCGGCGTTCCGCGACGGGGAGCCGTGGCTGGACGGGGTGATCGCGGCCCTCGACGACAATCGGCGCGAGCTCGCCGCGCTGCTCGACGCGCAACTGCCCGGGGTCGGCTACCGGCAGCCAGGGGCCGGCTACCTGGCCTGGCTTGACCTGCGGAGCCTCGGCTGGGGTGACGACCCGGCGCTGGTCGCACTCGAGCAGGCCCGGGTCGCGCTCAGCCCCGGCCCGATGTTCGGCGAACCGGGCCGGGGCTTCGCGCGTCTCAACTTCGGGTGTTCACCTGAGGTGCTCGCGGAAGCGGTCTCCCGGCTGGCCGCGGCCGCCTAGTCGCCCTCGAGTACGGTCAGCGGCGGTAGTTGGGCGCCTCGACCACGATCTGCACGTCGTGCGGGTGCGACTCCTTGAGCCCGGCGGACGTGATCCGAACGAACTTACCCTTCTGTTTGAGCTCGTCGATCGTGCGCGCGCCCACGTAGAACATGGACTGGCGCAGGCCGCCGATCAGCTGGTAGGCCACGGCGGACACCGGTCCGCGATACGGGACCTGGCCCTCGATGCCTTCCGGGATGAGTTTGTCGTCGGAGGGGACATCCGACTGGAAGTAGCGGTCCTTGGAGTAGGAGGTCTTCGTGCCGCGGCTCTGCAGCGCGCCGAGCGAGCCCATGCCGCGGTAGGTCTTGAACTGCTTGCCGTTGACGAAGACGAGCTCGCCGGGGCTCTCGTCACAGCCGGCGAGCAGGGAGCCGAGCATGACGGTGTCCGCGCCGGCGACCAGCGCCTTGGCGATGTCGCCGGAATACTGCAGCCCGCCGTCGGCGATGACCGGGATGCCGGTCTCCCGGGCCGCGAGCGACGCCTGGTAGACGGCGGTGATCTGCGGCACGCCGACGCCGGCGACGATGCGGGTGGTGCAGATCGAGCCGGGGCCGACCCCGACCTTGATCGCGTCGGCGCCGGCGTCGATGAGGGCCTGGGCGCCGGAGCGGGTGGCCACGTTGCCGCCGATCACGTCGACCCCCTCGAAGGCAGGGTCGGACTTCAGGCGACGGATGATCTCGAGCACCCCGGCGCTGTCGCCGTTGGCGGTGTCGACCACGAGCACGTCGACGCCTGCCTCGAGAAGTGCGGTGGCGCGCTGCCAGGCGTCGCCGAAGAAGCCGATGGCCGCGCCGACGCGCAGTCGTCCGGCATCGTCCTTGGTGGCGAAGGGGTATTCCTCGCTCTTGTCGAAGTCCTTGACCGTGATCAGGCCCGTCAGGCGGCCGTGGTCGTCGACGAGGGGAAGCTTCTCGATCTTGTGGGTGGCGAAGATGGCGACGGCGTCCATCGGGGCCATGCCGACCTTGCCCGTGATCAGCGGTGCCGTCGTCATCACCTCGCGCACCCGGGTCGTGTGCTTTTTGGTGGTGGAGACGAACCGCATGTCCCGGTTTGTGATGATGCCCACGAGCACGCCGTCGGCGTCGACGACGGGAAGACCGCTGATCCGGTACTGCCCGCAGAGGGCGTCGACCTCCGCAACGGTGGCGTCGGGCGAAGTTGTTACCGGATTGGTAATCATGCCGGATTCGCTGCGTTTGACGAGGTCGACCTGCTCGGCCTGGTCCGCGATCGAGAGGTTGCGGTGCAGCACGCCGAGGCCACCCTCACGGGCCATCGCGATGGCCATCCGGGTCTCGGTGACGGTGTCCATCGCGCTGGACAGCAGCGGCGTGGCCACGCTGATCCGGCGCGTCAACCGAGACATTGTCTCGGCTTCACTGGGAATGACGTCGGTGTGCCCCGGAAGAAGAAGGACGTCGTCGTACGTAAGCCCGGTGAAACCGAACGGATCTGGCTGATCCATGAAACCCCTTTTAACAACGCAGGAAAGTGGAGAAAACGCGGCCATCCAACTCGATTACCGGCTTCTCAATGTTAAGCGACGTTGCGCTCTGCGCATTCCTCAGCAGAGAATCTAGGGAGTGTCGGCCGTCGTCGGAACATATGCGACATAATCTTCACTTACTGTCAACAAAGATGTTGGTAGGTGAGACCCGGGGCACGCTCGGTCACAGACCCAACGGTGCCGCCATGGAGGTGCAGTGAATTCCCCTGAAGCTGTTCGCAGATTCTCACCCAGAATGCTGGTGATCTTTCTCGGCCTGCTCTTCGCAGCCCTGACTATGTCCACATTCGCCACCGTCTCGGCCAGTCCGGCTCATGCCGACGAGGTCGGAACCGACGAGTACGAGTTCGTACTCACCGGCAATGTGCAGTTCGACCAGAAACCGCTCGACAATGTGCTGATCACCGTCGAGGGGGCCGGCTATGAAGCATCCGTGGAAACGGGTGCCGACGGCAAGTGGAAGGTCGGCGTGCCCGAGAAGGCCGCCTACACCGTCACCCTCGATGAGGAGACCCTCCCCGAGGGCGTCGTCGTCGCCAAGGGCGGCAGCGTGATCGAGGCGGAATTCGCGCTCACGAAGGTGAAGTCGGTCAACTTCTTCCTCGGTGAGGGCACGCGCACGACGGTGAGCTTCTTCGACCAGTTCATCAATCGGTTCGTCAACGGGCTGAACTTCGGTCTGCTCCTGGCCCTCGCCGCGATCGGACTGTCCCTGATCTTCGGCACCACCGGGCTGAGCAACTTCGCGCATGCGGAGATGATCACCTTCGGCGCGCTGATGTCCCTCCTCTTCTCGGTCACGCTCGGCCTGCCGATCTGGCTGGCGATCATCATCGCCGTCGCGCTGAGCGCGGGCTTCGGCTGGAGTCTGGACGCGGTGATCTGGAAGCCGCTGCGCCGCAAGGGCGTCGGTCTGATCCCACTGATGATCGTGAGCATCGGCCTCTCGCTCGCCCTGCGCTACCTGTTCCAGATCTTCGTCGGCGGCGGAACGAGCCAGCTTCCGGGATCCGGCCTCGCCGACATGCAGCTGGGTCCGATCCGGCTCTCGATGATCGACGTGGCCAGCATGGGCATCAGCATCGTGGTGCTGTTGGCCGTTTCCTACTTCCTGTTGCGCACCCGCATCGGCAAGGCCACCCGCGCGGTCTCCGACAATCCCAGCCTGGCCTCGGCCAGCGGGATCGACGTCGACGGCGTCATCCGGATCGTCTGGGTGCTCGGTGGGGCCCTCGCCGGCCTCAGCGGAATTCTGTGGGCCTACTTCCGCCCGGGCGTCAGCTGGGATATGGGTTTCCAGATCCTGCTGCTCGTCTTCGCGGCCGTGACCCTCGGCGGTCTCGGCACCGCTTTCGGCGCCCTGATCGGTTCGATCATCGTCGGCCTGTTCGTCGAACTGTCGACGCTGTTGCTTCCCTCCGACCTTAAATACGTCGGTGCACTTGTCGTGTTGATCCTGGTGCTGCTGCTTCGGCCGCAAGGCATCCTGGGTCGCAAAGAGAGAATTGGCTAGAAGGGCATCCGATGATCGACTGGGGAGCAATCTTTAGCAACGCAGCCGTCGAGCTGATCAGCCCGACCACCGCCGCCTACGCCCTCGCGGCTCTCGGGCTGGCGATCCACTTCGGATACACCGGCCTCCTGAACTTCGGCCAGGCCGGCTTCATGGCCCTCGGAGCCTACGGGTTCGCCATCTCCACCCTAAGCTTCGGTTTCGCCGTCTGGGGTGCCGTGCTGGTGGGGGTCGGCGCATCCGTCGTTTTCGCCCTGGTCCTGGGCATCCCGACGCTCCGCCTGCGCGCGGACTACCTCGCGATCGTGACGATCGCGGCGGCCGAGATCGTGCGCCTCCTGTTCACGACGAACACGTTCCAGTCCATCACGGGTTCCGCGAACGGCCTGAGCGGCTACAAGGGCGGTTTCGCCGGCCTCAACCCGATCCCGGAGGGGCGCTACGGCTTCGGCCCCTTCGAGTACAACGAGTACGACTGGTGGCTGCGCATCGTGGCCTGGTCGATCGTGGCCCTCGCCTGCCTGTTCACCTGGCAGATCATGCGCAGCCCGTGGGGTCGCGTGATCAAGGGAATCCGTGAAGACGAGGATGCTGTGCGCGCGCTCGGCAAGAACGTCTACTCCTACAAGATGCAGTCTCTGATTCTCGGTGGCGTGTTCGGCACGATCGCCGGAATGATCTTCGTGCTTCCCCGTGCGGTGGTGCCCTCGAATTATCAGACGTCCCTGACGTTCTTCATCTACGCGATCCTCCTGCTCGGCGGCGCGTCGACGATTCTCGGGCCGGTCATCGGCTCGATGGTCTTCTGGGTTCTGCTCTCCTTCTTCTCCGGGTTCATCGCCCGAGCGGTGGAGGCAGGCTGGATCCCGTTCATCACCAGCATCCAGGCCGGCCAGCTGCGCTTCATCCTGGTCGGAGTGGCGATCATGCTTATAGTCATCTTCAGACCGCAAGGCATCTTCGGAAACAAGAAGGAATTGGCCTTTGTCAAATAACACCGTTCCCAGCAACAAGCCGGTCAAGTCGACCGACCTGCACATCGGCGAGGCCGAACCGGGCTGCAAGAAGCGCGACCCGATCCTGGTTGCCGACGGCGTGAGTCGAACCTTCGGCGGGCTCAAGGCCGTCGACGTCGACCACGTCGAGATCCCGCGCGGCGCCATCACGGCGCTGATCGGGCCCAACGGAGCCGGCAAGACCACCCTGTTCAACCTGCTGACGGGCTTCGACAAGCCTGACACCGGGTCGTGGACCTTCGAGGGTCGCCCCCTGTCGGGGATGCCCGCGTTCAAGGTGGCCCGGATGGGCCAGGTGCGCACTTTCCAGCTCACCAAGGCGCTCGGCCTGCTGACCGTCATGGACAACATGCTGCTCGGCGCCAAGGGCCAGGCCGGCGAGAACCTGTTCCGGGCGATCTTCCCCTTCTTCTGGGCCAAGCAGGAGGAGGCGAACAGGGTGCAGGCCCTCGATATCCTCGAACGGTTCAAGCTCGACACCAAGAAGGACGACTACGCCGCCAGCCTCTCCGGCGGGCAGCGCAAGCTGCTCGAGATGGCACGGGCGCTGATGAGCGAGCCGAGCCTGGTGATGCTCGACGAACCGATGGCCGGGGTGAACCCGGCACTGACGCAGTCGCTACTGGACCACATCCTCAACCTGAAGGCGGAGGGCATGACGGTTCTGTTCGTCGAACACGACATGCATATGGTGCGCCACATCGCCGACTGGGTCATCGTGATGGCCGAAGGCCGCGTGGTCGCCGAGGGCGACCCGCACGAGGTGATGCGTAACCCCGCCGTGATCGACGCCTACCTGGGTCAGCACCACGACGAGGACCTCGGCGAGGATCCGGCCGCCGAAACAGAACATGTGGAAGCCATTAAGGAGTTGCTCGATTGACGAACACCAGCCCTGCCGCCGCGCCGGCTTACACGCCCACCGGGCAGCCCGTCGTCGAGGTCAAGACGGTGACGGCCGGCTACCTGCCGGGCGTCAACATCCTCAACGCCTGCTCCCTGACCGCCTACGACGGCGAGCTGATCGGGATCATCGGCCCGAACGGCGCCGGCAAGTCCACGCTGCTCAAGTCGATCTTCGGCCAGGTCAAGGTTCGGGAGGGTGAGATCCTGCTTCGCGGCGAGAACATCACCAACCTCAAGGCGAACAAGCTCGTGGCCAAGGGTGTCGGTTTCGTGCCGCAGACGAACAACGTCTTTCCCACGCTCACGATCCAGGAGAACCTGGAGATGGGCATGTTCCTGAAGCCGAAAGGCCTGACCGAACGCCTCGAGTTCGTCACGGAGATCTTCCCGGAGCTCGGGAAGCGTCTACAGCAGCGCGCCGGATCGCTGTCCGGCGGGGAACGCCAGATGGTGGCCATGTCGCGGGCGCTGATGATGGGCCCGCACGTACTGCTGCTCGACGAGCCGAGCGCAGGCCTCTCCCCCGTGCGCCAGGATGAGGCGTTCCTGCGTGTCAAGGAGATCAACAAGGCCGGCGTGACCACGATCATGGTGGAGCAGAATGCGCGCCGGTGCCTGCAGATCTGCGACCGCGGTTACGTGCTCGACCAGGGCCGTGACGCCTACACGGGCACCGGCCGCGAGCTGCTGAACGATCCCAAGGTGATCGGCCTCTACCTCGGCACCCTCGGCCAGGACGACTAGCCGGAGCCGCCCGCACCGACTGCACGCCCCGCACGACGAAGCGGCGCCCGAGATCTTCGGGCGCCGCTTCCGTGTGTCCGGTGCTCCGTGTCCGGTGACGCCGCTCGTGTCCGGGAGGGGCATCACCGGGTGACGGCCGTCACCGGGCGCACGAAGAAGGGCCCCGACCGAAGTCGGGGCCCTTCCAGATCGGATGCTGGTCAGCGACGAATCGTGACTAGTTGATGCGCTTGTACGTGTTGTCTTCGAGGTACTCGTAGACGCCGATGGTTGCCTCGGTCGGGTCGCCGTTCTCATCGAACGTCACCGGGCCGGAGAAGCCGTCGTAGTCGACCTGGTCGCCGGCCGCGAGGGCCTTAGCCGCCGCGGTGAAGTCGGAGACCGTGGTGCCGTCGCCGGTTCCCCCAGAGACCTGGCGGAGGTGCTTGGAGATGGCCTCACCCGAGACGTCGTTGGCCGCGTAGGCAGCCAGCGCGACGAGCATGACGGCGTCGTAAGACTCTGCCGCGTAGCTGAAGTCGGTCAGGGTGGGGTCGATCTCCTTGAGACGATCGGTGAAGTCGCCGAGGGTTCCCACGTCGAGGCCGGGCAGCGTGCCCTTGGCACCGGTGATGATGCCGGCGTCGAAGTCCTTGCTGTAGTCGGACAGGTTGCCGTCCACGAAGTACAGGTTGCCACCGGGGTAGCCGGAGCCGACCAGTGCGGGGGTGATGACCTTGGCCTGGTCGAACGTGATCAGGGCGATCGCGTCGGGGTTGGCGGCAGTCACTTCGGAGATCTGAGCGGCGAAGTTGGAGTCACCCTCGTTGAACAGGGACGTGGCGACGACCTCGCCGCCCGCAGCCTCAAAGGCGGTCGTGGTGGACTCGGCCAGGCCGGTGCCGTACGAGTCGTTGAGCACGATCAGGCCGAGGGTGCTGTTGCCGTCGTCGGCGATCTGGGTGCCCAGGACTTCACCCTGCAGCAGGTCGGACGGGGCGGTGCGCCAGTAGAGGTCCTTGTCGGCGTACTTCGTGAAGTCCGCCGAGGTGTTGGCCGGGGAGAACTGCACGACGCCCGCGCCGGTGATCTGGTCGATCACGGTCTTGGAGACGCCGGAGGATGCCGCGCCGATGATGGCGGAAACCTTCTGCGAGAGAAGGTCGGTCACCGAACCGGTCGCGGTGTCCGTCGTGGTGTCGCCGGAGTCACGGAAGATGGCCTCAACGGTCAAGCCGAGGTTCGCGTCGTTGATGTCCTTGACGGCCAGGGCGACGCCGGCTTCTTCGGGCGGGCCGAGGAAGGCCAGGGCACCACTCTGGGGAAGGATGGTGCCGATCTTCAGGGTCAGGTCGCGGTCGCCGGCCGTGATGGCCTGGGCGTCTCCGCTCGCGGCGGGGGCTTCCGATGCAGCCGGCTCAGCGGTGTTGCTGCTGCAGCCGGTGAGCAGAAGTGCACTGACGCCCACCAGGGCGACTCCAGTGACGACTGCCCGAACTGAACGGGAGGCCGAGGCCTTCGCGAATACGCTCATGTTGCTCCTTGGGACTAGGAATGAGAAATGACAGCGGTCGATTGACTGCCGTTCTGTCACATTATTGACAGGAATCGCGCGAAACAAGAAAACCGTGTTACATCCGTGTAACGCAGACCAAATCGTTACGATCGGCGGCCGGTGACGCCCTGATAGGCGATCTGTTGCGCATCGGCCAGCGCGGCCGCACATTCTCCCCAGGATGCGCAGGCGAACGCCCCGGTACTGACCTGGTCGAGAGCGGGCCTGATCGACGCCGCACCGTCGTCTCCGGCCCGTGCTGCGGCCAGGGCGCTCAGGACGACTCCGTCATAGGCTTCACCGCCGCCGGCAGTGTCGACCAGCCCTGGATCGAGGGTGCGCAGGCGCGCAGCGAAGCCGTCACTGGCGGCCAGCGGCGTGCCCCCGTTCGCGAAGTCGCCGAGCCACAGCAGTACCACCGGCGCCGCCGCGACGGTGGCGGCCAGATCGCCCGGCATCGGAACGGAGGCGTCCCACAGCACGACGTCGACGCCACGGGCCAACAAGTCGGTCAGCGACGTCGCCGGGTCGACGGCGGAGTCGCGGTGGATGATCTCGATCGGAGTGCCGAGAATGCGGCCCTGCTCGGTGATCTCGCGGGCGGCCAGTTCGGAGCCGGCCACCTGTGCCGCACCACTGGCCGCCGACGGGCCCGTCATGGGGAACAGGGTTCCGAGGCGCACGGTCCCGTCACCGGACGGAGCCAGCACGACGGACGCGGCGGCAGCGGGCTCGACTACGGGCGGCGCGACCTCAGCCCTACATCCGGACAGCAGGAGCACGCAGGCGAGCGCCCCGACGAGGAGGACGGGCAGGGAAGTCGACGCAGTGCGCATCCGGTGTCCTTTCACGTACGAGGTGCGTCCCTGAGCGTAGCGGGGCTCAGACCGGTTCAAGGGACGCACGCCGGGGCGCGCGTCCGGTGAGGACCATGTCGGTCGTGAGAAGGACCAGCGCCACCCAGACCAGTGCGAAACCGACCCAGCGCTCGGGCGGCATGGGCTCGAGCAGCACGAAGACGCCGACCAGGAACTGCAGGATCGGAGCGAAGTACTGGATCAGACCCATGTAGGTCAGAGGCAGGCGCCGGGCCGCGGCGGCGAAGAACAACAGCGGCACGGCGGTCACAACACCTGCTGCCAGCAGCCCCACGGTATGCCAGGTGGACACGCTTCCGAAGGTGAGACCGGAGACGGCGGCCACCACCATCAGCTGCACCACGGCGATGGGTGCGAGCCAGACCGTTTCCAGGGTGAGTCCGGCGACAGCATCGACGTCACGGCCGACCCTTTTCTTGATTAAACCGTAGAATCCGAACGAGAACGCGAGGATGAGTGACACCCACGGCAGCGAGCCGTAGCCGACGGTGAGCACGACGACGGCCCCGAGGCTGATTCCCACGGCTACCCACTGCAGCGGGCGCAGCCGCTCGCGCAGCAGAATGACGCCGAGGAACACGGTCACGATCGGGTTGATGAAGTAGCCGAGGGCTGCCTCGACCACGTGGCCGCTGAGGGCGGCGAAGACGTAGGTCTGCCAGTTGACGAAGATCAGGAGGCCGGCCAGACCCATGGTGAACACGATGCGGGGCCTCCGCAGCAGCGCGAGGAGGGACTTCCACTTGCGCGTGACCGTGATCAGCAATGCGCAGAACACCAGGGAGAAGAGAACCCGCCAGGCCACGATCTCGAAGGCACCACTGGGCGCGAGGAGCAGAAAGTAGAGCGGCAGCGCGCCCCAGAGGGCGTAGGCGAGGACCGCGTAGATCAGTCCCTTGCTCTGCTCCGACCGCGCCGGGCGGGCCGCGCGGATTCTCCCGCGTGAAAGAGGGTCTTGCGCCACAGCGGACCTTTCTTAACGACGAATCCCGGATGGCCAGGGCCATCCGGGATTCTACCGTTAGGTGGGTGTGGCTAGCGAACGACGACTGCGAGCACGTCGCGGGCCGACAGGACGAGGAGGTCCTCACCACCGAACTTGACTTCGGTTCCACCGTACTTGGAGTAGATCACCTTGTCGCCGACGGCGACGTCGAGTGGAATGCGGTTGCCGTTGTCGTCAATGCGGCCGGGGCCGACTGCGACAACTTCGCCCTCCTGGGGCTTTTCCTTGGCGGTGTCAGGAATGACCAGACCTGATGCGGTGGTCTGCTCTGCGTCGACCTGCTTGATGACGATGCGATCCTCGAGCGGCTTGATGGAGACCGACACGGTTGACCTCTTTCTTAGCTAAGACATAGTTAGCAGACTCACAGCGAGAGTGCCAAGACGAGTTTAGGGCGCATCTGGCACTCACGCAACGTGAGTGCCAGATGCGTCGTGTTGATAGGTTTGCACGATGGAACGCTCAGAGCTCGTCGAGCTGTTATCGCCGGGCGGTTTGCGCCTGCTGGACTCGTTGCCGCCGTACGACGCGGCCGCCGACGTCGTGCGGGCGGTGAGCGAACTCCGCAAGGCCGGACACAGCCCCGACCTGGTCACCGCGGTGCTCAGCCAGTCCCGGCTCCGAGCCAGGGCCGTGCCCAAGTTCGGCGAGTTCGCAGGCCGCATGCTGTTTACGGAGGCCGGCCTCGAGCAGGCCACCCGGCTGCGGGTGGCGGCGCTGCACGCCGGCCGCTTCGCGGGCGCGTCCCTGAACCGGGTCGTCGACCTCGGCTGCGGCATCGGAGGCGACGCCATGGCACTGGCCGCCATGGACCTCACGGTGACGGGGGTGGACGCCGACGAGGTGACCGCGACCGTCGCCAGCTACAACCTGGCTCCGTTCGAGAACGCGAGCGTGCTGCACTCGTCCGCGGAAGACGTCGACCTGGCCGGCTTCGACGCCGCCTGGCTCGACCCGGCCCGGCGCACCGCCGGGCACTCCAACACCTCGCGCCTGACCCGGCCGGAGGACTACTCCCCGCACCTCGATTTTGTCTTCGGTCTCAGTGAGCGGATGCCCGTCGGCGTCAAGCTCGGGCCGGGCCACGACCGCGAGCTGATCCCCGCGGAGGCCGAGTCGCAGTGGGTCTCCGTGGACGGCAAGCTCGTGGAGATGGGGCTGTGGTTCGGAGCACTGGCGCGCGCCGGCATCCGTCGTTCCGCCCTGCTGCTCGGCCGGACCGGGATCCACGAACTGACCGCGCCCCACGACAGCACGGATGCCCCGGTGGGAGTGCTGGGCGACTACCTGTACGAGCCGGACGGCGCGATCATCCGTGCCCGTCTGATCGGGGACCTGGCCCGGTCGCTCGACGCGTCGATGCTGAGCGAGGGGATCGCGTACCTCACCTCCGAGACCCTGCAACGCACGCCCTTCGCCACCGCATTCCGGGTGCTCGAGGTGCTGCCGGTCGACGAGAAGAAGCTGCGGCTGGCCCTACAGGAACGCCGCATCGGCACTCTCGAGATCAAGAAACGCGGCGTGGACGTCGACCCGGCCACCCTGCGCACCAGACTGAAGCTCAAGGGCCCCGAGTCGGCGACGCTCGTGCTCACCCGGGCCGTCGGCCACCGGGTGTCTCTGCTGGTGGAGCGGATTCCGCCACTCGACTGAGGCCAGCGGCGAAGGACAGCACGGCTCAGCCGGGCACGACCGTCAGCACCTGTGTGACGATCAACACCCACCCGACCGCGAGGACCAGCCCGGCCAGCCCGGTCCACAGCCCGTAGGCCCACGCGGTGCCAGCACGGCGCTCGGTCACGCGGGCCATCACGGCCAGCACGACCGCGGCCAGGGAGAGCGCCGCACCCCAGACGCCGAAGACCGCGATAAGCAGCCCCAGCAGCCCGAAGACGAGCGATGCGATGGACAGCCCGCCCTGGCCTGCCTGCGCGGTCAGCTCGCTGTCGGTGTAGACGTACGGCACCCATTCGGTAGGGGCTGTGATGGTCGACGCGTAGTCCAGCTCCCCCGGAGCGGGCGCCGGAGGCCGGGTGAGGTCGACCCGGAAGTCATCGTTGCGGGACCAGTCCCGTTCCCCAACCATCCCCGCTGCTATCTTCCGCTCAGTACGACGAGGTGGGGATGGTGGCGAAGAAGACAGACCAGATCACGATACTGACCAGTGCCAGACCGACGCCGATGAACCCCGTGATCAGCCCGGTCAGCCAGAAACCCCTCGCCTGCGGCTCCTTCGACTTACCGAGGAAGCCCAGGACGACCGCGGCGGCGGGGATGAACAGTCCGAGGATGCCACCCACAATCGGGAGGAACACGATCGGCGAGCCGAGCACGCCGATAACGCCGGCGACCAGCGCCAAGATGCTGAGAATCGGCTGCTTCGCGGCGACCGCACCGTTGGGCGACGAATACGCGTCGCCATAGGCAGGCGCCTGGGTCATCGTCGGGGCGACGTAGCCGGGCGGCGGGGTCGCGGCGCCGTAGGCGGGCGGGACGGAGGCCGGCGGGGTCGGGCCGTTGTACGCCGGCGGGGCGGCGGACGCCCCCTGCTCGTCGCGCGGGATATCGGGGACCTGCGGCACGTCAGGCACCTGCGGTACGCCGGGCACCTGGGGCACGTCAGGCACGCGGGGCACGTCAGGGTTGCTGGGGTTGTTGGAATCGCTCATGCGAATTCATTCCTTTCCGGACGACGGGGTGGCGTCGCTGGTTGCATATCGGGTCACGGGTCATCGACGCGCAGGGTTTCTGCCCGTGGCCATCGGGTCAGTTGGTATTGAGCAGGGTCGGGTCGTTCGCGATCGCGATCATCAACGGGATCAGCAGGACGACGGCCAGGAGCTGAGCCGCCAGGCCGGCGTAGCCGACAATGAGGCCGGCAATCGCGAGTCCCCGTCCCTTTTCTCCGGTCTTCCCGATCTGGCTCAGACCGATGTGGCCGGTGATGATGCCGACCAGGGAGATCCCGAGCACCGAGGTCACGAGCGACACGATGGACAGCACGTTGTACTTCTCGGACGGGCCCTGCGGCGCGTAGGACTGGGGGTAGCCCGGCTGGGCGTAGGCCGGAGCGGCCTGCGCCGCCGGCGGCTGGAACATGGGCGGGTTAACCGGCGGCTCGTTGGGGTCGGTCATGTCGATTGCTCCTTCGGGAATGGTGCATCTGGGCTGCCGATCTGGCTCCCAGTCGGACAAGGTGTTGATCGCACGAACAAACGTCGCCTGCCGAAGCCAGAATACCCGTCCGGTGGCGAAATACCGGTGGGAGGGGGTTTCAGACCTGGATCTCGGAGACCGGAAGAGTGGAGTCCGCCCCGAACTCCAGTGACGAAGGCGCATGCCCGGCCATGATCAGCTGCGCCCCGAGGGCCGCGATCATGGCGCCGTTGTCGGTGCAGAGCGACAAAGGCGGGATGCGCAGGGCGATGCCGGCGGCATCCGTGCGCTCCTGGGCCACCTGACGCAGCCGGGCGTTGGCGATCACGCCGCCCCCGAGCAGGAGCCTCGGCACACCGAGGTCGACGCAGGCCGCGACGGCCTTGGTCAGGAGGATGTCGACGACCGCCTCTCGGAAACTGGCGGCCACGTCGGCCAGCGGCACCGGCTCATCCGCGTCGCGTCTCTGCTCGACCCAGCGCGCGACCGAGGTCTTGAGCCCGGAGAACGAGAAGTCGTACCGGTGTTTCGCCATGTCCTTGGTCTGGCTGAGACCGCGGGGGAAACGGATGGCGGCGGGATTGCCTTCCCGCGCGGCCCGGTCGATCTGGGGTCCGCCCGGGTAGGGCAGGCCGAGCAGGCGGGCCACCTTGTCGAAGGCCTCGCCGGCCGCGTCGTCGATGGTCTCGCCGAGCAGTTCGACGTCGGAGACCAGATCGCGCACCAGCAGCAGTGAGGTGTGACCGCCGCTGACGAGGAGTGCAACGGTGGGGTATTCCAGCGGCTTCGTGGAGTCGTCTGCGCCGAGTCGAAGCACATCGGCCCCGACGTGACCGACGAGGTGGTTGACCGCGTAGATCGGTTTGCCGAGCGAGATGGCGAGTGCCTTGGCCGCGCCGACCCCGACCATGAGCGCGCCGGCCAGACCGGGGCCGCAGGTCACGGCCACCGCATCGATGTCCTCCAAACGGATGCCGGCCTCCAGCGCGGCCGCCCGGATCGCCGGAACGAGCTCCTCAAGGTGTGCGCGCGCGGCCACCTCCGGCACGACTCCGCCGTAGCGGGCGTGTTCGTCCATCGACGACGCGATCGTGTTGGAGAGCAGGGTGGTTCCGCGCACGATTCCGATTCCGGTCTCGTCGCAGGAGGTCTCGATGCCGAGCACGAGCGGGTTGGCGCGGTTCTGCGCGGTCATCGCGTTCAGGGTGGTCTGCGCGTTCAGGGCGGTCATTCGGTGGCCTCCAGTGCGGCCTCTGCCGGTGTCATCTGCATCTCGGCGTCAGGCACGTGCAGTCGCATCACGATCGCGTCGACGTTGTCGGGCTGGTAGTAGCCAGGGCGGATGCCCAACTCCTCGAAGCCGAGTCGGCGGTAGAGTTCCTGGGCCGGCGGGTTGTCGGCGCGCACCTCGAGGAACACCTCGCGCACGCCCCGCTTCCGGGCCTCGGCGATCAGGCTGAGCATCAGGGTTCGGCCGAGGCCGTGGCCGCGGGCCTCTTCGATGACCGCGATGGTCTGAATGTCGCCCTCGCTCGCTCCCTGTAGGGCCTGCAGCCCGGCGTAGCCCTCGATCCGGTCGGGCTCATCGGGGGGGAAGGCCACCAGGTAGTAGCAGTTCGGGTTGACCACGTCCTGGGCCATCGCCTCGGCGGACCACGCGTCGTTGACGAAGATACGGGTCTCGAGCGCCATGATGGCGTCCACATCGGCGGCTCGGGCGCGCCGCAGCTGCCACATCATCAACTCACCCGTTTCGGGCCGTTGGACACGGTGACATCCGGCGAGCGCAGGTAGAGCGCCGTGTCGGCGGCGAACGGGCGCTGGTGGGCCCACATCAGCTCGGCAACCTGCCCCAGCTCCCCGGCGGACACGGCGACCGCGTCGAAGCGGGGCACCCCAGCGTGCGCCCAGTCGGGCTCCCGCAGCACGGCCGGCCGGGCCACGCCAGGACCGTCGACCCGGATCGGGAGACCCACGGCATCCGCCCCGCTGTACACGGACCAGTTCACCTCGCGGCGACGGGCGTCGGTGACGACGACGAGCGGGCCGGTGTGGCCGTCCTGGTAGCGGGCGAAGGCGAGCGCATCGTGGCTGACGACGGGCACGAAGGGCACCCCGGCGCCCAGCGCGAAGACCCGCGCGGCGGCGATGCCCACACGGAGACCGGTGAAGGGGCCGGGACCCATGCCGCCGACCACCGCGGAGAGGCCGCTGATCGGCACGGCCGCGTCGCTGAGGCAGTCGGCGATCAGGCGGCCGACCACCTCGGCGTGGCGCATAGTGTCGTCGGTGGCGTGTTCGGCGATGACGCCTCGGGCGAGATCCACGACCGCGACGCTCGTTCCGGCGGAAGTATCGATGGCGAGAAGCACCTCACCAGCCTATTCGCTGTGTCCGATGCGCTGTGCCGCCGATGCGCTGTGCCGCCGATGCGCTGTGCCGCCGATCCTGCTCCGCCAAGCCTGCTCGTCGGCCGCCCTGAACGAATTCGACGGAGATTTTGGGCTCTGGAGCCGGATCGGGCCCACTATGGGCCTGTAGGAGCAAAATCTCCGTCGAATTCGTTCGGCCAGCGGGGGCCGTGCGGGGTGACCGTGACCGTGCGCGGCTCGTCGAGGTCGAGCACCTCGGCCTCGTCGGCGACGACGGATGCGGCCGCCTGCGAGGCCCCGACGGGCCGTTCGATCTCGATATCGAGCCAGGAGTCGGCGATACCGTTGAGCATCCCGCGACCCCACTCGACCACGACGATCGACCGAACGAAATCGATGTCGAGGTCATCCAGCTCGAGGGCGCTTCCGAGCCGGTAGGCGTCGACGTGCACGAGCGGGGGTCCGCCGATCGTGCTGGGGTGGGTGCGGGCCAGCACGAAGGTGGGGCTGGTGACCGAGCCGCGCACCTGCAGACCCTCCCCAAGGCCGCGGGTGAAGGTCGTCTTTCCGGCGCCGAGGGGCCCGGTCAGCACGATCAGGTCGCCGGCCTGCAGCAGCCCCGCGACCGTGCGGCCGAACTCGTGCATGCTGTCGGCGTCAGGGATGACGGCGCGCATCAGCGCGAACCGCCCCCGGGCCGAACGCCGCCGCCGGGCCGAACGCCGCCGCCGGGCCGAACGCCGCCGCC